>JBDTRY010000005.1:0-53257 GCA_039931435.1 Acidobacteriota bacterium | reverse complement strand
ATGTCGCCGGTCGGTCCGGGATCGCCAGTCAGGCCGGTCGGTCCCGTTGGTCCGGGTGTACCGGCTGGGCTATCCGTAAAGTAGCCCAGCACCACGCCGCGAACGTCAACCCCGGACGAACCCGCGCGCACGGTGATGTCGTTGCCCTCGTTGTCCTGACGAACCTCGACCGGGGCAGCGTTTGAATTGTTCATGTTCGGTACAAGGTTGGCGAAGTTCACCAGCGCGCCCTGAATCGGTTCGCCCTGATCCGATGCCCACGCTTTGAGCTGGCCCGGTCCCTGGGGATCAATGGCAACGAGGTTGATCATGACCGCGCGCACGACCGGCGAACCGCCGACAAATCCCGGCACGCCGCAACCTCCGGCGATCTGCCCGCCCTGCCCCACGAAGTTATTGGTCGATCCGACAACGTTGAACATCCGGACTTCTCCGGCGGCCATCGCTCCGGTTCCACCAAAACTCGGGCGCGTATCAAAGGCAACGCACGGGTTCACCGGTGTGTAGACGAGGTCCCCGCTCTGGGCCATCGCTGCAAATGAAACGAGAAGCGTCAAAATAGTAAGGCTGAGAATTCGAGAAGTCATTCGCATATGGCTGCGCTCTCCAGTCGCGCGCGGTTGAAACAGAAGGGTATCGGTTGCACTTCGTTTTGGTAGGAGGACTAACCGGCCAAACTCTACACGATTCTCCGTGCATCGCAAGCAGAATCTTCAATGGAACTCTGGCAGAGACCTCGCAATTTGATTCCCTGAAACCTCAGAGGACCGCGTTGGCGCTCGCACTTCTCCTGGTCTCCTCCATCTCACAGCCTGTTGTCTTTTCGATACCCTCCGATCGGGACCTGATCGATCAGTCCGCGATGGGGTGCAGGTCGTGCCCCGACAGGCAAGTGGTGAAAGACGGAGTGACCTTCCATGTCCAGAATGTAACCGCGGTGCAACTGACATCCCAGAACACTCTCGGAATGGTCACGGCGGCGATCGGCTGCACGAAGAGCGTTCAGTTCACGGCCACGCCGAACCCCGCCTTCGCCGGCGACAGAAGCGGCTTGGCGGGGATGAATCTCTCCTCGAACTTATCTGGCGTTCAACGGTAGGGATTCGCATCAGTTCACCGAGCAGTCCGATATTCACCCCTCTGGTCCCGGCAGTACATGGCCTGATTCACCATGCCGTGATCTCTGTTATATTGGCAGTGCGACTGACGCGACAAAGGCAAACCTCCGGCGACGGAGCGACGCAAAGCCACGGATCTGCAAAGCAGATCGCCGGGCTACCGAACGTGAACTGAAGATTGTCCTCTTCAGACCCTCCCGGCGAGGCGTTCCCGCGCAGTACTCGCCGAAGGGAGACCACCATGCAGATTGGCTCGTCGCCTCGCCGCCTGGCAGCGATTGTTTCACTCCTCATCCTCCTCAGCGCTTCCGCTCTGGCGCAGACCGGCCCGGTCCGCGGTGGCGCGCTTCCCCAGCCACTTCCTGTTTTTCCGAAAGACAACTGGTGGAACACGGACATCAGCGCCGCGCCACTGGATGCGAACAGCAGCTCCTACATCACCTTCATCGGCGCTACGCGAGGACTGCATCCCGATCTGGGAGGCGACGCCGGAAGCGGAATCTATGGCATGCCCTACATTACAGTTCCCGGCAACCAGCCACTGGAACCCGTGGTCTTCGACTACGCCGACGAGAGTGACTACGGCCCACCAGGCAGGCCCTCAGGCTACCCCATCCCCGTCGAAGCACGGACTCAGACGAAGTGGATTGAAGGAGGGTTGGCAGGAAACGACCCCACTGCTTCCGGCGACCGCCACATGCTCATTCTGGACCGCGACAACCGCATCCTCTTCGAACTCTATGCAGCACGCTGGAACGCAACGAGCAATCGCTGGGAGGCGGGCTCCGGCGCCATCTTCCCTCTCGATTCCAATCTCCGGCGGCCGGATACCTGGACGAGCGCGGACGCGGCCGGTCTGGCCATTTTCCCCGGACTCCTTCGCTATGACGAGGCCTGGGGATCGTCGCCGATCCGTCACGCCCTTCGAGTTACCGTGCGCGCCACGAACGGCTATGTCTATCCGGCCTCGCATCGGGCCGGCAGCACATCAGGCGCACTGCCCATGGGCGCACGTTTGCGATTGAAAGCGAACAAGGACATCTCTGGATATGCCCCACAGGTCCAGCGAATCTTCACGGCCATGAAGCAGTACGGCCTCATCGTCGCCGATAACGGCTCGGATATGTATATCGGTGGCACCTACGACACGCACTGGAACAACGACATTCTCAATCCGGCGTTCTCATCCCTCAAGGCCGGCGACTTCGAAGTCGTCCAACTGGGTTGGAAGCCTTCCTCACCGCCTGCATGCCCGCCGCCGATCATCACTTCGCAGCCGGCAAGTGTCACCATCTCCCCAGGGCAGAGTGCCTCTCTGAGCGTCGCTCTCTCCAGTTCCACGAGCGTCACCGGCCAGTGGTACCTGGGAACTGCCAACGATGTTTCCTCTCCGATTTCCGGCCAGACAGGCCTCGTGTTGAATGTCTCCCCTGGCGCTACGACATCGTACTGGGGACGGTTTCAAAACGCCTGTGGCTCCTACGACAGCAACACGGTCACGGTCGCAGTGAACGTGCCCAGCAGTTCCTTCCTCGCCTCCCCGAATCCGGCAGAGGTCTGCGATGGATCAGGACTGGCCGCGCAATCGATCATTTGGTCCTTCCCCACTGCCTTGATCGTCGAGATTCACCTCGGTTCGCCGAGCGGTCCTCTCTTTTCGCGAGGCTCATCCAATGGATCCGCTCAGACCGGAAAGTGGGTCAGTGACGGACTGACCTTCTACGCCCAGAACGTAACGGGCGGCCTGCCTCTGACTGGAGCGAACACGCTGGCAACATTGGTGGCACGGGTCGGCTGTTCGGGCTCGTCCTTCACCATCGCACCGGCTCCAGGCGCGGTGTGTGACAGCTCCGGCCTTGCCGTGATGACGCTGGCCTGGAACTTCTCTTCCGCGCAGACGGTCGAGATTCGAGTCGGTTCGGCCAACGGTCCGCTGTTCGCGCGAGGCGGTTCGGGCGGATCTGCTCAGACCGGAAAATGGGTGACCCAGGGCATGAAGTTCTACGCTCAGAATGTAACGGGCGGTCTCCCGCTGACGGGGGCCAACACCCTTGGAACCGTGACAGCCACGCTCGGATGTGTGACGGCATCTCCGAACCCCATCAAAGTCTGCGATGGCTCGGGCCTGGGAACCTCCACACTGAGCTGGAGCTATCCCGGCACCCAGATTGTCGAGCTTCATCTCGCCACACCCAACGGGCCGATCTTCTCTCGGGGCGGAGCCGCCGGAAACGCAACGACCGGAAAATGGGTACGGGACGGGATTACCTTTTTTGCCCAGAATGTATCGGGTGGTCTTCCGCTGAACTCGGCGAACACGCTCGGCTCGACGACGGTTACGGTCACGTCCGCGGGGTGTCCATGAGACAATCGGAAGCGTATCGAGGGAATTAGAAAAAACAGGGCGCATGTTTCGGCCCTCGACAAACAACGCGGTTACGCGACAAGGGCAAAATCCCGGCGACGGGATGACGCAAAGCTTTCGGGTCTGAACAGGTTCAGACGGCCGGGCTACCGAACGTGAAGAACAGAGGTTCTTCATTCCTCCGACCGAGGACGTTCCCCACGCGTGAGTGACCGCCACAGGAGGAACGTCCATGCGGTTGACTTACAAGCTTCGAATCGCACCGGTAACCCGGTTTCTGCTCGCTTTCACCGCCACTCTGGCTGCCATGCCACTTGCCGCGACCAGCGTCGTGCCCGTAAGCGACTTTTCGCTTTACGAACGCTCGGACCTGGTTGTTCACGGCGTGGTGAAATCCTCCGCGGTGATCGAGGACTTTCGAGGCATGCCCGAGACGGTCACCGTCATCGAGCCCCTCGAGGTCGTGAAGGGTGGTCTTGCCGGCGATCTCGTTCTCCACCAGGCAGGCGGAACGCTCCCCGACGGACGGTTTTTCAAGCTCTGGGGCCGGCCGGAATACACACCAGGTCACGAAGTAATCGTCTTCGCCATCTCCCGTCCTGAAGGAGACTTTCAGACATCGGAGATGCTCCTCGGAAAGTTCGAAGTGAAAGTGGACGAACAGGGAACTCTGTTCGCTGAGTCCTCCCTGGCCGGCACGCCGCTCGCCGGGGTTTCCATCCATCCCGAACTGCGCCTTCGCTCGGGCAGGACCGCCGGCGAGATCTCGCTGGACAGTTCCAGCGGTCCCCGTGAGCTCGGAAAATTCACCACGTATCTTCGCAACGGTGCGCTTGGCGACGAACTCGTGGAAGGATCTCCGAAGGGAATTCTGAAACCTGCCCGCAGAGCTGCCGATCCTCAGATCACGCCGCAGTGGACGAACCTCGGCGGTCTGTGGCGCTACAACAACAACGCCACCGCCGGCTGGGTAACCGAGGGAACGGCGAACGTCACCGGCGGGGGCGCGGGTGAAGCTCAGAGAGCTCTGGCCACCTGGACCAACGAACAAAACTCATCGATCAACTACACACTGGGCGGTTCGAATCCCATCCATCTCAACGCCCTGAGCAGCCCCTGTGGATGGTCTACGGCGCTTCCCGCCGGGCTGGGCGTGATCGGGTGCGGTGGACCCAATGGCGGAGGAAGCAACTCCTGGCGCGGCGAAACCTACAGCACCATCACCGGCGGCGAAGTCTGGCTCCGGGCCTACAGCTCACTCAATCAGGTCAGCTCGGTCGTCACCGAGTCGGTTCTGCTTCACGAACTCGGTCACACTCTCGGTCTCGGACACTCCGACCAGTCGACTTCCTCCCACGACTCCTGTCCGGGCGACGAAGCAGCGGCCACCATGCGATCCTCCGTCCAGAACAGAACCACACTCGGAACCGACGATGTCGACGCCGTGCGCTGGCTCTATGGCGATGGCGGAAATTCATGCAGCTCGTCGTGCACGAAGCCGACGATCTCCACGCAGCCTCAGTCCCAGTCCATCTCCTCTGGCCAATCGACAGCACTGTCCGTCGCCGCCGGGGGCGCATCTTCTTATCAGTGGTACATCGGAGCGAGCGGAACCACATCCTCGCCGGTTGCCGGCGGTTCAGGAGCTTCCGTATCCGTCTCTCCCTCCTCGACCACCAGCTACTGGGTTCGCATCACCAACTCCTGCGGATCCACTGACAGCTCCGCGGCAACGGTCACGGTCACCAGCGTCAGCGGCACCAGTTCCGCTTCGCCGAATCCGATGGTGGTCTGCGATGGCTCCGGTCTGGGAAGCACGACTCTGCAATGGAACTACCCCGGCGCGGGCATCGTGGAGATCCACCTGGGCTCGCCCAGCGGTCCGCTCTTCAGCCGTTCCGGCTCCTCCGGGACCGCGAACACCGGCAAATGGGTCAGCAACGGATTGAAGTTTTACGCGCAAAACGTCACCGGCGGTCTGCCGCTCACTTCCGCAAATACTCTTGGTACTGTTACGGCTTCCGTGTCGTGCAGTGCGAACTCCTTCACCGCCTCCCCCGATCAGGTCAATATCTGTGACGGTTCAGGGCTGGGAGTTACCCGGCTGGGCTGGAACTTCCCGGCCGCGGGAATCGTGGAGATCCGCCTCGGCTCACCGAACGGTCCCCTCTTCAGCCGCTCGGGATCCGCTGGGAACGCCACCACGGGGAAGTGGGTCGCCAACGGCACGGTCTTCTACGCACAGAACGTCACCGGAGGCCTGCCGTTGACCTCGGCGCACACCCTCGGTACCGTCAAGGTTCACGTCGGCTGTCTGCGAGCCACGCCGAATCCCGTGCAGCAGTGCGATGGAAGCGGCCTGGCCGTAGCCAACCTGAACTGGAGCTATGCCAACGCCCAGATCGTGGAGCTGCACCTGGCGTCACCGATCGGGCCTCTGTTCAGCCGCACCGGACCGTCAGCCTCGGCGAGCACGGGCAAGTGGGTTCCGAGTGGCCTGACCTTTTACGCCCAGGATGTCAGCGGAGGGCTTCCCCTGACGTCAGCGAACACCCTGGGTACGGTCACCGTGTCTGTGACCTGTCCTTGAATGTTGAGTGTCGGAACCATAGATGACAGCATGACGGGTAAGAGCGGACCTTGCGGGTCCGCTCTTTTTTTTTCCGTGTTCCCTGTCTATGACAACTCAGGACTCGCTAAGCGGCAACTTACTCCGTGCTTGATGGCCCTCTCTCTTCCGTGTTCCAATACGCGCCATCAACAATCGCGAGGCTTCGAGATGAAACTCTTTGCTGCATTTCTGGTCCTGAGCATGACCGCTGGATGCGCCGCCGAAAAGAATCCGCCGGTCGCACAGACAGACGTTGCTCAGCCGTCTACCAGCAGCAGTCCGACTGTTGCGCCCACCCGAAATGAAAAAGTCACTGCCATTCCGGATCCTGTGCCGGTTTGCGATGGATCCGGTCGCGGCATCACCACCATTTCGTGGGTGGGAGATCGCGATTCGATCTACGAGATCCGTCTCGGTGGCCCTCAGGGAAAGCTCTTCGCCGCCGGCAGGGGCCCGGGAACGGCGAAGACCGACAAGTGGGTAACGAACGGCATGGAGTTCACTCTGGTTATGAAGGGCGGCGCTACTGCCCTGGATTCGATCAAGGTGGCTACGACATCAGAAGGCTGCGAGTAAACGCGGAGCCCTGACCGGAGCCACTCCTTACGACGAGCGGCGGGCGATGATCGGCAGGGATTTCGAATTTGAGAACCACACGCCGTGATCGACGTCCGCTGACCCGCAGATTCTGGCCTGCAGTCCCGCTGCTGCAAATTCGGCAAGTAGGCCCTGCTTCGAAAACAAACGCATCTCCACGGCCAGCCCCGGGCCTCCGTGGAAAACGAGGTTCCGGAACTCCTCCATTCGTCCGTCCGGCGTGCGGTTGGCGATCCGGGCATCGGAGCCCTGCCCGAGGATTTCAAAATCGTGGAGCGAAGGAAAGTGTTCGACCGTCTCCACTCCGTCGTCGTCGAGATAGGGAACGGTCAGCAGGAGAAATCCACCGGGCTTGAGCAGTTCCCGGGCGTTCTCGAAGGCCCGCGATACGGGAGGCGCGACATGCTCGAATACCTCCGAGGAGATGATGAAGTCGTACTGTCCGCGAAGCGATGGTTCGATGGCGGTGATGTCCAGGCGTGGTTCCATGTGCAGGAACCTGTTCTCGTAGCTGACAACGTCGCGCAACCTCTCGGCGTACCCTTCCCAGTCGCTCATCCCCACGCCGCGGATGTCCGGGCGAAACGGGAATTCGCGCAGGAGCAGGCTGCGCCCGAAGAGTTCGCGGGAAAGAACGGAGACGATGGCGCGGAAGCGGACTGTCGACCCGCATCTGCAATTTGGTTTCTCGCGATCAGCCAGTTCCGCAAGAACGTTTCTGTTGGTCGTTCCACAGATATTGCAGAGCCAGGCGATTTCATCGGCCCGACGCTCTTCACTGGCGTAGGGGACGGTCGACGCGGCATCGGGACCCGGGTTCGATGACAAAGCCTCGAGGAGCCGGCTGCGACCGAAGTTCCTTCCATGCGTCCGCAGGACAACATCGCGGGAATTGGCGGAAAGCCTCGACCAGGTCTGCTCATTGGACAGAAGCTCTTCAATCGATCGGGCGAACGCCGCCGGGGTGTCGGCGATCAGTGTGTCTCGTCCGTGGGCGAACTGTAGCCCCTCCGCGGCGATTGTCGTGGCTACGGCCGGCGTACCGGTCATGGCCGACTGGATGAATTTCCTCTTCGTGCCAGCACCGCTGAGAAGAGGGAGCACGGAGATCCTCGTCCGGTCCAGGTAAGGACCAATCGACGGAACCCATCCTACGACCTCGACGTTCCCGTGACTCCGCGCCAGGGAAATGATCTCCTCCGGCAGATCGGTACCGACGATGCGCAAGGGGTGGGCCTCGAGCAGGTGGGAATCGACGAGCGGCAGTATCTGGCGAAGGAGATATTCAGCCGCTTCACAATTGGGAGGGTGACGGAAACTTCCGATGAACAGGATGCCCCGCCGTTCCTCGAACGTGAAGGGGGAGTCGTCCAGCTCCTCGATGTCCGGGACGGCCACCGCCAGATCTGGCGAGCTGAGAAAGTCGTTGAGGATGGCCGCCTCTTTCTCTGAAACCGTCAGGACGCGGTCGGCCGCGGCGTAAGCATTCAATTCCTGGCGGAATGCAGCGCCGTCGTCCGCGAGAAGCTCACGGGTCCCCTCGCTCTTATCTGGCCGCAGGGCAGAGCGCACGGTGCGGAGGAAGTGCAGATCTACCGAGTCGACGATGATCCTGGTGCGGGGCGAAACGGTCCGGATCAATGGCGTCCAGTGCTCGGCGATGTGCCAGAAGCAGATCAGAGCAGCATCGAAACAACCGTTCACGATCAGGCGATGCGCTTCGTGTTCGTAGGCCGGATCGTTCAGGGGAAGGAAACCCTTCTCGAAGGTGGCGATCCCCATCTGTTGCAACTCACGTACATACCGCTCGCCGCCAGGAACCCAGCCAGCCATGAAGCTAACTGCCCATCCATCCTCGACGAGAAACCCGAGGATGTCGAAGAGTCGCTTTGACCCGCTTTCCCGGTCGTACTCGGGCACGGTATGGTTGATCACCAGAATTCGCTTCCTATCCGCAGGAAAGAGGACTCTCAGTTCGGCGGGCACGTCGATCACGTCCGGCGGATTGAACTGGTGTTTCAGCTCCGATTCCCACTTCACGGCAAAGCGAGAGCGGTTTACCATCTGCGCCCGTTTAGCTCCGGAGGTGATGTCTACCCCGCCGGTACCTCCCTCCAGATGCACGATCTCGCAGGCCGGCTGATAGAGAACTCGCCTTCCCCGCGACCGGACGGTGAAGCAGTAATCGGCGTCCTCGTAATACGCGGGACGGAAGCGCGTATCGAATCCTCCGATTTCGTTCCATAGATCCGCTCTGGTCGCCAGAATGGCGCCCGAGCAGTAGTCCACGTCTCTCACGA
Source organism: Acidobacteriota bacterium (assembly GCA_039931435.1). GTDB lineage: Bacteria > Acidobacteriota > Thermoanaerobaculia > Gp7-AA8 > Gp7-AA8 > JBDTRY01. The sequence continues at coordinate 44,266 of JBDTRY010000005.1, read as the reverse complement.
AGGAATAGAGCGGGCGGGAGGCGTCGCCGTTTCTTCCGAAGTTGAGACCGGAGGCATCGGCGAAAATCACACCTCCTGCTTCCTGCAGGCGACCGTCGGGGAAGAGGAGCTTGCCGCCGACGGCGCCGCAGTCCGGATAGTTTCTGAAGGTATCGACGATGGCGTCGATCCAACCCGGACGGGGCAGCGTATCGTTATTCAGAAACACGAAAATTTCGCCATTTGCCACCGAGGCGCCGCGATTGACGCTGTCCAGGAATCCGGCGTTGGTCTCGTTTCGCACGCTTCGGAAACGGGAGTCACTGGCCAGGAGTTGTTCGAGATATCCGTGCGTTCCGTCCGTGGAGGCGTCGTCGACGATGATGATTTCGCCTCGGAAAGTCTCCGGGAGGGTGAGACGCACCGCCTCCAGGCATTCCCTGGTGAGCTCGAGGTGATTGTGTACAGGAATGATGATCGAAACTGCCGGGAACGAATCTTCTTCGGGTCTTTCCAGCCAGCGCACGACCAGAGCGTCGCCATTTTTTTTCCGTACGAGAAGGGCAGACTGCGCCACGCGAGCAGCCTCCCGCTCACGGACCGACCCCTGGCGCACAATGACAGCGTCGACTGACGAATCCACGTAGGGGAGGCGGATTCCATCCGCGAGTGGCGGCGAGAACATGGCCGCTTCCGGAAGTTCCACGATGCTGCCGAGGGCAGAGTCCCAGTCCAGAATCGCTGGTATACGACCGAACCGTCGCTGGAACACCCTGGAAAATTGACGGATCTCCTGGATGTCTTTCAGCTCGCTTTCACTCATTGCCGTAACCGGAACGGTCAGTTCAGCTTCAGGCGTTTCTGCATTGGCCACAGCGTCATCCGTGGCCTGCATTTCGCCTTCACTCTCCGTGGCGTCGCGCTCGATTACTGCGAGGATGTCTTGTTGATCCTCTGCCAGAGACGGTTCATCATCAGGCTGTTGAAGAATCGGATGAGACTCGATGGCAGCAGCCGCCTCTCTAGTGTTCAGCAGGCTCCACCAGGAAACGCTCAGCTTTCGTAGTCTGCTGCGCTGCTTACCGCTGAACCGCCGGAGAACAGATTCATCTGCCGGGCGGCTCGTTTCGGCAGGCAATGACTCCTGCCTCTCCACACTGGCGCGTTCCTGCTCTTCCGCTTCCCGGTCGCGCCGCTCGATCTCGTTTCGCGCGCCAGCAAGCTCACCCTCCAGTGCGAATCGCGCCCGCCCATGTTCTTCAGCCACGCGCAGCACATCATCCCGATCCTGGGAATGCCAGTCGCGCTGACGCCGGGTGAGGTCGAGCTGTTCGGCCAACTGCGTCAGCTCCGACTCCAGGTTCAGAATCCGGCTCTGCTGCTGCTGCCAGGTGCGCTCCAGAACCGGCACGCGTGCCGCCTGCTCCTCCAGCGAAGCCGCGTGCCGACGGACGCGGTCGCTTTCCTCCCGGAGCAGCAGCGCTTCGTTCTGCCGCGCATCAGCCTCGGCCACCCGATCGTCGGCCGTCAGGCGGTGCACTATGGCGCTGAGCTCTTCGATCTGCCTCTGCCGCGAACTCAGCTCCGGACGGGCCACGAGGAGCTCGCGCTCCAGCAGTTCGCGTTCAAGAGCGACCCGATTGATACGCCCTACTGCTACCGGCGCGGTTGAAGGGCGCTGGACCTCGCCGCTGTGCAACAGACGCATTTCCGGGTTCAGCGGCTGGCCACCAATGTACTCGCGGAGCGCGGCGGCAGATGCGAACTCACTCCTGCTCGTTCCATTGCGGTCGAGCCATTTTGCCTCGTCGCACAACTGTCCATAGAGGCCGAGGAGGTGATTCGAGACCTCGATTTCCACGAGATGCCTGGCGGTGAATCGATGGTGCCGCAACTCTCGCCTGACGGTCGAAGCCAGCCCATCGACCGCTGTTGAATCGAGCTGCAGGCCTGCAAAATCGACAAGCCTTCGCAGTTCGTTCGCAGGTGCATCAAAGAAGGCGTCGTAATGTGCAACGAGGCGTTGCTCGGGCGTGGTGCTCTCCAGTAGACGCTGGTTGTAGATCGTCCACAACGTCAGGCCCATCTCGTACGAGAGATAGTTGCGACGGTGAAGCGAGAGCGCAACCTCCAGGGGATTGCGGACACAGACGACGACTTTCAGGTCCGGTACAAGGCTGCTCCAGAAGGGAATGGTGAGACTGTTCCGGGGGTCCTTCCATCCCCATCGCGAATGCTTCCGCAGTGGTGCCAGTACCATCTCAGCCTTGGCCCGCAGCTGCAGAAACTTTTCTTCGCTGCGCCAGCTCTCGGGCAGCGGGCTGGGAAAGTCCCAGGCCCCGCCGAGCTCACCGAGGATCTCCTCGTTGATTTCCACGAGCCGGAGGTTTTCCCAGAATCCATCCGGGTTGTCTTCCTTGGCCGGAGCGATGTCCTCGGCAGGTCCGAGATAGAGCCCTCCTTCATGAAGGAGTTTCGTCACCATAGACGTGCCGGAACGATGCATTCCGGCGATGGCCACCGCCTCCTCGAGACGGGTGTCGAGAGCCGCGCTTGAAGATTCGTGCGCAGCGACGGCGGTGCGGCTCTTCTGTCTCCGGGCCTGTTTTTTGGTCAACGGATGTTCTCTCGAATCGGGTTCTCGTTCTGTCAACGGCCGACGTCGGCGCAGCACGCGAGCATGCAGCAACGGCGGAGAGTCGTCCTCAATTCACTATACCAGCGGAACCTGGCCTGCGGGAGGCTGAATCGCTATCGGCGGAGGAGAAATTACAGAGTCATGAACGGGTCGTCATACGTTCCGGCAGAGGCGCGCGGAACTGATCCTTCGACCACGAAGCGACACTTCACCCCGGACAGTGGAGAGAACGTGCCTCTTGTCCTCACCGGATTCGTCGGGCAGACCCAGAACGCCTGCGAGCGGCTGAACGAGCGCAGAATGCAGAACACTCACCGTTCGTTTCGGAGCAGACCAGCCGCCACCAGCGTCTCCACGATGGAACGGCCGTTTTCTGCTTGAGAATGCGCCGTGGTATCCAGCATGATTTCCGCCGCAACGGGGTCTTCGTACGGATCGTCAATTCCTGTGAAGCCTTTCACCTCGCCGCGCCGCGCCTTGGCGTACAGCCCCTTCGTATCGCGGGCCTCACAGACTTCCAGAGGGGTGTTCACGAACACCTCGAAAAACTGGCCGGCGGGAATCATCTTGCGCACGGATTCCCGCGCTCCACGATACGGGCTGACGGCAGCGCAGATGGCAACACCTCCGTGACGCACGACCTCCGCGGCAACGAAGCCGATGCGCAGGATGTTCGCGTCGCGATCCTCTTTGCTGAAGCCCAGTCCACGGGAGAGGTTCGTGCGCACCACGTCCCCGTCCAGGACCGTCACCTGCCGGCCGCGCTCCAGGAGGAGTGACGTCAACACGTCCGCCGTGGTGGATTTTCCCGCGCCGCTGAGCCCGGTGAACCAGACGCAGAAGCCCTGACGATGCCTCGGTGGATAGGCCTCGGCCAGAACCGCCGCAACCTCCGGTCTGGTGAACCACTCCGGCAGAAGTTTCCCGGCGTTGAGATAGGAGTCGCGGACTTCTGTTCCGGAGATGGCCGCGATGTTCGCGCCGGGAGTGACGCGCGTTCGCTCTTCGTAGCGATCCTCGTCCGGCAGATAGACCATCTCCTGGAACGGAATCACACCCATTCCAATCTCCTGACGATGCTGCTCGAGAAGTTCCTGCGCGTCGTACGGACCGTAAAACGGTTTACCGCTGGAATCCACTCCGGGACTGGCGTGATCCCGACCGACGATGAAATGCGTTGCGCCATAGTTCCGACGAATGAGCGCGTGCCAGACGGCCTCGCGCGGTCCGGCCATACGCATGGCCAGGGGCAGCAGAGCCAGCAGGATCTCGTCGGGCGCGTAGTGATTTTCCGCCAGCAGCTTGTAGGCCCGTACGCGCGTGTAGTGATCGACGTCGCCCGGCTTTGTCATCCCCACGACCGGATGGAGGAGTAGGACGCCGTCGACTTCCCGGGCCGCGCGTTTGGTCAATTCCTCGTGTGCGCGATGGAGCGGATTGCGGGTCTGGAAGGCCACCACGTTCGACTTCCTGTAGCTCGAGAGCCGCTGGCGGGTCTCGGCGGGTGTCAGCCGCAACTCCTGAAAATCGTGTCGTTCAGGAATCTCCACCACGGTCAGCGGACCGGATATATTCAACGTTCCCCAGCGCTGCATTTCGGAGACGAGAGGATGGCGCGGATCACGGGACCCGAAGACCATCGCCTCGACGCCGTCCCGATCCCACTCGTAAATCTCGTCGACGGTCATGAGAGCCACGACGTTGTTCCGGCTGTCGCGAAGGGAAATCTGGCCGTCGAGAGTCAGACCGTCGAAGGCATCGATCGGGAGCGTTACCGGGATCGGGAAAAGAGTTCCCGAACTGAGACGCATCTCCTCGACGACCCGTTCATAGTCGGCACGTCCCATGAACCGGTCCAGGGGCGAGAGCGCGCCAGTGGACAGCAGCTCCAGATCGCAGAGATTCCGCTCGGAGATTTGAACTGATGGCAGGCTCGCCGAACGTGCCAGCAACTCGTCCCGTCGTTCTGGAGAGGTCGTCAGGTCGACCAACCGGCCTCCGTACGGCGGGATCGTTTCGCCTTCTTTTCTGATTGTCACGAGTGTCCTTTCGATTTCCTTCAATCTTCAACTTGCGTGGGACCTTAACCGAGTCCACGGGTGCAGGGCGACGTCGAACAGGGCGCAGCTCGTGGAACGCACGATCCGGCCCGGCACAACATAGAGGCAGGAATCCACGCCTTTCATCGAAGAACGGCATCATCAAGGCGCGAGGGCGAGCATACAAGAGGTCCTACGGGGCGACAAAACAGGCTCGGTAGGACAATATAGGATTACCCGGTCGGTCCGTACCCCGGCATGCTCGCGGCACTGTTCGAGCAATGAGTTTCAACGGAAGACAAAAGTGAGTCGTTCCATGTCAGTACGTAAAAACAGACAGTCCTTCCATTTCGCATGAGACTCTCAATCGTCATCCTCAATCACAACGGACGGGAGCACACCGTTCGATGTCTGGATTCGCTCAAATCCCTTCAGCCTTCGAGTGTGGCGACTGAGGTCATCGTCCTCGACAACGGTTCCACGGACGGATCGGCGGCCCTGTTCCGCGTCCGCTATCCCGAGATCAGGCTTGTTGAGAGTCCGTCAAACCTTGGGTTTTCCAAAGGCGCAAACCTGGCCGCCTCCCAGGCCCTAGGCGAGTATCTGCTTTTTCTGAACAACGACATGCGCGTCGAGGCTGGATGGCTCGAGCCGCTACTGGAGATCCTCGAGCAGGAAAACGTGGCCTGTGCCGGCGCGACGGTCCTCGATTGGGACGGTTCTTTCGTCCAATTCGCGGGCCGTCCGAGAGACGCTTTTGCCATCGCCCATCCGCCGGCCGAAATTCCGCCAGCACCCAACCGTCTCGGTTCCGATACTGACAGCCTGTTCGTTTCCGGCGGCGCCACGTGTATTCGTCGGGCCAGCTTCGAAACTGCCGGCGGCTTCGACAGTGATTACTTCATGGATCACGAGGATGTCGATCTGGGGTGGCGCCTGTGGCTGCTCGGATATCGATGTGTCCTCAGCCCCCGTTCTGTCGTATTTCACCGAGGTGGCGGCAGCGTTCACAGTCTCGCGCCTGAGTTGATTCAATCTCTGAGCGATGCGCACATTCTCTCCACCGCCTACAAGAACCTCAGCGCCGAAAACCTAAGAACGATTTTCCCTGTGATTTTCATCTACCTTCTCCTGCGACGGGGAGCGGCAGATGGAAGCAGGCTCTTCGCCCTGGGTGTGGAGTCGTTTCTGTCCACGCTTGACGCTCTCGTCGTGCGTCGTGCCGAGGTCCAGCGCCAGCGCGTGCGAACAGATGAAGAAATATTCGCAGCCACCGGTCACCCATTCGGATTCCTCCTCGAGGGCAAGACCTACGATTCGCTTCGAGGGGACCTCACCGAGGACGGGGAACTCGATCCACTCTCAGCCGACTCGATGCGCCAGGGCGTCGAACGGTGGATGGGGCGAGGTCAGGAGCTACAGGCCATCACCGGGGACGTTTTTGACATCACGCACGGACTGCACGAACGCGCCCTGACCCTCGAGACATCGTGGCGGGACCGGGTCATTCACGAACGCGACGAAGGCATCACCTTTCTGCAGGGCGAGTTGACGATGCTGGAACATCAGGTGGCGGCCCTGCGTGCGGATCTCGACGAACGAGACCATCGCATCGGCGCACTCGAACAATCGATGGGCGCCCCGCAGGAGCTCTATGTCAGGCAGGAGGAAGAGCTTCGTCGCTATCGACGGCTGGCGGACACGCTCAGTGACGTCGCCCTGAGTGCGGGCGTGATCAGCCCTTTGCACGACCCGCGAACATCCAGAACTCATCTGGTGAGCACGAACGCCGCGGTAACGACGCTGGGAAAACGGGCTACCAAATACGACATCGTCTGTTTTTCCATCATCGACTGGGAGTTCCGCTGGCAGCGTCCTCAGCAGATTGTTTCGCAGTTCGCTGATGCCGGCCATCGCGTCTTCTACCTGAGCATCTCCCGGGTGGCTGGAACGGAAGGCAATCGTTGCCAGGTAACCGTTCTGCGGGAGAACGTCTACGAAGTCAGACTCAGTCTGCCCGAACAGCTCAATATCTATGGAGCAGAAATTCCGCGACACATGGCCACGATCCTCGTCGAGGATCTGCGCGCTCTGCGGAACACGTTCAACATAAGCGCCGCTGTTTCTCTCGTACAGGTGGCCACGTGGGCCACGGCTGCCTACGCCGCGCGCCAGGTCTTCGGTTGGCCAATCGTCTATGACTGCATGGACGAGTGGGAGACATTCCCGGGCATGAGCGAGGCTCTGCTCACTTCGGAACGGCGGCTGCTCCGGGATGCGGATCTGATCGTGGTCACCGCCCAGAAACTGTGGGAGAAGTATCGCCACCGGAACGAGCACGTGATCATGGCCCGCAATGGCGCTGATTTCGAACACTTCCACGCCGGCGCGTTCCAGTCCGTCCTCGAGAACATACCTCGTCCCATCATCGGGTATTTCGGAGCAATCGCCGACTGGTTCGACCTGGAACTCGTCACGCGGCTGGCCCGCGAACGTAACAATTACTCCATCGTCCTGGTAGGCGGAGTCTTCGACGTTCCAATCGCGGAGCTCGAACAGCTCCCGAATGTGGTCTTCGCCGGGCAGAAACCCTACGAACTGATGCCGTCCTATCTGCACCATTTCGATGTGTGCCTGATCCCTTTCAAAGTAAACGCCATCACCGAAGCGACCGACCCGGTGAAGTTCTACGAGTACCTCAGCCAGGGCAAACCCGTGGTGGCCACACGCATGCCAGAGCTGTTTCCGTACGGAAATCTGCTCTACATCGCTGAGGATGGAGACGATTTTCTGTCTAAGGTCGACCTGGCCGTCAGGGAAAACGATCCATCCCTGACCGCAGCCAGAATCGAACTTGCCCGAAACAACACATGGACCCAACGTCTGGAGACGATCAGGGAGGGAATCCGCCAGGCGGCACCGATGAGCAGCATCATCATCGTCACTTATGGCGGCCTCGAATACACCAGGCAGTGCCTGGAGAGTGTTTTCTCCGGAACGCTGGTCCCGAACTATGAGGTGATCGTCGTCGACAACGGCTCCGACGATGGGACGCCTGATTACCTTCGCCGGATGCAGCAGGAGCACCCGAACCTGCAGGTGATTCTGAACGACGAGAATGCCGGATTCGCTCGAGCGAACAATCAGGGCCTGGCAATCGCCAGCGGTAAAACCCTCGTGCTTCTGAACAACGACACTGTCGTCCCCTCCGGCTGGCTATCCAGATTGATCCGGCATCTTCACCGCGACGACGTCGGACTGGTGAACAGCGTCACCAACTTTTCCGGAAACGAGTCGAAGATCGAAGTTTTCTATACAGACATCAGCGGCATGGAAGGGTTTGCGGAAGCGTACACGCGTGAGCACGATGAAGAAGTCTTCGACATCCGCGTTGCGGCCATGTACTGCGTGGCCATGAGGCGGGACGTCTACGAGAGGGTCGGTCCCCTGGACGAGAAGTTCGGCATTGGAATGTTCGAGGATGACGATTACTCCCACCGCGTGCGCGTGGCCGGATACAGAGTCGTTTGTGCCGAGGATGCTTTCGTCCATCACTACGGCCAGGCCTCATTCAAGAAACTGCCTCCGGAGATATATCAGGCAGCCTGGAATCACAACCAGGAGTACTTCGAAAAAAAGTGGGCGCAGCCCTGGCAGGCGCATGAGGCCAGGCGGCCGGGACATCGCCACTTTCCCCTGCCCGAGCGCCTGGCCATGGAAATGCTCCTCAGCAGCGTTACAGGACAGCATCAGATCAGTCGGCTGAAGCAGACCATAGCCGTGGAGGTCAACGATTTACAGGCACAAATAACGGCCGGCTCGCGATACGTCGACGAGCTGAAGCATCTTATTTTTCTTCGCGACCAGAACATCGACGAGATTCATCGATCGCGATTCTGGAGGCTTGCCAACGCTTACTGGAAGACCCTGAACGTGGTGCGCGGACGCCGCCCGGACGGCTCACCCCGTCTGACCTCGAATTCGTTTTCTCCCGACACTGCACGGGACGAAGACGCCTCTCCGCCAATCCGCCGGACGAAGTTCGCCGGGCGGAAATCCAACGGGCCAATCAGCCTCGCCGCTTCTGCCTTGAAAAGACTGCGTTCGTCGCCTTCCCCGTATCGGGCTGCAACTCCGGTGGGAGCGACCCGAGACAGCGCCAGCGCACTGGCCATTCCCCCCGCTGTCTCTTACGATGTGATCTGCTTCCCCATCATCGACTGGAAGTTTCGAAAACAGCGGCCCCAGCACCTCATGAGTGAGTTCGCCTCTGCCGGACATCGCGTCTTCTACGTAACGCAGGAACCTGCGGGGAAGAGTCTTACCTTCCAGCTGACCCCCATCGCCGAGCGCCTCTTCGAACTGGCGCTTCCCGGAGTCGGCCGTGACGTCTACGTTCAGACCATGACGGCCATCGACGTGGAGACGCGGCTGGCCGCCCTCGACCAATTCAGACGGGAGTACGGAATCGAGCAGGCCGTGGTCATCGTGGAATTGCCCTTCTGGACGTCGCTGGCGCTGGCGCTTCGCCAGTCATTCTCATGGCCCGTGGTCTACGACTGCATGGATCTCCATGCCGGGTTCAGTACGACCCCAAAGGGGCTGGTGGAGCTGGAACGTGAGCTTCTCGTGTCCGCGGATCTCGTCACCACATCCTCAATCCCGCTGCAGACCGCCGCTCGTGACCTCAATTCCAATGTACTTCTCCTGCGCAACGCCTGCGATTTCCAGCACTTCGCCAGTGCCGCGGCGAACGGCAGTCCGCATCAGACAACCGGGGCAAGGCCTCTGATTGGCTACTACGGAGCTATTGCCGAGTGGTTCGACGCGGAACTGGTGGCAGAGTTGGCTCAGCGCCGGCCGGATTGGGATTTCGTTCTTGTGGGATCGACCGTGTCGGCGGATGTTTCCGTTCTACGGAGGTTGAAGAATGTTTCCCTGGCGGGAGAACGACCGTACGCTGAGATACCGGATTGGCTGGCCCGGTTCGACGTGGCCATAATCCCGTTCAAACGAACTCCGCTGACTGAAGCCACGAATCCTGTGAAAGCGTACGAAATGCTCGCTGGAGGAAAACCGGTGGTGTCCGTTCAGATCCCGGAGGTAGCAGGCATGGCTCCGCTGATCCGGCTGGCTTCCACCGTCGACGAATTCGAAAAAGAGATCGGCGAAGCCATGGAATTCGACTACGAGCCCGTCGTGGTTCAGAAACGATTGGACTTCGCACGCGAGAATACCTGGGCGGCACGACTGACTGTTCTCCGCCCGAAGATCGATGAGCTGCTTCTTGACTGAACTCAATCTTAAGGAAACGAATCCGCCGCCAGCCGACGATGACGCTCTTCGCGAGCTGCGCGCTTTCATCGTGCAGCTTTCATCGATGCTGGCAACCCCACCGCTGGTCAGGGAGGCTCCCCCGGGAACACTGGCGGCCGTTGCCGTCCGCCTGGCGCAGGAGGGGGACGTTCTTCAGAGGTACGACGGCCATCTGCTCGACGATCTGTTTGCCACGGGCCCATCCGCACTCAGCGCAGAGGAACGATCCGGCGTTGAAACCCTGATCTTCGCGCGGATCCGGAACCTCACTGCGCAGGCAGCCGTGCTTCAGGACCTGATCGGCCAGGCCATCGAGCATGAACGCGCCATCGACTGGCTTCAGGGGGAAGTAAGGAAACGGGACAAGCGGCTGGGCAGGCATAGGGAATCGGATCTCGACGATTCCGGGGCAGGCGCCAACTTGAAAATGCCCCGTCGCTGGACTGGTAAAGACATTCTGCGTCGGTTGCGGACAGCCCTGAGAATTCGAAAAGTCTGACTCAGCCGCGCGATCTGCGTTTCATCCCGATAAGCAGAGCGAAGTCACTTGGAAGTCCACCGCGATCGACGAGCACGTCCTCCGCCGCCATCACCGCCCGAACGTGCCGTTCGGCCTCGCCGTCGCCGGGCCCGAAGTTGTTCATGATCCCGCTGAAGAGAAGATGCTGGATTGTTCCGCCGAGCGCCCGGATCATCACGACGTCGAAGAACCTGGCGAACAGCGGGGCGATGTCTCCCGAGCGAATCGCTTCGAACGGCGAGACGGCCTCCACCTCCTGCGGCGTGGGCCGCGCCTCCCACGTTTTCAACGTGCCGTTGCTTTGATAGATTCTGAATTTCTCGGGAATCGTACGCAGAAGTCCGCTGACCAGATGGATCTGGTCCTCGCTCCACTGAAACTGGGTCGGGCCGACGAACTCGTCCAGGACGAAGAGTCCCCGAGGTGTCAGTGCCACCGCGACCTGGGCCATGATGTGCTCGAGAGCCACAAAATGGTGGAAGCTCTGGCAGGAGAAGATCAGGTCGTACGAATTGGGCGGGAGCGTGCAGGAATTGACGTCCGCCACCCGGAACTGTCCCGGCACGCCGTTCTCGGTTCGCCAGCGCTCCGCATATTCGATGCGTTCCGGACTGATGTCGATTCCTTCCACGCGAGACGTGGCACCGGACGAGTACAGACTGCGACTGCAGCCACCGGAACCGCAGCCCAGATCCAGACTGGCGATTCCCGGCCCCCCAAAACGTTGCGCAGCCCAGTGCATCCACGGAACGCCGTCAATCAGGGAGCGCCGGTGATAATGGGCTGCGACCAATGGATGATCCAGCCACGCCTGCAGGATGCCCGAGGCCTCGACCTGAAGGTGCTCGCCCCATTTCCGACCCTCCGCCAGCAGAAGCTGCTCGTAATCCGTCACGATGGGAACTATCTTACGATGGCGGAATGAATACCACCTTTTCCCCTGGGGAACTCTGTGTCAAAACCGGGTGAATCTCAACGAACGACAAGATCGTAGGGCCGCATGGCAGGCCAGGCGTGCGGCCGGTATTCTTCGGGAATGGTGCATTCAGTTCACCATTCAGCGGGATGGAATGGCAAAGGGTACCGGCCGCAAGCCTTGCGGCCCTACGAGCATCAGCGCTGTCTTTCGCGATTCCAGGATCGTTTTGACACAGTCGCCCGGAATGACAGCAAGACGCCCCCTTGTTTCAGCAACGACCGGGAATCCTGCATCGTCAAATCTGATTCATCAGTCAGCGATGCGGAAACTGCTGGTCTTCATTTTTGCAACAGCCGTAGCGGCCGTTCCAGCCGCAGCTCAGCGGCTCCCCAGAATCGTCTTCCCGCTCCGGTATCAACTGACGATCACTCCGAGCTTCACCACGGATCGCTTTGCCGGCGATGAGACCATCGCAGTCAGCATCGAGCGGGGAACCAGGGAAATCACGCTGAACGCCGTCGAGCTCGACTTCGAACTCGCGGAGATTATCGCCAATGGCAAAACACAGACGGCTGCCGTGAGCGCTGACAAGGCCGGTCAAGCAACCCTGAAAGTCGAGAATCTCCTTCCGATTGGGCCGGCCACGATCCACATCCGATACTCAGCCAGACTGAACGGAGAACTGCGCGGCTTCTACCTTGGGCACGCCAATGGCCGTAAGTACGCGGCCACACAGTTTGAATCGACCGACGCCCGGCGTGCCTTTCCATCGTTCGACGAACCGAACATGAAAGCCACCTTCGAGATCACCTTGATCGTCGATAAAGCGGACACCGGCTTCTCCAACGGCGCGCTGATCTCCGATAAACCGGGTCCAGGTCCGGACAAGCACACCCTGAAGTTCTCCGCCACCCCTCGTATGTCCAGCTATCTCGTGGCCATGGTCGTCGGAGATTTCAAGTGTCTGTCGGACGAAACGGAGGGCGTTCCCATACGGGTATGCGCCACGCCGGAAAAAGTCGAGATGGGCCGGTTTGCGTTGAAGACCAGCAAGTTTGCTATCGAGTATTACAACCGCTACTTCGGGATCGATTACCCGTTCGGAAAACTCGACAACATCGCCATTCCGGACTTCGAAGCAGGGGCCATGGAGAACACCGGGGCGATCGTCTATCGCGAAACGGCGATGCTCGTGGATGAAAAGACCGCCTCCGATGAGACGTTGAAGGATGTGGCCGAAGTCATTACGCACGAGATCTCCCATCAGTGGTTCGGCGACCTCGTGACCATGGACTGGTGGAACGACATCTGGCTGAATGAAGGCTTCGCTTCATGGATGGAGACCAAGCCAGTGGAAGCGATGGAGCCGGGGTGGAACATTCCCGTGGAAGAGGTGCAATCTACGGCATGGTCGCTGGGTGTGGATACGTTGAATGCCACTCGCCCTATTCGCGCCCGGGCCGAAACGCCGCAGGAGATCGACCAGCTTTTTGACGGAATTGCCTACAACAAATCCGCTGCCGTGCTGCGCATGGTCGAGACATTTCTCGGAAAAGAAACGTTCCGGAAGGGCGTCAACCTCTATCTCTCACGGCATGCATACGGCAACGCCTCATCGGAAGATTTCAGCGGCGCACTCTCCGAAGTTGCGGGGAAGCCCATCGATCTCGTCATGGACAGCTATGTCAGACAGCCGGGCGTTCCCCTGATCACTGCTTCCACCCGTTGCGAAGGTGACAAGACCATTCTCACTGTCAGTCAACAGCGCTTCCTGCTCGGGAAGAGTTCCCCGGAACAGCAGGAGCAGCTTTGGGACGTGCCTCTCTGCTTTTCAAGCATCGGATCAAATAAGAATCGCTGTGAGATTTTCAGCGATCGCACAGCAGACTTCACGCTCGGTGGCTGCGCCAGGACAGTCGTCGTCAATCCGAACGCCGCCGGCTACTACCTCACCGAATATGCACCGGCCGATCTCCGGGAGATTTCCGCTCAGGCCGAGAAGTCTCTGACTACCCGCGAGCGCCTGGCCCTCATTCGCGACCAGTGGTTCCTGGTCCGAAGCGGAAAGGCGGGCATCGGCACCTTCATGGATCTCACTCAGTCCATGCGGGAAGACGAGAGCGCCAGCGTCGTCAATGCCCTGCTCAGCAGGCTGCAGTACACCCAACGGTACCTTGTTCCGGAATCTGAAATGGACGCATACCGGGCGTGGCTCCGCCAATTTCTGGCCCCGATGGTCAGGCGCGCGGGATGGTCGGCCAACGCCGGCGAGCCGTTTGATATGGCGGCGCTGCGCGGACCGCTCCTCAGCACTTACGGTTACTGGGCTGGCGACGCATCGACGATGCGCCGGGCAGCGACGCTGGCGCGCAAGTACATTCGCGACCGCTCGGCCGTCAGTCCGGAGATCGCCTCGGAAGTTCTCATGCTCGCCGCCCGCACCGGCGACGCAACGCTTTACGACGAATATCTGGCGGCCAGCCGCGAAGCCGGAACGCCCCAGGAGTCGAAACGGTTTCTCTACGCTCTGACCGCCTTCAGCGATCCTGTCCTCACGAGGCGCACGATCGATCTGGCGCTCTCCGAAGTTCGCAGCCAGGACGCCCCCGGCCTGCTTGGCGCGACGCTGGAGTATCCTGAGACCGCAGATACTGCCTGGTCGTATCTGAAGAGCCGCTGGAGCGACGTCCTGAAGAAAGTGCCGCAGACTTCGATGCGCAGGGTGATCAGCGGAACCGCGAGCTTCTGCAGCGCAAAAACCCGTGAAGACGTCACCGACTTTTTCGCGCAACATCCCCTTCCGTACGCGGGACGAGCCATTACCCAGACCGGGGAACGGATCGAGGACTGCATAGCATTGAGGGACAGCCAGCAGGGGAACCTCGCAAAGTGGCTCTCGGCAATCTCTGCAAGAAATGCTGACTGAGGAGCGAAGGTACCCGCAGCACGGAACCCGTCCCGCGCTCTCACCCCTCACGACAATGAACGAACGAACATTCAGTCACCAGCGCGCGCACAAGCTCGAGGATGCGGATCGCCGGACGTGGCTTCCACCGGATGAGCTGATCTCCCGCCTCTCGCTCGACGTGGGAATGGCTGTGGCTGATGTCGGGGCCGGGACCGGATACTTTGCATTTCCCGCAGCCCGGGCGGTCGCTCCAGGAATCGTGTACGCGCTCGACTCTCAACCGGAAATGCTGGAGAAAATCAGGGAGAAGCTCTCCTCCGATCCGCTGCGGAATCTCCTGCCCGTCTACGGCGAGGCCGAGCAGACCCGTCTGCCTTCAGCCACAGCAGATCGCGTTCTGATCGCCAATGTCTGGCACGAGCTGGATCGTCGTGAACGGGTGCTCGAAGAGATGCGGCGCACCCTGCGTCCCGGTGGGTTCCTGGCCATCCTCGACTGGCGGGACGACGTCGAAAGGCCTCCGGGCCCTCCGCACGAGCATCGCGTGGCCATGAGTGCTGTGGTCGATCTCCTCGTCTCGCGCAGCTGGCGCGTGTTGTCCGCCGAAGAGTTCGGGATGTACAACTACCTCGTTCTCGCCGATCCCGTCTGAGCTGACTCATCGGCCGCTCGCCGTAGTTCTTGTCACCGTTTCGAACTTCAGCTCAATCGAGGGCACACCAACCCGTTCACCGCCCGCCTCGGCGTACGGGTAGATGAAATAGTTCAGCGGTTCCGCCGTCTGCGGATTGAGTACGATGTCCCGTCCGGTGGTGAAGGCGATGCGGTCCGGATCGAGATTCCCGAAGAGATAGGCCCGCACCGCCGGATCCGACGACTTCGAAGCCTCGGACGCGTCCACGGGGATCCATCCCTTGCCCTCGACAAAAAACTCTGCCCAGCAGTGGTACCCGGTGACCACGCCCGACTCTTTGGCCGGGACCGGGAATCCGATGACGAAGCGTGTGGGGATTCCTTTGGCCCGCGCCAGAGACATGAACAGCGAATGAAAATCGGTGCAATTGCCAGCCTTGACGTCGCAGGCCCGTTCGCTGTCGCCCTGACCCCACCCCGGTTTGACCTTGTCGTAAACCATGCTCGTGACCAGGTAATCGTAAATGGCGCGGGCTTGGTCGAGCGGCTGTTTCTTCCCTCTGGTGATCTCGTCCGCCAGCTTGCGGATGCGCGGTGATAGGGTCACCAGTCGGTTGGGCTGCAACTCTCGCTGGCGCTCCGCCTTCGTCAGCGAGGCGACCTTCAGGGAGGCCAGCGTGGCTTCCTCGCGTGTGGCCCGGAACCGAACGCTGACCTTCATCTCGCCCCCGGGTGGGTTCTTGATGGTGGTGTAGATGAAGCGATCGCCGAACGCGTTCTCCCTTCCTGCGGTCCAGCGAAGGTCGGACTCGACGACGGGCGGAGAAACCGTCTGATGACCGGAGGTCGCCGGAATCGGCACCCATACCCTCAGTTCCTTGAGTCCCGCCGGAATGTCCTTCAGCGACGCTGTGTACACGGCGTCCATTGTTCGCGACTTCGGTTCCTGAGCAGCGTGTACCGAGAGGGACGAAAGAATCGCAGCGCAGAAAATGATCGCAGATCGGTTCATGGTGGTCTCCGGGATGCTGGTCGGGGCAAATTCTAGCTCGTGTACGGAATACGCAAAGATCGTGCAATCAAACTACACAGAAAAGTTTCACCTGCTGGCAGCTTAAGGACTCTCAGTGCAGTGTCATCCCGAAGCGAAGCGAGGGACCTTCCGCTCGTGCAGAGACGTCCATGACGGGCAGGGATTTCGCGCGCTTCGACAACCTCCGCAGCGCCCACGTAACACGCGCCGACGCAGCGAGGAACTACTCTTCGGCCAGAATCGCCGGCAGCGTAGCCACGACGGTCATGCAGATCAGAGCGCCGAGCATCAGCAGGAACGAAATCGAAATCGGAGACGATCCCGTAATGGCGCTGACAAAGTGTCCCGATCGGATATCACCGAACCACTGTGAGATCGCCGAACCCTTCCAGGTCAGGAAGACCGACCAGCACAGACCGACAAAGCCGTAGACGATGACGTGCACGATCCGAATCGTGTCGACGGCCCGTAGCTGGGCGTCCTGGATTTGCATCACTCTCGATTTCAACCAGAGCATTTCCGGCGTGGGAAGACCCTTCCGGGGACGGGACTGAGCGCGAAGCTGCGTCATCCAACCTGCCACGGCCGCGTTTTCCTGACAGCTCTGGCAACCCCGGACATGCTCAGCCAGCGGTCCCTCGATCGCACCGCCGGACCGGGTCACAGCCTCCTCGTACGCGCAGCCGTTCTCGTTCATCGTTTCCCCTCCGGGCTCAAGCCGGCGTCTGCAAGCAGACGGCCCAGTTTGGCCCGTGCCCGGAACAGCATGACCTTCACACTGTTTTCCTTCACCCCTACCACCTCGGCTACTTCGCGATGATCCGCGCCTTCGACGTGGGCCATCCAGAGAAGGGTGCGCTCCTGAGGCTTAAGCCGGTCGAAGACCTTCTGCATGTCGTTGCGGAGAGCGCTATCGGAAGCGGGGACAGAGGGCTCGTCTCCAGGCATGGCCGTGCGCCAGTTTTTCTCCCGTTTCTCACTGCGCCAGTGATCGTGCATGAGGTTCGTGCCGATCTTGTAGAGCAGTCCCCGAAGCTGCGCTTCCTCGGCGGAGCGGAGCGGCGTGCGCAGGAAACGATAAAACGCTTTCTGCAGCACGTCGTCCGCCAGCGATGCGTCGCCACCCATGCGGTAGAGGTAAGCCCAGAGACCCTCTGAATTTCTGCGATAGAACTGCTCGAAGTGAGCTTCGCTGATCAGAGCGGGTGTCTGAGCGGTCTCCGAGGAGTTTCCGATGACCGCTGTATCCAGAGCAAGCTCCCTGCCGCGCATGACATTCTATCCGGAGAATTACGCTTTCGAGAGCTGAGATCCGGTATTGCCACCGTCACCGTTTGCAGCCCGCGACATGCGGTTGGCCACATACGCCGTGACGAGAAACCCGGCTCCGACGGATCCGATCAGCACTCCGGTGATCATGAAGCCTTCGGGGTCCTCGTGCGTCAGTGCCGCCAGGGCCAGGAAAGCGGCGCCGAAGAACGAGAGCACGATTCCGGACCGGATCGTGCCGAAAAGCTTTTCCGCGGGATTGCGGCGTTCCAGGGCAAACCCCTGAAGGAACTTCAGACCTTCTCCGCTGCGCAGAAAGTCGACGAACTCCGGAGCACTTCCGAACTTATCGAGCATTTTCGTCTGCACCTGGGTAATCGCTTCCACTTCGCGCTGCCGTTTGCGCGCACCGACCCAGACAATGAAGGCGATCATGCTGAACAATGAGATTGATCCCACGATGGGAATCAGAACTTCGGGGCCATCCATAGCGTCCTCCTGTTATACGACTCCATACTTCGATTCCTATACGCCCTCCATGGGAAGCTGGTTAACACCCTGGAAGAAAAAAGGCACACTCTCCTCCTCCCCAGCCCTGTCGGGTACCATTCGCGCCATGAAGCGGGCAGAGAAGGCGATGCGGATTCAGACAATCCTCGACGAGACGTTCCCTGCCCCTCCCATCCCCCTGGTCCACTCCAATCCATTCACGCTCCTGGTGGCCGTGCTTCTGTCGGCCCAGACCACCGACGCCCGGGTCAACCTCGTCACCCCCGAGCTGTTCGCTCGCGCCAGCGCCCCCGACGCTATGGCTTCCCTCCCGGAGAGCGAGATCCTGCAGATCATCCGCACGTGCGGGCTGGCACCGGGAAAGGCGCGGAACATCAAGCGCCTGTCGGAGATCCTCACCAACGACTTCGCCGGCCAGGTACCGGCCGATCTCGAACATCTGGAGGCACTCCCCGGCGTCGGCCATAAGACGGCAAGCGTGGTCATGGCTCAGGCCTTCGGCCAGCCGGCCTTCCCGGTCGATACCCACATCCATCGGCTGGCATGGAGATGGGCTCTCTCCAATGGCCGGAGCGTGGAGAAAACGGAGAAGGATCTGACGGCTGTGTTTCCCAGGACTTCGTGGAGCCGTCTTCACCTGCAGATGATTTACTTCGGGCGCCAGTTCTGCCCGGCCCTGCGTCACGACTTCGAGAATTGCCCGATATGCTCCTGGGCAGCGCCTGCCTCGCGAAGGTCTGCGTAACCGGCAGTCGTTTTTTTCATCGGCGGGTACAATGCGCGGGTGGCCGAGCCGAAAAAGAAGCGCGTCAAACTCGACACGGTCTGGCGCGAAGCGAAGGAGCTGATCTGGCAGCGTCGGGGGCGGCTGGGCGTGGGCCTGGCCCTGATGCTCGTCAGCCGTCTCTCGCAACTCGTCCTGCCGGCGTCATCGAAGTATCTGATCGACGAGGTCATCGGCAAGGGACGCCACGAGCTGTTGATCTGGCTGGCGCTGGCCGCCGGAGCGGCGACTATCGTGCAGGCCATCACTTCCTTCGCGCTCTCACAAATTCTGGGAGTGGCCGCGCAGCACTCGATCACGGAGATGCGCAAGAACGTGCAACGGCATGTGTCCATGCTCCCCGTGGCCTACTTCGACTCCACAAAGTCGGGGATTCTCATATCCAGGATCATGACGGACGCCGAAGGCATCCGCAATCTGGTGGGAACGGGACTGGTGCAGCTCACCGGCGGAATCGTCACTGCCGTGATCGCCCTCTTTGTTCTGTTCTACCTGAACTGGCAACTGACGGTAATCACCGTGGTCACCATGACCGTTTTCGGCGTCGTCATGTCGGCGGCCTTCAAGCGCGTACGTCCGCTTTTCCGTGAGCGGGGTGAGATCAACGCCCAGATCACGGGACGCCTGGCCGAAAGCCTCGGCGGCATCCGTGTCGTCAAGGCTTACACCGCGGAGCGGCGTGAGCAACGCATCTTCGCCAAAGGCGCGCACGATCTGCTGAGGAACGTTGCCAGTACCATCACCGCCGTCTCCGGGGTGAGCGCGGTTGCCACGGCCATCTTCGGCATTGTCGGTGTAATCATGATGGTGGTTGGCGGGCGATCCATCATCAATGGCTCGATGACCCTGGGCGGATTCGTCATGTACATTTTCTTCACCGGGCTCGTGGCCGCTCCGGTGATGCAGATCGCTTCTATCGGCACTCAGATCACCGAGGCCTTTGCAGGGCTGGACCGTATCCGCGAGGTGCTGAACGTGCCCACCGAGAATGCCGACGATGAATCACGGGAACCGATGGCCAACGTCGTGGGGGCTATCGAGTTCGATCACGTCTCCTTCGAGTACAACCCGGGCGTTCCCGTTCTCAAAGACATTTCTTTCCGCGCGCCGTCAGGTTCGACGACGGCGCTGGTTGGCTCGTCGGGCTCAGGAAAGAGCACGCTCATCAGTCTGGTGATGACCTTCAACCGGCCTCAGTCCGGGAGGATCCTCGTCGACGGGCGCGACCTGGCGCAGGTCCGTCTCCGCGATTACCGTTCGCATCTGGGAATCGTCCTTCAGGAGAATTTTCTTTTCGATGGATCCATCGCTGCGAACATCAGCTACGGCCGACCGGGGGCGACTTTCGAACAGGTGCTCGAAGTTTCCCGCATCGCCCATGTCGACGAGTTCGTAGAACCGCTGGAGAAGAAGTACGAGACCATCGTCGGCGAGCGAGGAATCAAGTTGTCCGGGGGACAGCGGCAACGGATCGCCATCGCCCGGGCCATCCTGGCAGATCCGGCCATTCTCATTCTCGACGAGGCGACGTCCAGTCTGGACAGCGAGAGTGAAGCGCTCATTCAGGACGGTCTGCGCATGCTGCGCAGCGGACGAACGACGTTCGTCATCGCTCACCGGCTCTCCACGATTCGAAGTGCGGATCAGATTCTGGTTATTGAGCACGGAGAGATCGTGGAGCAGGGAACCCACGGAACGCTGCTCAGTCTGAACGGCCGGTACAAGCAGTTGTACGACAAGCAGTATCACTTCGAGACC
Source organism: Acidobacteriota bacterium (assembly GCA_039931435.1). Lineage (GTDB taxonomy): Bacteria > Acidobacteriota > Thermoanaerobaculia > Gp7-AA8 > Gp7-AA8 > JBDTRY01. Next base: position 23,960 of record JBDTRY010000005.1, on the reverse strand, counting down.
GACCGCTTCATCAACCCCGGCGAAGACTTCACTCCTGATCCGGAGCTGGCCGCGGCAGGACGAGGCCGGCCTCCCTCGATGGACAATCCGGAGTAGATGGACGCGGGGCCCGGTGATCTTGTTCCCGGGCTTTGTTTTAGCTATCTTCAATCCATGTACACCCTGCGAATTCACCTGGCGGAGGAAGGCGATGGTTATGTCCCTCGCACCGACCCATGGAAGGACTTCGTACCGGAAGAAGGCGAGCCCGCCCCTCCGCAGGATCCAGAGCAGTGTCCGGTCTGCGAGTCGCTCGACATTCACCGCATCCCCAAGGTGCGCATCTTCATTTTCGTAGCGGTCATTCTTGGCGGAGTGGTGGCGATGGACCCGGCCACGTTCTGGCCTGCCCTGGCGATCATCGTCATGTCTCCGTTTGCCCTGCACCTGTTCGTGAAGGACTGGCACTGCAGCACCTGCGGTCACCGCTGGAGCTGAGTTCACTGGCTCCGCCGAGTCCCGCTGTTCGAAGCATAATCAGGGCATGCCTCCCGTCGATCAGTCTCTTTTTGACGAACTCTCGTCCTTCAGCCCGGCCGACAGCAAGGAAGCGAGCGACCTGAGGGAAATGCTGGAGCTGATCCACTCCCCCGGCTCCAGCTTGCGAAGCCACTTCGAGCCGGGACATTTCACGGCCAGCGCATTCATCGTTCATCCGCCCACATCGAGGCTTCTTCTTCATCACCACCGTCGTCTGGACCGGTGGCTGCAGATGGGGGGTCATCTCGGGCCCGACGAAACTCCGTCCGTGGCTGCACTTCGAGAGGCGTCGGAGGAGAGCGGCCTCACGGACGTTCGTCTGCTGGACTCCCGGATATTCGATATCGATGTCCATCTCATTCCCTCCGGAAAAGGGGAACCGCAACATCGTCACTTCGATGTCCGCTACGTCGCTGTCTCTGATTCGCCGGATGCGATCCGGGCGGACCCGGTCGAGTCGATGGATCTCTGCTGGTTCTCGTTCGATGCGGCGGCATCACTCATGGATGAGGACTGCTCCCGCAGGGCAATCGGCAAGATCCGCTCACGCCTTGCGCAGGCTCTGCACTCGCCGCGTCAGAACCCCGCCCCAGAGAATCGTTGAAGCGCCGAGCGGCGCCAGGATGGAGATGATCACCACGGCCCATGTGGTCGGTCCGCTGGCGTGACGGACATTGAAGATGATTCCCTCGAAGAGCGTGAGCATGGCGTCGATGGAGATTGCCGCCGCGAGAAGGATTCCCAGCCATTGCCGCCAGCGCACGGTCAGGCCCAGCAGCGCCGCCGCCAGAAAAATGTCGAAGACGACCCAGGCCAGTTGCACGGCGGCGGACGGAAACCATCCCGTAGGATCGGGGAGCGCCAGCAGGAGCGTCCAGGGCACGAGCAGACCGGCCATGACCCCGATGACCACTGCCGGTGCGCGAAAAATGGCCGCCACCGCAAACCTGAAAGGATGTCCGTGCGCAAATGCCGACAGCGCATCCCAGAGCGCAGCGATCGCGGTACGTCCATCCGGATAGGCCACGAAAATGGGATCCCAGCCGCTGGGCCGGAGCTTGGCTTTGAATCGCCGTACACCGGCAAAGTTGTAGAACCCCGAGGTCAGGCGCGTGAGGATCCGCAAGGCGCGCACATCGCCGCCGAGAGGCGCCAGACCCAGTGTGGCAAACGAAGACCCGCTGGCAGCGATTTCGCGGAATGCAGCGTCCACCATCGCTTCAGCCGTGCCGTTCGGAGCTTCCGGGTCCCGAAGCAGATCCTCGAGGAACCACCCTCCGCGCCCGTAAACAGGAATGGCCACGAGGAAGCCAACCAGGCGCCCGTTCGCCCGTGCCACGAAGTACTTTCGCTCCTGCGGAAACGAGAACGGTACCAGTTCCACGAGAAAGGCCATCGCCGGCATGCGCCGCGACTTCAGCCACCGCCCAATCAGCTCCGAGATTTCCAGCCGGACCGGCGAGCCTTCATCGGCCACTTCGGGGGCTGTAATCGAATCCACTTTGACGCCCTTGGCACGAGCCCGGCGCAACTGTTCTCGGAGACTGCGATGCTCACCGAGCCGGTCCGTCCATTGATGAACGTCCCACCAGGGCTGATCGCCGATCGGAAAACATTTGAACGGTACGGCATCGAGGAATCGCTTCTCGACGGCAAAGAAGCAGACGCGCTTTCGGCGCTCGCGGGCGGCCTGTACGAAGCGCAGTGTCACTGGACCGATCAGGTCGGGTGCGGAGATCGGTCCGCCGGCCACGACCCACGCTGGTCCCGTATCCACATAGGCAACGCAGGCATCCTCCTCCAGCCAGTAGCAGAAATCAGGCTCGAGGATCTGAAAGGACGTGGCGTTGTAGCCGTGGCGTTTCAGCAACTCCAGCACGCGCCGTCTGGTCTGGTCCGTTTCGGCACGCCGCTCCTGATCGGGATCGACTGACTCGCTCACCCGTTCAGTGTAGAGCAGTGGATGGCGAGGGGTGGCGCTCACAAGGATGGTCAGGAAGAGACATTCGTATGTTCTTCACGGCACGGGCGCGTGGGAGGGGTAGGCGACCGGGAAGGTAGAAGAGATTCTTCGCTCGACGCTCAGAATGACAGGCTTTCCTTGACGCTTCTCATGAACCGTCTGCGTGAATAATCGATCATGTCATGCTGGCGAACTAACGATCGCATCATCCCGCGTCGGTGTACGAGGGCCGGCGCTAGCGCGGAGCGGGATCGGAGCTCTGAAGGGACTTCATTTTCGTCATAGCCTGCTGGAACCGCGGTTCCTCGCGCAGCGAGGCCAGGTCGTCGTCAGCCTGCGCTGCGCCGGCGTCGTGAAAACCGCTGTCCACGGCGCGGTCGAGAGCGTCCAGAGCCTCGCCCTTGTGCTTCAGCCGGGCGTTCGCCGCGGCGATGTTGTACCAGACAAATCCGCGGTCGGGATAAATGCGGGAGGCGATCGTAAGCACCATCAGGGCCTTGCTGTAGTTCTTCTGAGCGAAGGCGTCACGCATAATGTAGAAGGACGTCTGCACGTAGATCGACTCCAGAACGCGCTGCGCCGCCTCCCCCTGAAGCCCCTTCGCTTCCCGGCGCTTCAGCAGTTCATCGAGATGAAGGTCGTGCACCACACGTTGCAGAGCAACGGGATTGTCGGGGTCATCGAGCGATTTGATCGTGCGGAAGACGTTCATCGTCTGCCGCGTTTCGTAATCCTCCCAGGACTGCTCCTCGCGCCTTTCTCTGGATACTTCCTTGTTACTGCGCAATGCAGCAGCCTTTTCTCCGGGCTCCGAGATCTCGCGCAGCCCGTCAAACGTCGCGGCAACATTCTCGTACCGGCGCAGGGCCTCCAGCAGATTCCCTTCGCTTTCCGCCGTCGACGCCCACTGCATATCGGCGCCATATCGTTCGGCGATGATGGCCTGGTCTTTCGCTCGAAGGCCGCGTTTCATGGCCTGCAGCTCCAGCCAGCCCACTGCCGGTAGGGCCATTTCCTTCGTCAGCCACTGATGCGAGCCGTCGAAAACGATCAAACGGTGAGGGACACCCTTCTTCTCCAGCAGTGCGTCGATGGCGTGCATGGGCTGATAGTTGAAGTCCCGCACCCCGGTAGTTCCGTAGTGCACAAATGCGATTTTTTCCGTCGGAATCTCCTCGGGGAGTCGCCCTCCTGAGTTGATGATTCCCGCCAGAAGGCCCGTCCTCTGTCCCAGAAGCCAGGCCACGATTCCGCCCCCGGAAAAGCCGGCCGCATAGATGCGATCGGGGTCGGTGGGATAGCGGAGATGCACTTCAGGCCAGAGCGCACTGACAGCTTTGATGTTCGGTTCCATCGGCCCGTCGCTGCGGGTGTCGTTCGAGCTGATGATGATCCACCCGTACTTTTCAGCTGCGGCCCGGAAGATCTCGGCGGCAAACGTGGCCCGTCCCCGAGGATCGAATACGAGGAGAGCAGGCCATTTCCGGTCGGTGGTGAAACTGGTGGGGAGATAGAGAGTGTAGGTCTGGGTGGGATCGCTTCTGCAGGCGATGTGTTCTGCCATCGAGCCTGGCGGAAAACGGTCCTGCTGCGCAGAAACGGGAATCGCCAGAAGCAGGGGAAAGAGCAAACCGAAGAGGTACCTGATCACAAATCGATCATAACGGCGGTGGCGCCGATCCCGGCCTCACGTCACTGAAATTTCACCGCGACGATCCTTGCCGGTCACTTCAAGGTATTGCGAATCCCGCCGCAGATGCTCGTTAGGGCCGCACGGCGCGGGGCCGGTATTCTTCGGGACTGGTTCATTCAGTCCACCATGCAACCTCGTGGAATGGCAAAGGGTGCAGGCCGCACGCCGTGCGGCCCTACGAGCACCGGCTAGCCTTCCCGAGCCCAATATTGGGACGCCACTAGAGGTCGCGAATTGCTCCGAGGAAGGCCCGCGTGGTCGACGGTGGCAGGGTGATTCTGACCCTGGCGTCGGGCGCGGTCACTTCGATGCGGATCTCTGAATTCTCCTTACGGACCACCACGTCGCTGTCGTCGCTATGCACTCGGAGCAGAGTGACATCCGGAGCGGTTTCCAATGCTGCCACAGCCGCTGCCAGTGCCGGCTTCCACGTTCGCAGCTCGTCGCGGCCACAGGCATCGATGTCGAAGTCGGCGAACGGTAGAGCGCGGATCCCGAAATTGACCAGACCCACGGGAACGAAAGCGTGCACGACTTCTCGATCGCCGAAGTTCTCCGAGACCGTGATCCGGGCAAATCCAGGGCGTACAAAGACGAAATAGCCAGCAGTCAGAACGCCCGCGAAAACCACGGCGCAGATCAGAAAGAGGATCGCCAGAAAACGTGGAAGGGACATCGGCCTCTCCTTGGTTCAGCGCCTCACGTCAGGAATGCCATCCGCCCAGATGCGCACGCGACCGTCGTTGCTGTTGACCACGACCAGTTCCCCCGCTCCCCTCATCACCAGGGCGCGGGTTGCGGCGCGAAGGTCCAGCCTGTCGCCGCTGCCCAGGGACACCGCTTCCGCGACCGCGAAAGGAATTCTCACCTGCACAGGTGATGCGTTCAGATTCTCTTCGCGGATGGTCACCACAAGCATGTCCCCCGAGCGCGAAGCATCGAGCCTGTCGCCGTCAGTGGCGATGGACAGCACTGCGTTCTCCGGGGCGTTGCGCAGCTTCTGCACCATGAAAGCGATCTCGGCGCGGCTGACGGTTCGATCATTCAACTCCAGCCTGCAGTGACCCCAGGCATTCAGGGGAATGAGGGGCAGGGCTGCGGTCAGAGAGGCCAGCGGCAGGTTCATCTGCACGACCGACTGCCCGCCGTGATCGCCGGTGATCTCCACGTGCAGCCACCGCGCTTGCGCCTGAACCGGCACCGCCAGAGTCCAGGTGGCCAGAACAGACGCAGCCAGAATTCCGCCCTTCATGAAGGGAACTAACGTTGTGATCGGAAAAAGGTTTCTGGCCCCTTGCGCGGGCCCGGCTACGCTGGCCTGATCCGGTACGTCCGGATTAATCAGCCAATTCCTTCACCAGATCGTGGAGAAACTCCAACCCCTCGTAAAACTGCTTCACTCCCATCCGTTCGTCGCGGCCGTGCGCCCTCGAATCATTGATATCGCCGAACAGTCCCGATACGCCGTAGGTGGGAATCCCGGCATTTCTAAGGTACAGGCCGTCGGTGGCACCGGTCATCATGATGGGAATGACGGGCACCCCGGGCCACATCCTGGCAGTGACCTTCTCGATTGGGCCCATGACCTCCGTCGAAAGGGGCGATGGCTCGCTGAGTTTGGCGCGGTCGATCCATGTGACCTCGATCGACGGATCGCCCAGCACTCTCTCCATCGTCGTTTTCACCTCCTCGGTCGATTGCCCGGGCAGGACCCGGCAGTTCACTGTGGCCCTGGCAGTCTGGGGCAGAGCATTGTCAGCATGGCCGGCATCAAGCCGCGTGGCTACGCAGGTCGTTCGCAGCTGGGCGTTGTACGCCGCCGTTTCGGACAGCCTCCTCACAGCCTCGGCGTCAGGGGGCGTTTTCGTCACGGCCTGCATATCGGCCGCTTTCTGTCCCGTCTCTACCGCGGACATTTTCTGGAAATAGGCGCGCGTGATCTCGTTCAGTTGAACCGGAAATTCAAATGCAGCAAGGTGAGTGAGTCCGGCAGCCAGCTGATAGATGGCGTTCGGCTTCCGCGGGACGGAACTGTGCCCTCCGGGATTGGTCACTACCAGTTCAAAGGTGATGTAGACCTTCTCGCTGGCCTGGACCGCGTTGTAGACGTACCTGCTCCCGTCGCTCCTGCCGCCTCCCCCTTCGTTCAGCGCGAAGCCAGCATCGATCAACTGGCGCTCGTTCTTCAGAAGCCACGAGACTCCGTTCGCATCGCCGGTTTCTTCGTCAGCAGTAAGTGCGACGATGATGTCGCGGCGGGGCTTGAATCCCTCTTCCTTGTAGCGAATGAGATTGGCGATCCAGATCGCGGCCATCGCTTTGTCGTCGGTCGTTCCCCGCCCGTAGTAGAAGCCGTCTTTTTCAAGGAAGGTGAACGGGTCGACGGACCAGTCGTCTCTGTTTGCCTCGACCACGTCCAGATGGGCGAGGAGCAGGAGCGGTTTGCCCTGACCTGATCCACGCAGCCGCGCCACGAGATTTTTCTTGCGATCGACGTCGCCGACGATGCGCACGTCCGAATCCGAAAACCCTGCCTGATGCAACCGTGCCGCAACCGCCTCGCAGGCTTTGGTGACATTCCCCGATGATTCGGTGGTGTTGATCTCGATCAGCTCCTTGTAAATGTCGTGGGCCAGTTTCCCGGGATCACCGGCCAGCATGGGGACGGAGTACAAAGCGAAGACGACGGGAGCCAGGAACCGGACGGAGATCTTCATGGGCGCGGATTATAGCGGAGTGGTTCTTTCCCTTCGCTCTGGCAAGGGTTAATCCGTCTCACTCGGCACCCGATTCGAGTTCTCTCTCTTGCCACGACGAACGGAAGGTAGTAGAAACTATCTAAACCACCCGAGTTGTCCTCTCCGTTCAGCAGAATGACCGGAGAATTCCCCGTTGTGAAAGGAGAAACGATGAATCGTTCTACGTGTTCCCCGCGTCCCATGCGCTTTGTGGCAATGTGGCTGTCGCTGATGCTCCTGACGGCCGGTCTGTCATTCGCGCAAACGCAGGGCGGAAACGTGGTCGGTAAAGTCGTGGACAGCGACGGGAATCCTGTTCCGGGAGTGACCGTAACGCTATCCGGAATCGGCGCGCCGCAGATGTATGTGACGACATCCAGCGGTAATTATCGTTTTCTTAATATGTTCCCTGGGAAGTACACGCTCCGGGCTGAGCTGGCCGGATTTTCCACACTCGATCGACCGGTGGAAGTGAGCGTCGGCGCGAACTCGGAGATCAACTTCTCCATGACGCCGGCCGTTTCTGAAGCAATCACCGTCAGCGCCGAAACACCGCTCATCGACGTACGCAATACCGGTACAGGCGCGGATATCAACCTTCAGGAACTGGAAAAGGTCCCGTCGGCTCGCGATCCGTGGGTGTTGCTGCAGACCGTTCCCGGAGTTCTGGTGAGCACGACCAACGTCGGAGGAAACCGTTCCGGGCAGCAGTCCTACTTCATCGGCAAGGGCATCGAGCGCCATCAGACCGAGTGGAACCTCGATGGCGTAAACGTTACCGAGATGGCCGCTACAGGGACAACGAACTTCTATTACGACTTCGATTCGTTCAACGAGGTGCAGATGACCACGGGCGGCTCGGACCCACGTCTGCGCACTCCGGGAGTGCAGATCAACCTCGTGGCCAAGAGGGGCACCAATGACTTCACCGGCTCCGGCCGCTACTTCTGGACCGACAAGCAGTTCCAATCGGACGTATCAATTCCCTCCGAGGCCCGGGACTATCTGACGGTCGGAAACTCCATCGACTACATCTATGACTACGGCGCCGAAGCAGGCGGACCAGTCTGGAAGGACCGGGCCTGGCTTTGGGGCGCCTACTCGAAGAACGACATCAACAATTTCATCGCCGGCCCCACTATCCCGCAGTTGACGCATCTCGAAAACTGGAACGCCAAGCTCAACCTTCAGATCATGCCTTCCAATGCCGGTTCCTTCTATTACATGTACAGCAACAAGACCGTTCATGGCCGCGGTCTGAGCATCACCCGGCCCATCGAGACGGCCACGGATCAGCGGGGACCGGGACATCTTCTGAAGTTCGAAGACACTCAGAATATTGGATCGAATTTCTACGCCACGGCTCTGTTCGGAAACGTGCAGAACGGTTACTCGACCACACCGATCGGCGGAAGAGACGTTCCGGCATGGTACTCGTCAGGCAGCTACGAGCGCGCAACCGGCGTTCCCACGGGATGGCATCGTTCCTACTCCTACTTCCAACAGGACGTCCCTCAGAAGGACTACCGCATCGACGCCGCCAACTTCGCTTCGACGGGCAAGATCGATCACGAACTGAAGTGGGGATTCGAGTATCGCGATACTCCCGTCAGTTCGCTGACGTCCTGGTCCGGGAACCGGTCCTTCGGCAACTTCTACGACGGCTCAGCCCTGGCCGCCCTGACGCGGGATGCAGTTCCTAATTTCGGCTCCCGCTACAAGGACGTTTATCTCGGTGATACGGTTCTTCTCGGAAACCTCACCATTAACGCCGGTGCACGCTACGACTGGCAGAGCGCCAAAAACTTCAGCAGTTCTGTCACAGCGAATCCCATCGCGCCCGATCTGCTGCCCGCCACCAGCTTCGCCGGTGATGACAAGGCCCTGGAATGGAACGGATTCTCGCCGCGCCTGGGAATGACCTACGCCTTCGGCAAAGACAAACGAGCTCTCGTACGGGGCAGCTACAACCACTACATCAACCAGATCGGTTCCAGTGACGCCGGTGCGGCCAACCCTTTCTACCTGGTGCAACGGCTCTACTACTACTGGGACGACCTCAACGGCGATCGGACCGTCCAGAGAAACGAAATCGATTTCGATTCCGGCCTCTACTCATTCAACAACATCGACCCCAACAATCCTGCCGCGGGATTCTCTCCGGGCCGCCTCGACTACGGCATGAAACCTCCCAAGACTGACGAGCTCATCGCCGGCACCCAGTATGAGTTGCTTCCCGGATTTGCAGTTGGTGCGAACTACACATGGCGTCACAGCACGGACTTCACCTGGTCGCAGTTTGAAAAGACGCGCGGAGCAGGCGACTACTACACCAGTGCCGACTACGCTCTGTTCCGAATGGATTCGGGCACACTCCCCAACGGCAAGGCCTACAGCGTCCCCGAATACCGGCTGCGCAGCGGCGTCCCCACCCCGATCAATTACGTATTCACAAATCGACCTGACTACTCACAGACCTATCAGGACCTCGAGCTCACGGCCATCAAACGCATGGCCAACAACTGGATGATGCGGGCGAACGTCACCCTCGCCGACTGGACACAGAAAGTGGGTTCGGGGGCCGTCATCGATCCCACGGAGGTTCTGAGCGACAGCCTCAATTCCTACGACGGCTGCTCGGTCTGCGATGGCGGCGTCGTCGCCTCTGCCGGCGGAATCGGTCGCAACTACATCAATTCCAAGTGGGCCTACAGCGTCACCGGAATCTACCAGTTCCCCTGGAAGATCTCCGCCGGCGCCGCTCTGAACGGCCGCCAGGGCTACCTGCTTCCCTACTACGTTCGCGTGCGAACGAGCAAGGACGGCAGCCGCAACATCCTGGTCGGCGACCTGGAGACACGCGCCCCGGACGTGATGAACCTCGATCTTCGCGTCGCCAAAGACTTCACGATCTGGAACAACGTAGGCCTGAACATCGCCATCGATGCCTTCAACGTAACGAATACACACACCGTTCTCGATCGCAGCACGCAACTGGACGTCGGCAAGGACGGAACAAACGCGGTCTACAACCATATCGCTGAACTGCAGAGCCCTCGCGTCATCCGCTTCGGAGCGCGATTCAAGTTCTGACATGAACGTCTCTTTTCATGGAAGCCCGCCGGAGACGGCGGGCTTTTCTTTCAGTACATCACTCCACGGAGGAATCTTGAATCGGATTCTCTTGCCGGCCTTATTGCTCATGCTCGCCCTCCCCGCTCAGGCTATCGAGCGCTATCTCACAGGAAACTTCAAGGATGTCCACCCGGCGGTCCTTCACGGACCTGTTCTTGATCTGGCCGGAGGTGGCTCCGACGTCGAGACCGCCTTTCAACGGATGATCGACACCGTCCGCGGCTGCACAAACTGCGATGCGACTCTTGATGTCGTCGTGCTCCGCTCATCGGGAGCGAACGGATACAACCCCTGGTACTACACCCTGCACGGAATCGACTCGATCGAATCGTTCGTCATCAACGATCGAATGGACGGCCACAACCCGGAGGTTGTCAATGCGATCAGAAATGCGGAAGTGGTATTCGTGGCCGGTGGCGACCAGTGCTATTACGTGGAGTTCTTTGCCAATTCGCCTATCGAAGATGCCGTGAAGTCGGTCTACGATCGAGGCGGTGGCGTGGGGGGCACCAGCGCCGGGCTGGCCATCCAGGGCCAGATTGTTTACGACGCCTGTCACGATGCCAGCGCTGTTTCCGACAAATCGATGGCCGATCCCTACTACGACGAAATCACCTTCACCAACGACTTCTTCGCCTGGCCGATCATGCACGGCACGTTCACCGATACACACTTCGTAGCCCGCAACCGCCTCGGCCGGCTGCTCACCTTTCTGGCGCGATCCTTCCAGGAAAATCCAGACCTCGACTCGGTCCTGGGAATCGGGGTCAACGAACGGACCTCGGTCCTCGTCGGCCCCGATGGAATCGGTCAGGTCATGGGCACCGGCCCGGCATATTTCATTCTCGCAGATCATTTTCCGGAGGTTACAGTTCCTGGAAAGCCTCTGACGTATTGCGACTACAAAGTCTGGAAAGTCGGAGCGGGCGGCACCTTCGATCTGAAACACCGCCCCACAACCGGCTTCTACAACGTCAGCGTGAACGAGGGAAAGCTGACGTCGGATCCGTATTGAGAGGCGTAGCGCGGGTCTGAACGGGGGAAGGGCGCAAAGAAACTATGAGCGCCGTCATCCCGAGCGCGAGCGAGGGACCCCAGAGGGGTGGGTGGTACGCGCCCGACGAATCGTGCCCCCCGTCCACTCGGGTCCCTCGCTCCCGCTCGGGATGACGGCGGTCATAAAGTTTCTTTACCCTGGTTCAGCGGCCTCGTTGTGCCCTCGCTTGTAAGAAACTCTATATGGGGCGCTTGTCATCCTGAGGGAGCGTAGCGACCGAAGGATCTCTTCAACGAGGAATTAGCTGGCAACCGGGAAGGTAGAAGAGATCCTTCGCTCGAGGCTCAGGATGACAGCCGGTCATCGTGTTTCTTCATCCTGGTTCGGAGCCCACGCTGTTCGCTCGTTCGGGATGACACCTCGTCGTCGTTCGGGCGTTTCGTTAGAAGGGTCGGGCAACGGCTTTCCTCTACCGTGCCCAGCCACCCTGAAAGAGATTGCATGGCAATTCGGTTACTCTCGCCGTCCATGCCCCCCTTCCGCCGGCCGCTGGCCGCAGCTGCTCTGCTCTCCATGCTCCTCACGGGAACGGCCTGCAGAAAGCCGGCGGCAGAAACGAGCGCCCCTCCCATCATCATCATCTCCGTCGACACACTGCGCTCGGATCATCTGCCCGCTTACGGATATCGCAAGGTGCAGACTCCGGCCATCGACGCCCTGGCACACGACTCCATCGTCTTCGAGCGCGCCTACAGCCACTGTCCGCTGACCCTTCCATCGCACGCGACGATCTTCACCGGTCTTCTCCCTTCCGAAACCGGTGTTCGCGACAACCTCGGCTATCGCCTGCCGGCGCAGGTCTCCACGCTCGCCTCGATCCTGAAAGAACACGGCTACACCGCTGGCGCCGCCGTCTCTGCCTATGTTCTGCGTGCCGAAACCGGCATCAGCCGCGGGTTCGATTTCTACGACGATCACATTCCGGAGCGGGCGGACCAGTCGATCGGCGGCATTCAGCGCAGAGGCGAGGAATCTGCCTCGCTGGTCGAGAAGTGGATCGACGAGCATCGCGCCCAACCCTTTCTGGCCTTCCTGCACCTTTACGAACCTCACTCACCGTACGAAGCGCCGGAGCCCTATCGCTCGCGCTTCAATCCCTACGATGCAGAGATCGCTCATGCCGATGCCATCGTCGGCCATTTCCTCGACGATCTGAAGCAGAAGAATCTTTACGACGAAGCCATGATCGTCTTTCTCTCGGATCACGGCGAAGGCCTGGGCGATCACGGCGAGGACGAGCACGGAATCTTTCTCTACCGCGAAGCGATCCAGGTCCCGCTCATGGTGAAGCTCCCGCACTCCGGCCGTCACGGCGAACGGGTGTCGCGGCCCGTCGGGCTGGTCGACATCGTTCCCGCGGTTCTCGATGAGTTGGGCTTGAAAATACCGGAAGGTCTGGCCGGCCGTTCACTCCTCTCATCCAGTACCGGACCGCGCTCGATCTACAGCGAGTCGTACTATGCACGTTTTCATTTCGGATGGAGTGATCTGCACTCGCTGACTGACGGTTCGAAGCACTACATCGAGGCACCCCGCCCCGAGCTTTACGATCTGGTTGCCGATCCGGGTGAGCACAGCAACCTCTCGATGAGCGATCGAAGAGACTTTTTCGCCATGAAGAAGGCCATTGCCCCTCTCATGAAGCAGGCCACGCAACCCGCGGCCATTGACCCCGAGGAGGCGTCCAAACTGGCGGCACTCGGCTACCTGAGTGGCGGAGCAGAAACTTCTTCCGGGGAAACGCTCCCGGATCCGAAGGACAAGACCGGCACGTTTCGTGACCTCCGCAGCTCCTTCTCACTCTTCCGTGCCGGAGAGTACGCCGAGGCGCTGGCAGGATTTCAGAAGATCCTGGCGGACAACCCCCGCATGACCGATGTATGGGATGTCACGGCAAAGGCATACGCTCGTCTCGGACAGACCGATCGAGCGATCGTCGCGGCAAAGAAAGGTCTCGAGACGAATCCCCACTCTGCGGCTCTGGCCCTCACCGTGGCCGAGCTCTCGCTCGAGGTCGGGAAGCTCGATGACGCCGCGGCGCACGCCGAGTTAGCCTTGAAGTCGGATCCGGCGCCGGCTCACGAGCTTCTTGCCCGGATTTTCCTGGCCCGTCGCGATTTCAAGCGGGCCGAGGAGGAGGCACGCCAGGCTGCGGGCGAGGGGAACCGGGCGGCGGCTCTCGTCACCTGGGGCCGCACCCTCAAAGAGCAAAACCGGAACGAGGAGGCGCTGGCAAAGTTCGACGCTGCGGCAGGACTGATTGCCACCGAACACAAGCCTCCATACGCCGGTCTTTCGTTCCTTCGTGGCGACATTCTGGCGCGTCTGGGCCGGGCTAATGAAGCGGAGCAGGCATTGAGGACGGAGATCGCACTGTCGCCCGGCGATGCCCGCGCCTACCAGAGCCTGATCGTTCTTCTGGTCGCGCAGGGTCGCCCTCAGGATGCGACGCCGCTCGTCTATCAGCTCATCGACCGCGCTCCCACAGCGACGAATTTCGCGGCGATTGCCGAAACGATGAAAACGCTGGGCGACATCAACGGTGCCCGATACTGGGCAAGACGTGGATTGGCAAAATTTCCGGGCGACGCCCGAATCCGAAAATTTGCAGGATGATCGCCGGCATTCGCGTAGCGTGATGGCCATGGCAGGAAAACGAAGACCAGGAAGCGGAACAAAGGCGGGAACGGCGCAGAGCACGGCGACGCCGTCTCCGCACCGTTCCAGGGCCGCGGCTCTGCTGATCGCAGTGATCGCCGTGGCGGCAGTCGTGGGCGGATTCGTTTATCGCACCGGAGTTTCCGGAACCTCCCCGCCGCCCGACATCATCCTCATTACCATCGATACTCTCCGCGCCGACGCCCTCGGGTACTCCGGCAACGCCCGAGTGAAGACTCCTTTCCTCGACAGCCTGGCCGCAAGAGGGATCGTCTATACGAACGCGCACGCGCACAACGTCGTCACCCTGGCCTCGCACACGAACATCCTCACGGGACTCTATCCGTACCAGCACGGAATCCGCGACAACGCCGGTTTTGTTCTCGATCCGAAATTTCCCACACTGGGGGCGATGCTCAAGGCAGCGGGATATGCAACCGCGGCCTTCGTCAGCGCCTTTCCACTCGACGGCCGGTTCGGCCTCAACCGCGGGTTTGATGTCTACGACGACCGTTACCGCGAGGCATCCGATCCGCTGGAGTTCGTCGTCCAGGAGCGGCCAGCCGAAGAGACCCTCGCAGCGGCCAGGCGCTGGTATGACGCCGCCCCTCCCGGAAAGAAGTTCCTCTGGATCCACCTGTACGATCCACACGCTCCCTACGATCCGCCAGCTCCATTCCGCGAACTGTACAAAGACGCCCCATACCTCGGAGAGGTCGCTTACACCGACGATCAGCTCGGGAAATTTCTCGGCCCTGTGCTCGAGCGCCACCTGAACACATTCGTGGTCATCACCGCTGATCATGGAGAGGCGCTTGGAGATCACGGCGAACAGACACACGGCTTATTCGCCTATGAATCCACTCTGAAGGTGCCACTCATCGTCATCAATCCCGGGGCAGGAGCGAAGCGGGACGACCGTTACGTGCGCCACGTTGATATCGTTCCCACCATTCTGGAACGTGTGGGTGCAATCATTCCAGCGAATCTGCCAGGCAAGTCGCTCCTCTCCGGCAACGTCTCGCGCGATACGTACTTCGAGGCACTCTCCGCCTCATTGAACCGCAGCTGGGCTCCTCTGGTTGGTTTGATTCACGGATCGCAAAAGTACATTGACCTTCCCCTGCCGGAGCTGTACGACCTCTCTGCCGATCCGTCAGAGTCCCACAACATTGTGGAGAGCGACCGCCGGGACGTTTTCACAATCCGCAAGCTGCTGGCTGATTCCGCACCGCGCAACCAGCCCATCACCCGCAACGTCGACGAGGCTCAGAAAGCCCAACTCCTCAGTCTCGGGTACATCACCGGATCGTCGACGAAAAAGTCCTACACCGTTGCCGACGACCCCAAGAAGCTCATCGACGTGGACAACATGCTGCACGATGTTGTGGCTCTCTATCAGACCGGCCAGCTCGACAAAGCGATCGAGAAGGCGCGCGCCGTTCTGACGCGCAGTCCGGACATCAAGGTAGCCGATGAAATGCTGGCCTTCATGCTTCAACAGAAGGAGAAGCCGGACGAAGCCATCGCCACGCTGCGCCGGTCGGTGCAATCGGGCGCCGCCACCGACGCCATGCGCGTCAGGCTCGGTCTGCTTCTCAGTGAAAACGGCAAGGCCCAGGAAGCGGTGCAGATTCTCGCTCCCTTCGCCGGCAAGGCCGACCCTGACGTTCTCAATGCTTACGGGATCGCACTCGCTGACAGCGGCCATCTCGTTGAAGCGAAGCAGCAGTTCGATCGTGTTCTCCAGGTCGACCCCACGAACGCCAGGGCTTATCAGAACCTCGGCGTCGCTGCCCTCCGCGCCGGCGACCTCACGGGAGCAATCGGCTATCTGCAGAAGGCCCTCGCTCTGAATGATCGACTGCCGCTGGCCTTGAATACGCTCGGCGTGATCTATGCGAAGGAGGGGGACTCCGGCCGGGCCATCGACGCCTGGCAGAAGGCGGTCCGCTACGACAGCCATCAATACGACGCCATGTACAACCTGGCCATCGTCGCCAACAGGAGCGGCAGGAACGACGTCGCCCGCGATGCACTGAAACGTTTCATCGACACAGCACCGCCACAACGCTACGCTGACGATATCGCCACCGCGCGCGCTCTGCTCGGTCAGATTGACAAGTGACGGTGGGAATCGGGAGACCCCAGGCACCGGTGTCGTGGGAATGACACGACTTTCACGGCGTGTCATCCTGAAGCGTCGAGCGAAGGATCTCTTCTACTTTCCCGGTTGCCACCGCGAGGAATGGCACGATTCTCGTCGACGAGATCCTTCGGTCGCTACGCTCCCTCAAGGATGACAAGTTCTCCATGCTCCGTAACAACGCCGATCGTTTCTTACAAGCGTCGAGCGAAGGATCTCTTCTACGTTCCCGGTTCCTCGGTACAACCTCCCGGCGTTAGCGATGCTCTCTCCACCGTCCGGCCACCGCGGTCGACCGCACCACCTCGTTGTCCGCGCCGAACACGATGGCCTCGACGAGCGAACTCGGATTCCAACCCGCCAGCACAGGGGCGTTCAGATCGATCGTCACAAAGTCCGCCCATTGGCCTACTGCGATGGTCCCCACTTCCACGCCCAGCGACCGCGCCCCGCCGGCCGTGGCGATGCTCAGAAGGGTGGCGGCGACCGATCCTTCCTCGTTCCGGAATGCACCGCGGAACTGCCCGCGCAGCCTCTGGCCATACTCCAGCCAGCGCATCTCCTCGATCATCGAAATGCGGGCGTTCGAATCAGTTCCCAGCGACAACGCCCCTCGGAAGCCAGAAAGGGGCTCGACGTTCGAAAGGCCGTCCCCGAGGTTTGCCTCGGTCAGAGGAGTAATGCATACGTTGCCACCGGCACTGGCAAACCGCGCAAGATCCACAGGATCCGAATGCGTGCAATGAACGGCGGTCGTCCCGATTCCGATTTCCAGCCGATCGTTGAGGAGCCGCAACGGCCGCTCTCCATATGCGGCGAGGCAGTCGTCGATCTCCTGCTGCTGCTCTTCGACATGCATGTGGAACGCGAGCTTCCGTTCCAGCGCCCACTGATGCAGCACGGTGATTTCATCGAGTGACACAGCGCGAATGCTGTGCGCTGCCAGTCCCAGAGTCTGCGCCGGTGACGTCACGGCCATAGTGAGCTGTTCCATCCGAGCGAGAAAATGATCGAGTGAACGCCCGTTGAAACGCGCCTGGGCGCTGGCCAATGGCCGGCCGATTCCTCCGGTTCGGTAGAAGGTATTCAGCAGAACGAGACGGATGTCCGCCTCGGCAGCCGCAGCGAGAATCACTTCGTCCAACCGGAACGGCGGCGCTCCCGGATCCAACGAATGGTGAAGATAGTGGAACTCGCCCACCGTGGTGATGCCCGCGGAGCGCATCTCCCGGAAAGCCTGAACTGTGAGTGCATGAAGCGCGTCGTCGCCAAGTGTTTCCACCAACCCATACATAGCCTCGCGCCAGCTCCAGAAACTACCAGAGCCGCTGGAAAAGAGTTCTCCCTTCCCACGCAAACCACGTTGAAAAGCATGCGAATGCGCGTTTACAAATCCAGGAAGAATTGCCTGCCGCTCCAGCCGAAGCGTCGGCTTCACGCCCAGAGCGCCGGCGGCGAGAATGCGGCCATCGTCTCCCACGGCAATGCGCATCCCGGGCTCGAACCTGTCGCCGGTCCAGGTAAGATCCGCTTCAAGGACCTGCTGCACTGCCTGATGGTACCGTGAACCTTCGAGCGTCGCAGGGATAACACGAGAGCCAGGGGCTTGTTTGGACACATCCGCCACTCCAACCTATTCGTCATCCTGAAGCGTCGAGCGAGGGATCTCGACTAACGTCCCGGGTGCCATCTCCGATGAGGGGCACGATTCTCGTTGAAGAGATCCTTCGGTCGCTCCGCTCCCTCAGGATGACAAGCGCTCCACACGGCGCAAAGAGCACGGGGGCGTCGAACGAAGAATCTCCGCTACCGTCCCGGTGGCTCAAAGGGACCGCTGAACATCGGATTGTTCGCCTCTCCCGGGAACCAGAATCGGCGATGCTCCGTCTCACGTTCGTACCGGAACGATGTAGCATCGGAGGTGAATCATGAATTACCGTCGCCATATCGTCGAAGCCCTCACCCTTGTCGCCGCGGCCGCGCTCTGCGCCACAGTGGCAAACGGGCTGGCGTCGCGGGAGCGCAAGCTCTCGCTGGCCGCTTCCGTCGGAGTTGTCTCGCCTCGGAAGGAGTTGACCGCTGCTCCGCGCAGCACGAGCAGCACAGCGGCCGAGGTGCCTGCTTCGAGCGACTCCATGAATCCGGCCGTCTCGTCGACCCCAACTTCCAGTTCCTCGCAAAGCGGTATCCCGGCCACCGTCAGCGATGTCCCTCCTGCACCGGGGCCGAAACCTTCAGCGTCATCACCAGCGGCTACCCCATCGCCCACAACTCCCTCAACAACTTCGCCAGTGATTCCGGCCGGTTCGGAAAACGCGAAGGTACGATTTCCGCCGCACAAAGATGTCGCCTACGTCGAGATCGACGGCCCCCAGGCAGAGTGGCTCTATAAAAAGGGAGTCCTGTTTCTGGATGCCCGGCGCACCTCTGTCTACGAGGCCGGACACATACCCGGTGCTCTGCCGTTCTCCGTCTGGGAGTCCGACATCGATCAGAAGACCGAGGCTCTCTACGGCGAAGGACGCGACGGCGAAGCGCCCGTCGTGGCCTACTGTTCGGGTGGAGACTGTGAAGACTCCCACATGCTCGCCCAGAAACTGTGGGGACTCTTCTTCAACAACGTCCTGGTATACAAGGGCGGCTTTCCGGAGTGGACCGGACGGGGCAATCCTTCGAAGAGCGGTCCCCAGCCGTGACGGTGGCGCGCTTTCTGAGCCATCCATGGCTGACCATTCGGATGCAGCTGGCGCTGGGAGTGATCTTTATCGCGGCTGCACTGCCGAAGATTGTCGATCCACCCTCGTTCGCACACATGGTTTACAACTACCGTCTTCTCCCGGGCGCGGCGATCAATCTGTTCGCGCTGATACTTCCATGGATCGAGCTGCTGACGGGGCTCTGCCTGGCGCTGGGAATCTGGAAGCGAACGGCTGTCTTCATCGTTGCGGCGATGCTCATTGTGTTCATCGCCGGGATCAGCATCAACCTGGCGCGGGGCAACGCCATCGACTGCGGATGCTTCGATGTCAGCGTCGCCGCCCGAACGCGGGAGCAGCGTCTTGATGACATGAAGTTCGTCATCGCCCGGGATCTGGGATTGCTATTGATGGTTGGGCAGCTGCTCTTCGCGGAAGGAATGCAACGAGAGTTCTCCCAGGGGAACGACGTGTCGCTGCCGATCTAAGTGGCGTGTAAACGATGAATCGGTACCAGATCGCGCAGCGATCGGCGAGGAGGGCAAGGCGCGCCGACGCAGACATAGCGGTGACTAAGTTGAGGAGGCGCAACGCGGCCATCGTCGTCGAGAGCAAGCGAGGAGGGACCGATTCGTCGTTTACATGCCACTAGCTCCCTTCGTTCCTGGCAGAAGGACCGGGAGGGCGGAAACGCTCCGGCTCTTGACGGGTCGTGGAGCGCTTGTCATCCTGAGGGAGCAAAGCGAGCGAAGGATCTCGTCAACGAGAACTGCTGCTTCCCTTCTGGTGGCAACCGGGAGGTAGAAGAGATCCTTTGCTCGACGCTCGGATGATTGCCATTCTCTTCACAAATACGCCCTCGCTCTCTCCCTACGAGCTGAGCACCCGTCCTCTCATGTACCTGTTGCTCGCCCACTTTGTCGCGGAGATCCACTTCGGATTCATCCTTTTCGTTCTCTTCGGCGCACTGCTCGTCGTTCGCTGGCGCGGCCTTCTCATCCCTCACCTCGCGGCCGTGGCCTGGGCAGCCATGATCGAGTTCGGCGGCTGGGTCTGTCCTCTCACCCCGCTGGAAAACCACCTGCGGTATCGCGCCGGGCTCACGCCCTACAGCGGCGACTTCGTGCAGAGATACCTGTTCTCGATCATGTACCCCGAAGGCCTGACCCGGAAAACGCAGTTGCTGCTCGGCTTGATCGTTCTGGCCATCAATGGCTGCGCATACGCCGTCATCTTCCTCCGGCGGGACGAAACCCGGTCTTGACACGGCACTCGGCGTGGTCCGATACTGCTCGCTGGTCATGACCATTTCTCTGCGCGGCTATGTCTATTACGCGACCCGAACCACGGGCCGTGTACGCACCTGACCGCGCGCACACACATCGAGAAGCATCGAGGCCCGTGAGAACTCTCACGGGCCTTTTTGTTTTCGCAGAAAGGGATTTCAGCCATGTACACCGACCAGGCACCGGCCGCGCTCACCAACGATTTTCTGGTTACACAAAAGTGGGAGGAGTACGAAACCGAGCAGCATTCCGTCTGGTCTCTTCTCTACTCGCGGAGAATGGAGTCGCTCCGTACCACTGCCAGTCGTGCCTGGCTGGAGGGCGCCGCGACCATCGGGCTGCGCCTTGACGTTGTCCCGGACCTGACCCTCCTCAACAGCAGGCTCGAAAAACGGACCGGCTGGAACGCCGTGGCCGTCTCGGGATTCATCCCCGCACCTGAATTCTTTCGCATGCTGTCCGTACGCAGATTCCCCACGACGATCACAGTGAGAAAACGAGAGAGACTCGACTACGTCCCCGAGCCCGATATTTTCCACGACGTGTTCGGCCACGTGCCCCTGCACGCACATCCGGTATTCGCCGACTTTCTGCAGCGATTCGGAGCTCTGGCAACACGCGCCAAATCCGATGAGGCCACTGAGAGGATGGCCAGACTCTTCTGGTTTACAGTGGAGTTCGGACTGATCCGTGAAAACGGTGAGATCAAGGTCTACGGAAGTGGTCTGATCTCATCCGCCGACGATGCCCGCAACGCACTGGGGCCGGACTGCGACCGCCGCCCATTCCGGCTTGATGACGTCCTCGAACAGCCTTTCAGGATCGACGAACTTCAGGAAGTACTCTTCATCATCGACTCCTGGGATCAGCTCTTCGAGGCCCTGACAGCCGCCGGTGGTTGACGGAACTGGCAACGCTCGACCGGATCGTGTCTACTTCCGTACATGCAGGTGAAGCCATGGACAAAGTGAACATCGACGAGAAACTGTCGCGGATCAAGGAGCACTTTCACCCCTACCTCATCGCCGAGTTGAATGGCCAGGAGATCAAGGCGGTCAAAGCTCTGGGCGAGTTCGTCTGGCACCATCACGAAGACGCCGACGAGCTCTTCCTGATCGTGAGGGGGCGTCTCCGCATCGAGTTCCGAGATCACCACGTGGAACTGGGACCGGGCGAAATGCTCGTCATTCCACGTGGCCTCGAGCATCGGCCGGTGGCCGAAGAGGAAGTGGAACTCCTGCTCTTCGAGCCGAGGGGGACTGTGAATACCGGAAACATCGAATCGGATCCGACAGTGGCGCAAGTCGACCGCATCTGAGACACTGCGCCATTCGTGCAGGGCGAAAACTCGAGTTCCAACCGGCTTCTGTCCATTCTGGGCGTGACCTTCGGTCTGGCGGTCATCGTCGGGAACACCATCGGCGCAGGGATTCTGCGAACACCCGGGGACATCGCCGCCCATCTGCCCAACTTCTGGGCATTCATGGGTGTGTGGGTGGTGGGTGGGATCTACGCCCTTCTCGGTTCCAATGCACTGGCAGAGCTGGGCGCGATGCTCCCACGCACCGGCGGCCAGTACGTATTTGCACGCCACGCCCTCGGGACCTACGCCGGCTTCATCGTCGGATGGAGCGACTGGCTCTCGACCTGCGGCAGCGCTGCGGCAATCTCGATCGTAATCGGCGAGTACTCAACCGACCTGCTTCCTTCACTCAAGGGGATGACCGTCCCCATCGCCCTCGTGGCCCTGTTCCTTTTCGCCCTGGTGCAGTGGAGAGGGATGCGATGGGGCAGCCGCAGCCAGGAGCTGACCAGCCTGCTCAAGGCTCTGGCCTTCATCCTTCTCATCGCCGCCTGCTTCGTCGCCTTCCGCCGCTCGCCTCTCGATCAGCCGGCAGTGCGCACCGATTCGTCATCCATGCTTCTGGCCATCGTCCTCTCCCTTCAGGCCATCATCTACACCTATGATGGCTGGAGCGGAGTGATCTATTTTTCCGAAGAGGTGAAGGATCCGGGCCGGGACATCCCTCGATCCATCTTCGGAGGAGTAGCCGCGGTGATGGTCATTTACCTGCTCGTAAATATCGGATTCCTGATGGTGGTGCCACTGGCTAAGATTGCCCATCAGCCATTTGCCGCCGGAGTCGTAGCCAACGAGATTTTCGGACCGGCCGGGAACGTCGTCATCCGCCTCATCGTCGTCGTATCCATGCTCAGCGCCGTGAACGCCTGCCTGCTGATGGCAACGCGTGTGCTCTTCGCCATGAGCCGCGACGGCCTCTTCACCGAACGGGTAGCCCGGGTAAACGCGGGGGGGACGCCTGCTCCGGCCCTGCTCGTCAGCCTGATCGTGGCCGTGGCCTTTGCCCTGAGCGGAACGTTTGATCGCGTCATCGCACTGCTGGCCTTCTTCTTCATCGCCAACTATGCGCTGTCGTTCGTCTCTCTTTTCGTTCTTCGAGCGCGCGAACCACAACGCCCCCGGCCGTTCCGGGCCTGGGGCCACCCATGGACCACCGGCCTGGCCCTGGCAGCGTCGGTGGCATTTCTCATCGGTGCGGCAGCGAGCGACACCCGGAACACCTTGTGGTCGCTGGTACTCCTCGCTGCAAGCTTTCCGGTCTACCTCCTCATGCGCCGGCACATCGCTGCGAAGTAACGGGACTTTTCATCCGACCGCTGGCGAAATAGACTGCTGGGCATGAGCCGCGAGCCATTCGTTTTCGAACCCGATCTGGCGCGCGCCAGCACCCTTCCCTCCTGGTATTACAGCGATCCGCAAATGCTGGCCAGCGAATCGGAGCGCGTCTTCGGCAGGACCTGGCAGCTCGTCGGTCACGGAGCACAACTGCAGCAGGCCGGTGATTACATCACTGCCGTCATTGCCGGCGAGCCAGTGCTGGTAGTGCGCGGGGACGACGAAACCATCCGGGCCATGTCCAACGTCTGCCGTCATAGGGCCGGGCCGGTGGCTACGGGTTCCGGTCGCCGCAAAGTATTGCAATGCCAGTATCACGGCTGGACCTACACGCTGCAGGGGAACCTGCACGCCACACCCGAATTCGATGGAGTGGCGCTGTTCGAACGCTCCAGCATCTGCCTGCCGCGCTTTCGTGTCGAGACCTGGGGACAGCTGGTCTTCGTGGCCATCGATCCGGACGTTCCTGCCCTGCACGAGTTTCTCGGAGATATCGTCGGAGATTTCCGGGATCGTGATTTTTCGCGCTACGAGCTGGCCGCCCGGAAAGACTGGACGATGGACTGCAACTGGAAAGTCTACGTGGACAATTATCTGGAGGGATATCACATCCCCATCGTCCATCCGTCGCTCTTCCGCGAACTCGACTATCCGAATTACCGCACGGAGACGAAGCGCTATTACTCGATCCAGCATGCACCCGTAAAGCGGCCCGATCGAATTCGCACGAAAGGCGGCCAGGATCCGCAGGCGCAGTATTTCTGGGTTTTTCCGAACCTGATGTTGAACGTCTATCCCGACAACTTCTCCACGAACCGCATCGTCCCCCTCGGTCCGGAAAAAACGCTGACGATTTTCGAGTGGTACTACGAGCGGAGCGATTTCGGAAACCCGGTCGAAGAGATGATCGCCTTCAGCGACGAGATCCAGCTCGAGGACATCAACATCTGCGAAGCGGTGCAGCGCGGACTACGCTCGCAGACCTATGAGACCGGCCGCTATTCGGTGACGCGTGAGAACGGCGTGCATCACTTTCACGGTCTCCTGGCGGAATTTCTTGGCGAGCAGCCGCCGATAAACCAGCCGCTGGTCCGCTAAACCATCCTCTGTGATCCCGAGCCGGGGAACGGCGCAGGTGTCGGTGTCTCAGGATGCCACGACCAACGCGGGGTGTCATCCTGAAGCGTCGAGCGAAGGATCTCTTCTACCTTCCCGGTCGCCACCGCGATGAAGGGCGCGACTCTCGTTGAAGAGATCCTTCGGTCGCTTTGCTCCCTCAGGATGACAAGCTCCCCAGACACCCAGGAAGATGGGCGCATTCAACATTCAACATTCAACATTCAACATTCAACATTCAACATTCAACATTCA
>JBDTRY010000004.1:0-54750 GCA_039931435.1 Acidobacteriota bacterium | reverse complement strand
ATTCTCCCCGACGTGATCGTGAAACTGATGCCGGCGGTGGCCTCGCTGGCTGCCCAGGGCGGACGGGTCATCTTCAGTGGCGTTGTCCACGAGAAGAGCGCGGACGTGATCGGTTCGGCGCGAGAGGCAAGGCTGACGCTCGTCGAGGAATCCACTTCAGGCGAATGGTGGTGCGGAATGTTCGTCGCAGGGGATCCTCTCTCGCCTTCGGCTTCGGGATGACACGCAGCCTGATCCAGGTGAGTTTCTTACAAGCGAGGGCACAGCGGCGCGCTGAACCAGAGGAAAGAAACTTTAGGGACCGACTGTCATCCTGAGCGTCGAGCGAAGGATCTCTTCCACCTTCCCGGTTGCCAGCCCATTCCTCGTTGAAGAGATCCTTCGGTCGCTGCGCTCCCTCAGGATGACAAGCGCCCCATGGGAGTTTCTTACAAGCGAGCCAAGCGAGGAGGGATCTCGGGATGACACCTCATTGCAGCTTCAGGTGACAGCGACGTTCACGCCATTCTCCCGCTCAGGATGTCGGCAGGCCTTCGCTGGAGAATGGTGGCAGACTCGTCGTCACCATGGCCGCGGCCTTCTGGAAATCGATCTCGTCCAGCCGCTGACGTCCACTGACGAGCTCGTCGAGAATCTCAGCCTGCAAAGCGCCACGCCGTTTCGCTTCCGCGTAAGGAAGAAGGTGAAACATCACCATCGAGTACCGGGGTATGAAACGGGTCGGGAACATCTCTTCGAGGCGGAAGGCCACCTGTTTTTTTAATTGAAAGCGGGGGTCACGAACTGTACTGCGCATCTCCACATAGTTTTCCAGGGCCATGTCCGAGATTGCATCCGCATTCGGTTTTCGCTCGTGGGCAAAATCAGCGAAGATCTTGTTCCAGTCGCCGTCACCACCTTCAATGGCCGCATCAAGAACGAGGCAGTCCTCGAAGGCGCAGTTCATTCCCTGCCCATGAAAGGGAACGATGGCGTGCGCAGCATCACCAAGGATCAAGGCCCTGTCGCGGCCATACCAAGGCCAGCAACGCACCGTCTCCAGATGGCCGGTGGGGTTGCTCTCGAATTCCTCGTGGAGTCTCGTCAGCAGGGGCAGCACGTCCGGGAACCGGCGGCCAAAGAATCCATCGATGGCCGGGCCTGTGGAAAGCGCTGCAAAACTCTCCGGGCCGCTGTTCGGAAGAAAAAGAGTGACGGTGAAGCTGCCGTCGATGTTGGGAAGGGCGATGAGCATGAACTCTCCCCTTGGCCAGATGTGCAGAGCATTTTTCTCGAGCTTGAACGTCCCATTCGGTCCCGGCTCGATGGAGAGCTCCTTGTAGCCGTGCCCCAGCTCCTCCTGCTGCATATCGCCCCCGACGGCGGCGATGATCGATTCGCGCACAGCCGAGGCGCTTCCGTCGGTACCGACTACACGGTCGAATTCGATCCTGCGAGGTCGTTTACGTCCGTTCTTCAGGATCTCCAGTTCCATTTTGTCCAGGTCGACGCGGAGGCAGTTGTGCTCGAAACGGATCGTGACCAGTCCTGTCGCTTCCGCAGCGTCCATGAGGATGCCGTTCAGACCTCCCCGCGACACGGAGTAGATCACTTCCTCAGGCTTATTTCCGTAGGGAAGAAACTGCAGCGTCCCGCTTTCATCGTGAAGCATCCGGCCGGACATGGGAATGAGCAGCGGCTCGATCAGCGGCATGACCCCGACCTGCTTCAACGCCGCGATACCGCGGGCGGCCAGTGCCAGGTTGATGGACCGCCCGGCGGCCACTTCGACGTCTCGAAGGTCGGAACGCTTTTCGTAGATCGTGACGCGCTGGCCACGCCGTGCCAGATAGATCGCCAGCAGTGATCCCGCCAGTCCGGCACCGACGAGCGTCGTCTCGGATTCTCGCCTTCGATCGTTCATCAACTCTGAGGAAGTCCTGGCATCCAGATGGGGCGATTCGTCAGACGCAGTTCCTTAGAATCTGCGCGAACTGCAGCACGTCAGCGTATCGGTTATACAGAGGAACCGGCGCTACGCGAATGACATCGGGCTGGCGCCAATCGCAGACCACGCCCGCGGCTTCCAGTTTGCCGAATACTTCTCTGCCCGTGGTCCGTGGAGAGTTCACCTTAAGAGAAATCTGACAACCCCGTTCCTCTTCCTTTGCCGGCGTAATCATCGTCACGGATTGAATTTGTTGCACGAGCGAAGCCAGATATCCCGTCAACCGCACGGACTTCTCACGAAGAGGTGTCATTCCGCCTGCCTGTTCGAAAACGTCGAGGGATGCCCGGATGGCAGCCAGAGAAAGTATGGGCGGGTTGCTGACCTGCCAGCCTTCCACTCCGGCCATGGGTCGGAACTCGGCATCCATGTCGAAACGCGTGGTCTTATCGTGGCCCCACCATCCGGCCAGCCTCGGGAGGTCGAAGGCCTGCGCGTGACGCTCGTGCACGAAACAGGCGCCCACCGACCCCGGCCCGGCGTTCAGGTACTTGTAGCTGCACCAGCAGGCGAAATCCACTCCCCAGTCATGCAGGGACAGTGGAACGTTCCCGGCGGCATGCGCCAGGTCGAACCCTACATGGCAACCCTGAGCGCGCGCAGTGCTGGTGATCGCCTCCAGGTCCAGGAGTTGTCCGCTGTAGTACTGAACGCCGGGAAGGAGCACCATGGCGATCGAATGGCCTTCACGCTCGATGAGCGCCAGCAGATCGTCGAGCCGCAGAGTTTGCTCCCCCACCCGCGGCGCGGCAACGAGAAGCGACTGCGCGGGACCGAACCCATGCAGTCGAATCTGCGACTCCACGGCGTAGAGATCGGAAGGAAAGGCGTGACTTTCGATAAGGATCCTGTGCCGGGCTGCCGTCGGGCGGTAAAAGCTCACCATCATCAGATGCAGGTTGATGGTCAGAGAGTTCATCACCACCACTTCATGCTTTGAGGCCCCGACGATGGCACCCATCGGTTCCGAAAGAAATTCGTGATACGGCATCCAGGGATGGAGTGTGGTGAAGTGAGCCTGCACGGCAAGCTCACGCCATTTCAACAATTCTTCTTCCAGGTAGGCCGCGGTTCGTTTCGGCTGAAGGCCGAGCGAGTTTCCAACGAGATAAATCTGATCCGCTCCACCAGGCTGCCGGGGAATGTGGAATTGCTCCCGGAACCGCGCCAGCGGGTCGTCGCCATCCAGTTTCTCGGCGTAGGACGCGTCGGTGAAGGAGACAGACATTACGGATTTCTTGATGGTTCCTGCGCCGTCGATGATTGGCCGGGGGCGGAGTGCCCACTGAGCAGGGTCCTGTCCAGAGCGAGCCATTCCGCGGCGGTTTCGTAAAGCATCCGCGATTTGGTGGCCTCATCGAACGAAGAGCTTTCGATGAGTATCCCGGGACCGGCCTCACCGAGCGGGAACGGATAGTCACTGCCCATGGCGATGTGCTCGGGGCCGACGAGGTCATGCAGGTAGCGCAGCATCAGCGGGTCGTGGACCAGCGAATCGAAAACGATGCGATGGAGGAACTCCCGGGGATTGACGTTGCAATCGACAGCGCAGAGATCAGGCCGGGATTGGAAACCTCGATCGATGCGCCCGATCGTTGCCGGAAAAGCGCCCCCGCCATGCGCTACCGCCACCCGAAGGTCGGGCAGCCGGGAGAGCGTTCCGCTGAAAATCAGCGAACAGAGTGCCAGGGAGGTCTCCGCGGGCATGCCCACGAGCCACGGCAACCAGTACTTCGGCATTCTCTCCCGGCCGAGCATTTCCCATGGATGCACGAAGATAGCTGCTCCGAGATCCGAAGCCGCCTCGAGCACTGCGAACACCTCCGGGCTGTCCAGGTTGGCGCCGTTCACGTTCGTGCCGATCTGGGCCCCGGACAGCCCCAGTTGGCGCACGGCGCGTTCCAGCTCCCCGATCGCCAGATCAGCCTTCTGCATGGGCAGCGTGGCCAGTCCGGTAAATCGGTTGGGGTACGAATGAACAACGGAGGCGATGTGGTCGTTCAGTATCCTGGAGAGGTCGAGACCGTCCGCCGGCGGAGTCCAGTAGCTGAACATCACCGGAACCGTGGACAACACCTGCATGGTCACTCCATGCTTGCCGCAATCCTCCAGGCGGACGAGCGGATCCCAGCAGTTGCTTTCAATCTCCCGAAAGAACTTGCCATCCATCATCATCCGGGCTGAACCAGGACGGTGATGATCCAGTTGAACAAATCCGCCGTATCCGTAACGGGCCTTCAGATCAGGCCAGTTTTCCGGAAGGATATGCGTGTGGATGTCGATCTTCGGCGAGCTCATTTCCGAGGAGCAGCCATCACCCTTCCGCAGCGCTTGCAGGTTCGCTTCTCCTCACTGGCGAAAAAGCGGTCGAAGACCGGAGGGAAATCTTTCTCGATGTTCTCCAGCGGAAAGAACTCCTCGTAAAGAAGGTTCGAGCAGTTTTCGCAGTACCACTGCAGCCCATCCAGTTCATTGGAAAGCCGGCGGCGTTCCAGAACGAGCCCCACCGATTCGGCCATTCGCTGGGGTGAGTGCGGCACGAGCGGGGGCAGGAGAAAGACCTCGCCAGCCCGGATGGGAACGTCCACGATCGCGCCGTCCTGGACTGTCTTCAGGACCATCTCCCCTTCGAGCTGGTAGAAGAACTCCGGGCCCTCGTCGACGTGAAAATCCTTTCGCGAATTCGGCCCGCCGACGACCATGACGATGAACTCGTCGCTTTCGAAGACCTTCTTGTTCATCACCGGCGGCTTCAGAAGGTGCCTGTTCTCTTCGATCCACTTCATGAAATTGAGAGGTTCGAGCTTCATATTGGTCTCCGGATGGCTGATTATATGCCGCCGGGGGAAGCGTAGCGGTGAGAGGTGAGAAGCGCGAGGCGGCAGAAGAGAGTGCCCGGGTTACGCCGTAATAGCTGCGTCATTTCTGCATCACGCTATCCGGCTGCCAGCGGATGCCGCCACTTCAGCTTTGGAAAGCGGGTGAAATCCCGATCCGTCGAAATCAGTTCCGAGCCCGTTTCGATGGCAAGGGCGGCAAGATAGGCGTCCGAAATGAGATTTCCTCTCGATTCGGTGGATCGGCAAAGGTCGACGAAGATCGACCAGTGGCGTGAGCCCGGCGTCAGTACCACGGCGTTGGGTTGATCTCGCACGACCGTGCAGAAGCGGATCGCCGTATCGAGCGCCGCCGGAGGGTCGAGCACCCGTGGATGGGTGACAATGCGAACGAAGCTGCTCAGAATGAGTTCCGAAACTCCATAGGCCTGCACCCCTTCGATCGTCGATTCCAGCCACTGCCGATATTCCGCATGCCTTTCCGCCGCGTTGGAAAAGGCATAGATCAGAACGTTGACGTCGATCAGGATCACCGGCCGTCCATGAGGTCGAGCAGGCTCGATGAATCGTTCAGGTCCACACCGGGACGAAGCTTGCCCTTATGAAGCGGAAGGCGGACCGGACGGCGCGCTGCCAGACTCTCCCGGCGTCGCAGAGTCTGTTGCAGAGCCTCCTCGATGACGCTGGTTAAAGTCCGCCCGGTCTCGTTGGCCAGCGCCTTCGCTTCCTTCAGGAGTTCCTCATCCAGCCGTACTGTTGTGCGCATGGAGCATCAAAACATACGTGACCGACATAAATATGTCAACACACCAAACAGCCGTTATTCGTACCTGGCCTTCTACACTGCCACCGCCTCGACGAGGATGCGCGTCTGACGGAGGACGGATTCGATGGCTGGTCTGATGTGTTCGCGTCGGCCGGACGTCGAAAGCACTGCAGAAAAGTACGGACAGCCATACGAACGTGACCGGCACGGTCACCACCGGTAGGGCACGATGCGCAGAGCGGCTTCGGAATCCCACGGGAGGTCCAGGGCATCGGGCGATTCGTAATCGTACATTCGCGTAGGCATGTTGATGATCACGGCTTCCGTCGTGCCGATGTTCTTCCAGCCGTGGTAGAGGTTGGGAGGAATGATCAGCAGGCCGGGGTTCTTCTCGCTCACGGGAAATTCATTCAATTGTCCCCGCGTCGGGGAATCATTGCGGCCGTCGAAGACGACGATTCTGATCATGCCGCTGACGACGAACAGGCGGTCCGTGCTCTCCTGGTGCAGGCCCCAGGCGCGAATGCGTCCCGGAAATGTTGTGGTCAGGTGCACCTGCACCACAGGATCCACAAGTTCCTCCCAACTGGCGCGTATGACCTCGGTCAGATGCCCGTCCTCATGGGGGACAGGCCGAACCGCGCGGAAGGTCACACCATCGATCGGATTTCCGCGCAGTCTGCCCTCTTCGTTGACCAGAGAGTGTTTTGCAAGCAGCTCAGGCCCGCCGATGACATCGGGAACTTTCGGATCTCTCTGTATCGATGTCATACTCGACTCCGTGATCGTCTTTGATGGTTCTGGGGCAGTATGCGGATCTCGCCAGCGCTTCTCGTCGTCAATCGTATCAGTCTGCCGTGATCGGGCGCAGCGGATCTCCGAGGCCGAGGCCCCTCATCCCCGCCCCTTCTCCCCGAAGACACTCGCTGCATTTCGGGCGGCAGCCCTGGCGGGGAGAAGGGAGAAGTAGCGTGCAAGGAAGAGCGTCTCCCTTCTCCCCGCCCGCAGCGCTGCCATCGAGGAACGGTCACACTTCGGGGAGAAGGGCCGGGGATGAGGGGCAACCGGGATTCCCCAAGCCCTTCAACGCAGCCCCAACGCCGCCGCCCTCTCCTCGCACACGCGCGCGATTTTCTCAGCGCTCAGTCCCGGGTTCGACTCGACTTCGACGTTCTCGAAGCGCAACACCGCAATCCCTGCATTCGCCAGCCGCTCGTCCCGCGACAAGTCTGCGGCCCTGCCCGCCTCGGTGAAATGCGGATCGCCGTCCAGTTCGAAGGCGAGCCTCAATCGCGGACAGTAAAAGTCGACGATCGCGATCTCCAACCGGTGCTGCCGGCGGAACTTCCACCGCGCCAGACGTCGCTCGCGCAGGATGGCCCAGACCAGCCTTTCTGCGTCCGTCATCGACTGCCGCAAATGGCGTTCGATCTCCCGCGGCGCTCCACGACGCTGCATGCGCATGGGATGAAGAGTACCTCGGGGGCAGCGGATCTCCGAGGCCGATACCCCTCATCCCCGCCCCTTCTCCCCGAAGACGATACCGACGTGGCGACAGCACTGGCGGGGAGAAGAGAGAAAAGCCCCAAGCAACTGAGGACTTAGCGACTACTCGTAGCGCAGCGCTTCGATCGGATCAAGACTGGCGGCGCGCGTGGCCGGGTAGATGCCCGATACCCAGCCCACGAGGAAAGATACTCCGGTAGACAGAAAAATCGAGGCGATGCTCACCACCGTTGGCCAGCCCGCAAACGCCGCCACGCCCTTTGCCAGCAGAAGGCCCAGGATGATTCCTATGATTCCGCCAAGAAAGCTGATGGCGAACGATTCGATGACGAACTGGGCGCGGATGTCTTTCGGGCGGGCCCCCAGTGCCCGCCGCACTCCGATCTCCCGAGTCCGTTCGAGCACGGATGCAAGCATGATGTTCATGATGCCAATGCCGCCGACGAGCAGCGAAATCCCGGCGATCGAGCCCATGACGATGTTGAACAACCTCTGTGTGCGGCGGCTCTGTTCGAGAAGGGCCTCGGGCACCACCAGCTCGTAATCATCCGCGCCGCCGTGAAGCCGGTCGAGCAGGGGCCTGATTACCGAAGCGGCCACCAGAGTGGAGCCCTGTGGTTTCAACTGCACCACCAGCTCGTCCAGAGGCGACTGCAGGGGATCACGATCGAACTTGCTCACCGCGGTAGTGAACGGCATGTAGATGTGCCGCATGCTCGAGGTGACGGGAATGTCCTTCACCGAGTTCGAACTGTCGTCCGCGGGAGCGAGGACTCCGATGACATTCAGCCAGACGTCGTTCACTTTGATCTGCCGTCCGACGGCAGGCTCGAATCCGAAAAGGTCCCGCTTCACTGCCTCTCCGATGACTGCCACGGGGGCATGTTCATCCTCATCGAACCTGTCGAAAAAGCGGCCTTCCTGCAGGGGCATGACCGTGACGTGGGGCTGCTTCCAGGACAATCCGTAGACCTTCGCTTTGGTCCTGGTTGTCGAGGACTGAATCTTCCACGTCTTGATCTCCACCCGTGGCAGCACAGTGTCGACACCTTCGACCGCCTCCTCGATGGCCTCTCCGTCCCGCAGCGACACCCCCAGCGATTTTTTTCTGATCTCGCGCAATTCCTCTTCGCGGATGTCCTTTCCTTTGACCAGAACATTGTGAATGCCCAGGCGGTCGATGGCCTGAAGCGCCGCTTTTTCTGCTCCCCCGCCAATCGAAAGCATGGCGATGACCGAACCCACGCCGAAGATCATCCCCAGCATCGTCAGCACGCTGCGAAGCTTGTGTTTGGCGAGATTGGCCAGCGCGGTCTGGATGGCTTCGACCAGGTTCATCGGCCGGACTCGTTGTCCGGACGGTGATTTCCCCGGTCGCGCTCCTGCGTTTCCAATGGATCCCGAAGGGCGATCCGGGTGCCGGCAGCCAATCCCCTGGAGATGAGGATCCGTCCGGCCGAGGCGATTCCAGTCTCGACAGGCGTGGGAATGAACTTGCCCCCGGTCTGAACGTAAACGATCTTGGAACCGTTCTTTTCGAACAGGGCCTCCCGGGGAATAGTGATTGCCTGCTTTTCGTGAGCGAGATCGATCGTCGCCGAGACCCGCGCACCTGGTTTCATGATGGTTTCGTTCGTCTGCTGCAGCGCAAGCGTTACGCCGAAATACTGCACCGGCACATTCCGATACCTGGGCTTGGCCACTTTGTCGATCCGGTCCACTACGGCGTCCCAGGCCTTTGTCCGATCGGATTCCAGCCGCACTTTTGCTTTCTGCCCCACGGCGATTCCGCCGGAGTCAGCTTCCAGCACGAACACTTCCGCCTTCATTTTTCCGGAGCGGGGAATCTCGCCGAGGGTCTGGCCGCTCCAGACACTGCTTCCGACACGTGGTATCTCTCCTCGCCAGTCGCGTTTAAGAACAAGGACTCCGTCGTGCGGGGCCGTCACGGTCAGGGACTTCAGGCCTCTCTCCGCCTGGCCGATCTTCAGCGCCGCCTTCCGCTCGTCGATGGAGAGCAACTGCCGGTCCGCGTTCGCCAGGCGTTCACGAATGCGAAGCATCCCGTCGGCAAACTCTTTCTTGCGGGCCGCGAGATCTTCGTCAATTCCGGACTCGATGACCTGATAGCGGGAAAATATGTCGGGATCGTCGAGGTGAAATTCGCGGGCGGACTGCAACTCCCGCTGGGCCTGACCGGCATCGCGGCCCAGGTTGTTCCGCGCCGCAGATGTGTCGGCACCGAGCTTGATGATCTTGTTGCCGGCGGTCGACCGGTCGTCGACTCCCGTGCTCATCATCTTTTCCAGATCGGTGGGGTCGAATCGCACGATCGGATCGCCGGCGTGCACCGGCGATTGATCCTCGGCGATCCATCCCACCTTGAGCATGTCCTGCACCTCGACCGGCGGCGTGATCGGCGTGGCTTCGACGGCCTCCAGACTGCCTTCGGCGGTCACATGACGGTCGAATACACCCTCCCGGACAACGTAGAGGGGTATGGGAATCTCATCCTTGCGCAGGTTGGTGAAGGCCACCGCGGAGAGAATGACAGCCACGACAAGCCCCGCAGCGATGGCCACCCTGCCATTCATTCCGTCTCCTCTTTTTCAGGCTCGCTCCGCCGTAGGATGTGATCGCCGGGCGCCAGGCCGCGCAGCACTTCCACCTGATCCTCATTGCGTCTTCCGAGCTCGACGTAGGTCTCGTCCACTCCGAAGCCCAGCCGGCGGCGCACGGCCGTTCTGCCGCCAGCGGTGATGACAGCGTCGAGAGGAATGAGGAGAGCGTTTCGTACCCGCCCGGTTTCCACCGTACCCCGGAAGCGCATTCCGGGACGCATGCGGCTGCGGTCCGTGCGGTCGAGAGCAATGGTCGTGCTCAGGACTTTCAGCGGGTTGGTCATGGACTGGCGCTGAACGCTCCGGGCAATCGTAGCGATCGTTCCATGCCACTCATCGTCCGGATGGGCATCGAGGCGAAGCGTTACGCGCTGCCCGGTGGATATCCGTCCGGCATCGGACTCGTCGATTTCACCTTTCGCTCTCATTTGTTTCAGGTCGGGAATCTCCAGAATCTTTTCGCCACGCCAGGCTGCGTCTCCTACTTTTTTCTTTTCGTTGCGGCGATTGACGATGTAGACGACGGTCCCGTCGCGGGGCGCCTTCACCGCCATATTGCCGATAGCCAGCTGCAGCTCCGCCACGCGGTTGGACGCCGTCTGCAGTTTGTTCTCCAGAAGGTGAATTTCTTCGGCGGCGGAACGGCGCAGCAGATCCAGACGTCCCTTTCTATAGGCCACTTCGCGCCTGGCGTTGGCGCGGTCGAGCTCAATCTGCTTTCGTTCGTTCTGCTGGATGATGTCGTCCGGGGCATCGAGCTTCAGATCACCCTTCCGGAGCAAGGCTTCCGCCTGGGCCAGTTTCAACTCTTCCTCGCGGCTTTGGACCTGAAGGTCGGCCCGCTTCTTTTCGATCTCAGTAGTGGCCGAGTCACGTTCGGCGAGCTTTTCATCAAGTTGGCGAGCCAGTTCCGTCGTATCGAATGCCAGCACACGCGCACCCTGATGAACGTCCGACCCCTCCGGAGCCATCATGGAAATCTTGTAGTCCCAGATGTCCGCGAAGGGCGGTGGTCCCAGCGAGACGCTGTTGACCGACTGCAGCTCGCCGGTGACTTCCACTCCCAGAACCAGATCTCCTCGGCGCGCTTCCACCCACGTAGCTCCCCGCGTCACGGATTTCTGCTGGAAGGCAAAAGCGGCGGTGAGCAGGACGAGGGCCAGCACAGCAACGACGATGATGACGCGGCGTTTCATAATGAGCTATCCGTCAGCGGCTGCGCCGGGGCGAGGTGTGTTCCCTCATCGATGCCACCGGTGACAACGCACTCATTCGTGTTGCACGGTCCGAGTGAGGCGATGAGAACCTGCCCATCGGAGGTGCGAACGCGCGGACGCGCTTCGGTCCAGTCGACGGCCGCACGTGGAACGAGCAACTCGTTTCGACGAAGCCCGTGGAGCACAACAACCCGCACGGAGAACCCGGGCCGCATCTTTTCGAAATCCGTCCGGTCCAACTGCACGAGTGTGCGAAAGGAACGTCGTTGGGAAGCGCGGTCGGGTTGCTGAGCGACGGGAGCGATGGACGCTACCCTGCCTTGAAACGTCTCCGCCGGGAATGCGTCGAGGGTGACCAGCGCCCTATCCCCGGCCGAGATCTTTCCATCATCGACGTCCCACAAATCAGCGATTACCTGCAGGGTGGAGAGGTCGGGAATGCGGGCAATGGGAAATCCCACCCACACCGGATCGCCCTGCTGCAGCTTCCGGCCTTCCCACGGATGATCGGCGAAGAGAATCGTACCGTCCATGGGACTGTGAATGGTCATGAGATTGATCGCGGACTGGGAGCGCTCGAGCTCCCGAATGGCGGCGCTGAGCTTCAGCTCGAGGTTCTGGCGCTCCGCTCCGATTCCTACATTCGCCGCGCGAAGCAGTTCCTCAGCTTTTCGGAACTCGGTGTCGGCGCGCTTCACGGCCAGCTGCGCATCCTCGTAATCGCGCCGGGCCAGAACATCGCTGGGAACGGCCGCCTTCACCTGAGCCTTCTTCAGCTCGTTCAGTGTGCGGTCGTATTCGAATTTCTTCTCTTCACGATCGCCCTGGCTGTTGGCCTCGTACTCGGCAAGTGCGTTCCTGGCCTCGGTGACAGCGATCTTCTGCTGCTCGAGATTGCTCACGAACGATGTGTTGTCCAGTTCAGCGATCTTCTCGCCGGCTTTGACAGCGATGCCATCTTCGGCCATCCACTTGATGTTGGTCTGCCATGTCGGCAGCGGTGGAACCGAGAGCACCTCGGAGCGTTTCGTATCGAGCTGGCCGGTCAGCAGGATGCGCCTCTGGAAATCGCCGCGGCGCACGACCAGTTCCTGCTGCCCGGACTGACCGGGCTTGAGACGCGCGGCTGCGGGCCTGCATGCCGTGGATACGGTGCCTGCAATCAGGACCGTAGCCAGGATCAAAGGAGTTGTTCTCATGATGAAACGACACCGCCCTGGAATCTACTTTTAGACTACCAGACATCGAAAAGGTTGCTTGTTGGTGAAATTGTCACCGTAGTTCCGGCCGCACGCGGGCTGCGGCGGACGGCTGCCTCGTCCCCGGCCCTTCTCCCCGAAGTCGTTCTCTTTGCGCGGCCACAGCCGTGGCGGAGAGAACGGAGTCGGGCGGTCACCGCGTCAGCGCGAAGATGGCCGCCACGAGCAGTTGGGCGGCCAGCGCCATTCCACAACGAATCGAGAGGCGCTTTGCGCCGAGACAACGCTCGGACCAGCTCCGCCCTCCCTTGGACGCCTTCGCCAGCGAGAGGGCTGTCAACGCCACGTCAAGGTCGGCAGCAGTCAACCGCTCCGCTGCTGCGTCCGTGAGAAGCCGGGCATCGAACGCCATGCGGAAACCGTAATAGTTCACCACCAGTCCCAGCCCGGCGACCGCAATCAGGACAAGAGATCCCGACTTTTCGAGAACGAGTGAAATCAGGGCCAGCAACGTCAGTCCGATCGAAAGCCACTGAAACTTCGCGGTGGCCTGAAGCAGACGCGCTGTGACGAGTACCTCGGTGCGCTCGGCCGAGGTCACGCCAGGGCCTCGAGAGCAGCGTGATGTTCGTCGTGCAGCACGACGGCCGGCCGCGCTCTCTGCACGAGCTGCGTCGCCTCCTGGACTGAGGCCGCCCTCTTCGTCATGACCAGCCAGGCCACGACGGCCGCAGCACTCCGGGAATAACCGAGAGCGCAGCACACCAGCACCGGTCCGGCGCTCCGTGCCGACTGGATGACCTCCGCTGCAGCCCTGAGATTCTCAGGAGGTGGAACGGTGAGATCCAGCATCGGAATAGAGTGATAGATGATTCCCTTCCTCGAACCGCAGGCCAACTCCGCCGAAAGATCGACGACCGCGGCAAACGGCCACCCTTCGAGATCCATAGAACTCGGAATCCGCCCAATCCAGACGTCATCGACGATCAGTGAAGGTTTCGGGTGACGTCGTGTCCAGATCCGCGAGTTGATCCACGCTGCGGTCGTGTAGGGTGCGAGGAGTGCTGCGGATCCGTGGCTCATTCTTCCGTTGGTCTGCTTCTGAAAGCCACGAGCACCGGCCAGGACATAGTTGAATGCCACCAGAGCCAGGGCGATGGCGGGCCAGAAGAGCCAGAGCCAGGCACCGCCCCGGCAGGCAAGGGTTCCGACGAGCAACGCGGCGACGGCATAACGCAATGCCAGGCGGCGACGAGTCCGGTCCGTGGTGAACGTGAGCTGGCTCAATGGGGATGGCTGGCCTTCGGGAAGGGCCCACAAAGCGACGAATCCGACGAGCAGCCCGGTGGGAAGGTCGACGAAGTGATGCTGGTACGTCGAGAGAATCGACAGGCCGATCAGCGTCATCCAGGCATGGAGTGCCCATCGCCATCGCACAGCCATATGCCGGGCAAGGCATACCCAGACCACGACGAGAATGCTGATGTGCAGAGAGGGCGCCTGGTTGAACGGCTTGTCGAAGCTGCCCAGGGCAGTGAAAAGCGTGCCGAACAATCCCGTTGCAACGGGCCGGTCGAACGAGAAACGCAACGGAAAGAAAATGAAGAATGTCACCGAGATAATCTGCACCGTTAGCAGACGTTGGGCATGACGATCCAGCTCGCTTCTCGTCGTGACGACGAAAAAGGAGAGCGCGTACAACAGATCGATGGACCAGTAAGGGACGATCGTCCATGGCAGGAATGGGATTGCGTGTTCCCACGGCCAGGCAACGTCACCAACGTTGACCCGGCGACTAGCCAGCCAGTTCGCAAACCCGTAGCTGGCAAAAAAGAATGGTCCGAGGAAGGCCAGCCAGACGAGAGCCCGCCGCCATGGACGTGGCTCGCTCACGCTACCCTCGGTGATGATGCATCGCGAACTGCGAGCGAGACTGTGAAGATGCCCCACTCGTCGATGCGCTGTGTAAGCTTGCGAAATCCTGCCCGGGCCACGAGCTGATCCATCTCCGCCTGCGTACGGCGCCGCATGACCCAGGCCTGGCCGCCTCGATGGCTGGTCAGAGCCCGGGCGATCAGTTCCAGCTGTGGATGCCATGGCTGTCCGGTGTAAATCAGGTAGCCCCCGGCAGGCACGGCGGCGGCTACACCGCTCAGGGAGCGTCCCACGAGATCGTTGTCGGGAAAGAGTTCGTACAGACCGGAGACGATGGACAACGTGGGTCGCGGCGTCACGGCGGCGAGGCTGTCCGAATCGAATGCGTCGCCTTTCACGAACCGGGCGATTCCCGCGAGGTTCTTCGAGGCGATGAGCTCGGAGCCCTGACGGACGTTGAGATCACTGTAATCGCGAAGGAGAATCGAGTCGGGCCGAATGGCACTGAAATCCAGCGCCTCGAGAACGTACCGCCCATGTCCAGCGGCGATATCCATGACATGAATTGGCGATCCGGCTTCATGGAGACGTTTCATGGCCTCGCCAATCAACTCCTCGACGTGCGTCTTGCGCTGACGGATGCCACGCCAACCGATGGACTGGAGATAGTTCCGATCGATAAGTTTCCCGACGGGAAGGAGTCCACCGGGCTCGTTCCGGTAGACGTAATCGAGCGTGCTGCCCGAATCGAACCCTGTCTGCTGACCGAGCTTGACGCCCTCGGACAGGGCCCCGCCGAACTTCATGGACTGCCGGGTCAGCGACCAGTACATGCCCCTGGGCGAGAAGGCCGGCAGCGGCGCGGACAGGCGGTCGGCCTCCGCTTTCATCGGACCGGATTTATGTGCAGAGGTGAGATCGACTTCGGCACGGGGTTCGGCGAATCGTGCCTGAATGAATTTACGCACGAGCTTCAGCGCTTTCTCCCGATCCAGTTCTCCCAGCGTGTCGTGATAAAAACCGGGAAGGACGTGTTGCTCCTTCACCGGACTCCCCAGCCGCTCGAAAAACTGATGCTGCGGTTTGTGGTGAACGACAAAATCGGATCCGGAAATTAGAAGTTGCACCGGCAACGTGATGGCCTGCGCGTCGGCGACGACTCGCTCTGCCGTCGAGTAAAGCGAGCTGAGGATGTTCGAAGAAATTGGCCGGCTGATCAGTGGGTCGCTATTGAACGATGCGATGCGTTCCGGGTCATGCGTGAGGAACTTCGCCTTCACGTAGCTGTTCACATAAAAGTTCCCTCGCAGCTTCTGCATGAAGGCGATTCCCTGACGGGCCATGGGCACGTAGAGCTTCACTTTGAACGCCGGAGAAGCGAGAACGGCGCAGCGAATTCCCGGGGCGTAGTCGTGAAGCCACGTGGCCACAAGCACCGCTCCCACACTCTGGGCGATGACGGCTACGTCTTCGATGGCGTGGCCGGAGTCCAGCGCCGCATACGCAACGAAGTCCTCCACGTCACGGACGGAGGTGCCCAGACTGGGGCTGAATCCCCGCGGACCGGGCGATCGCCCATGACCGCGCGCATCCCAGGCGTAGAACGAGAAGTCGTCGAGGCCCAACTCGTCAACGAGATGACTGATGCGTCCGGAGTGCTCGTGCCCGCGATGAAAGAGAACGATCGCGCCCGTGTCTCCGCTTACGGCGGCCCATCGTCGATAAAAGAGCTCCGTTCCGTCGAACGTGCGAAATCTGCACTCGTCGGCCTGCCTCATTCAACCTCCACCGATCCAGGACGATCGGGATTTTAGGACGTGTTGCCTGTTCCGAGGGAACTTTCTTGAACTGTCGACTTAAGCAATGCGCGCCCCGGCGAGGCATTGCGGTTGCGAATCTCGCTCCTCTCGTGTCCTATGTTCAGATCGAATCGAGGAGTTCCTGTGAAAGCCTTCGTTACCGCGGCCCTTTCCCTGTTCGCCATCCTTACGGTGGCGGCCCCTCAACAGCCTCTGCCCGCGCACGATTCTTCGTCCGCACTGGCTCAGGCCGAGGGGCTTTATGCAGAGCATTCGTACTCCAGAGCGCATGAGCTCTATCAATCGCTCGACCTCGCCTCCCTGGATGCCGCTGCACGGCGATGGATCGTTTTCCGGCGTGCGGACACACTCTGGCGCGCTGACGCCGCGACGTCGAATCCGGACAGCACCATCTCGGAAGAGGCCCGCAAAGCGCTGGAGGCGCTGCTCGCCGCAAGCGAGGAATCGGCAACGCACGACGACGTCGAGGCTGAGGCTCAGGAATCACTCGGCGACCTTTTCTGGCAGGCCCGGCGTGATTTCGGTCAGGCCTGGCCGCACTACCAGGCGGCACTGGAGTTCTGGGCCGGAGCCCGCGACCTCGACCTGGCTCGAACCCGATACCTTGCCATCGTCTTCAGGGCCGCGACCGGCCCCGCGGGTTACGGAAGCTATTACTCGAACGGGATCCCTCTGCAGGTCTTCGAGAATGCAGCGAGCATCGCCCGGACCGCTGACGACCGCGGACATGCCCACTTCCTGCTGGCCATGCAACTCCGCAATCAGGGAGACTTCCACTCTGCTCAGCGCACCGATGAGGAATTCAAGCTCGTGGTGGCTCTCGGAAAGCGGACCTCGTGGTACGACGATGCTCTGAACGAATATGCGCAGTGGCTCGAGAGCGCCGGTACCGTCTTCCTGACCGACGACGGGCAGGTGAGCAGGAAACAGGATTTCGTCCGGGCACTCGAAATCTACCGCCGGCTCACGTCAGAATTCAGCAAGGGCGAGACCAGCTACTACGACTCCGCCGTCAGCCGCATCCGCAACATCGTCGATCCTGCGCTGGGAGTTACGGTTTCCAGCGTATTCCTTCCGACGTCCGAGACCGCCTTCACGATGTCGTACCGCAATGTTCCTCAGGTTGAATTCACCGTCTGGCGTGTCGATCTCACGAAAGATGTCCATTTCGATCGAGGTCACGGAGATCTGCTTCAGTCAATCGTGGCCGGAGCCTCAGCGCCCTTTCGTCACTGGACTGAGAAGACCGGCGATGACGGGCACCATGTCCCAGGTTCGAAGCTCGTCCGTATCAGCGAGAGGCTTCCGGCCGGCGCCTATCTCCTGGAGGGACATTCCGGAGCCTCGAAAGCGCGTGAGCTGATCCTTGTCACCGACGCCACAATCATCCTGAAGACTTCGGGGTCTCAGGCTCTGGTCTATGTGTGCGATGCAGTCCGCGGGGCACCACTGTCAGACTCGCGCGTCGTCGTCTGGGAAAGCAGATACGAGAACGGCGTCAACTGGTACAGTCATGAAGCGACCACAGACGGAAGTGGGCTGGCCAGGGTAACGCTGGATTCCCGGGACTCCCGTTCGATCGTGGTCACGGCAGCCAACGGCCAGCGTCAGGCCTTCGCCAGCGGATACTCCCGGGCCACGCCCTCTCCGACGACGAACTGGCGCATCTACGCCGTCACGGACAGACCCGCCTATCGCCCCGGCGAAACCGTTCAGTGGAAATTCACGGGACGTACATACGACGGGACCACATACGCCGTGCCTTCGGATCGCAAAGTGCAGTGGACCGTTCTCGACCCGCGCGGAGCCAAAGTGCTCGAAGGTAGTGCACTGCTGAACGAGTTCGGAAGCGCATGGGACTCGTTTCCCGTGACGGAATCGATGGCCCTCGGTGCCTACACGGTTCAGTTCCGGCAGAACGACAACTTCATCGGTCAGGCCACGATCTTTCGCCTCGAGGAGTACAAGCTGCCCGAGTTCTCGGTGGCAGTGGATACGCCCGAGGAAAACGGGATCAAAAAAGTCTTTCGCTCAGGCGACTCCGTCGAAGTCGCCATTCGCGCGGAGTACTACTTCGGGGGCCCCGTTGCCGATGCCACGGTGGAAGCCGTAATTTACCAGCAGCCGTACGTCCACTCATGGCCGGACCCATTCGAGAAATATCCCTGGTACTTTGAGAACGACGCCTCGCGCGGAATGTCGTCCTATTACTACGGCCAGCAGAGGCTCTCCACACAAACGTTGCGTACGGACTCCGAAGGGCGGGCCACGCTCCGCTTCGACTCTCCCACCGGAGGGCAGGACATGCAATACCGGATCGAAGCACGCGTCACCGATGCTTCGAGGCGGGAGATCATGGGAAGCGGAAACGTGCGCGTCACCCGCTCCGGTTACTACGTCGACCTCAAGCCCGAGCACTACATCCATCGCCCCCTCGATCCTGTGACCGTGAACATCCGCGCTGCGGACGCCAACGAGCACCCCGTGTCCGTTCACGGAAAAGTTCGAGTTACACGCGAGCGCTGGCATGAGGTCTGGATCGATCCGGCCGGCCATGAAGTCAGCGGAGCGTCTCTCCAGCGGCTGCGCGAACACGTCTTTCCTCCCCCGCCGGTAGATGGAATCGCCTGGAGGCTGAAAAACCGGGGATACGAGCACGACGAAATCGGCGAGTTCGAGCTCACCACCGACGCCGAGGGATCGGCCGCGCTGAAATTCAAAGCCGACACAGAAGGATATTACCGGGTGAGCTGGACCAGCCCGGACACTCCCACGGCACGATTCCGTCAGCATGAGCCCATCACCGCGGAGACCACGGTCTGGGTAGCTACCGGCTCCACGACCGATCTGCAATACGGTGCCGGAGGCCTCGAGCTGATAGTAGACAAGAACAGCTTCCACGCGGGCCAGCGCGCTCCGGTCATGCTCGTTACGCCAGCCTCGGGCGCCTATGTGCTCTTCAGCGTTGAACGGGAGAACCTCTTCCGATCGGAGCTTGTCCACATAGACGGTACGGTGAAACTCATTGAGCTCGACGTGCCTGAAGCCTGGATCCCGAACGTTTTCCTTTCGGCAGCGACGATCAGCAATCTCGATTTTTCTCTCGCGGAAACGGAGATCGTCGTACCGCCGGCCGGACGGTTCCTGAATGTGGAACTGACTACCGATCGCAAGGCCTACGAGCCGGGCGACAAGGGCATAGTCAGTGTGAAGACCACAGACGCCGATGGGCATCCGGTTTCTGCGGAACTCTCCATCGGAGTTGCAGACGCCTCGGTCTACGCCATCCAGGACGATCTCTCCATGGATCCCCGCCGTTTCTTCTACGGAGAAAAGCGGCCGCACTTCGTAACCACCACGAGCAGCTTTCAGCAACGAAGATATGCGCGATTTGTCGAGGACAAAGACAAAAATCTGATCGACGAGCGTAGCAAGGAGGAAGGACGGCAGGCCTCGTTCGGCGACCACAAAAAGGATGTGACCGACGAACTCGATGGTGGAGTCGCCGGTGGTGCAGTTTCCCGGGCGAGCAAACAGATGGCCGCGCCAATGGAGGTTTCTGCGGAAGCGCGGCCGATGTCTACTCCTTCGGCACAATCGGTTACGGTGACGGCAGCTGTGCCGGAGTCGGTCACTGTGCGCAGCGACTTTCGATCCACGGCGTTCTGGAAGCCGGACGTTGTCACCAGCAAGGCCGGGACAGCCACCGTGGAATTCCGCTATCCGGATTCCCTGACGACGTGGCGAGCGACCGCGCGCGCTGTGACAGCGACCACCCAGGTAGGCGCGCAAACCACGGAAGCTCGGACACGGAAAGAACTTTCCGTGCGGCTTCAGGCACCCCGTTTCTTCGTCACCGGCGATACAGCGGTCATTTCCGCGCTCATCGACAACAACACGGCCTCTCCGATCACGGTGACGCCGGCGCTCGAAGCCAGGGGGCTCACTGTTGTCGACAATTCGCCGCGAACGGCCGTCACAGTGCCGGCCAACGGCCAGGGCCGCGTGGATTGGAACGTTCGGGCCTCGACCCCGGGCACGGCGGTACTGCGCATCACCGGACGCTCCGCCGGCCACTCCGACTCGATGGAGAACAGCTACACGGTCTACGAACATGGACTGGATAAGCTCGTAGTCCATTCCGGAAAGATCCGCGGGAGTGAAGCAGTCATTCATCTCGACATTCCGGATCAACGCCGGTCGACGAGGTTGTCCGTGCAGGTGACACCAAGCATGGCCGTGACCATGCTCGACGCTCTCCCCTATCTCATCAACTACCCATACGGCTGCACCGAGCAGACCATGAGCCGCTTTCTGCCAACGGTCATCACAATGAAGACCCTGAAGGGCCTGGGGCTGTCCGCAGAGGCAGCATCGATGCACCTGTTCGGAGGAATCGATCCGAAATCGGCGCCGGCAACACATCCCGGCGGCCGTCACGATCTGGAAAAGGTCGATGCCATG
Source organism: Acidobacteriota bacterium (assembly GCA_039931435.1). Classification (GTDB taxonomy): domain Bacteria; phylum Acidobacteriota; class Thermoanaerobaculia; order Gp7-AA8; family Gp7-AA8; genus JBDTRY01. The sequence continues at coordinate 34,458 of JBDTRY010000004.1, read as the reverse complement.
ACCGGGCAGGGCCTGGCCAGACTCTACGATTTCCAGCACGGCGACGGTGGCTGGGGTTGGTGGAAAGATGGTGAGAGCGATCACTACATGTCCGCCTACGTGGTCTGGGGTCTGGCGATCGCCCGCGATGCAGGCGTTCCAGTGGACACCGGCCACCTGGCGCGAGGCGTTCAATACCTCATCAACGAGAGTGTGGAAGAGGAGTCCCAGCCCGACCTGCAGGCGTGGATGCTGCACGCTTTGTCCGTGGCGCGCCCGGGGGCCCCCGCTCGTTTCGAGAACGCGGCCTTCGACAACCTCTACGGGAAACGTGATCAGCTCAACGCCTATACCCGCGCACTCCTTGCTTTAGCGGCGAACAACTTCGGATTTCAGGATCGTGCTCAAGTTCTTGTGAGGAATCTGGAGAACGGAGCAAAGATTGATCGTTCACCTGACCGTTCGGTACTGATCAAGGGCGGTTCTTCCTCTTCCGAAACCGTGCTGCCCACAGCCCACTGGGGCGAAGACGGAATCTGGTACCGGTGGTCCGAGGGCGGGATTGAATCGACCGCTTTCGTGCTTCGAGCGTTGCTGGCCATCGATCCCACCAACGCCCTGGTCGAGCCGGTGACCAACTGGCTTGTGAAGAACCGGCGAGGATCGCAGTGGAGCAACACCCGGGATACGGCGATCGTCGTTCTGGCGTTGAACGACTACCTGCGCAAGAGCGGCGAATTGAGCTCACCGGTCGAATTCTCTCTGGCAGTAAACGGACGTGAGATTGCCCACCACCGCCTGGCTGTGTCCGAATTGCTTTCGGCGCCTTCGCGATTCGAAATTCCGGCCGATCTCATCACGGGGAACAACGAGATCCGTATTCGCAGGCTCTCTGGGTCCGGAGCGATCTATTTCAGCGCCGAAGCCCGCTTCTTCAGCCTTGAAGAGCCGGTTACGGCATCCGGAAACGAGCTGTTCGTGAAACGGCTGTACTACAAGCTCGTGGCCCGCCCCACCCTGCTCAAAGGAGTCGTCTACGATCGCGTCCCTCTGCTGGACGGCGGAAACCTGCGCAGCGGGGAGAGGATTCTGGTGGTGGCCACCGTCGAGACGAAGAACAATTACGAGTACCTTTTGTTCGAGGATCTGAAGCCTGCGGGGTTCGAAGCGATCGAGTTGCAGAGCGGTCAGAATCTGCTGGCGCGTGAGCTGAGTGTGAAGGGCGTGCGCCGGAAGTTCGAAACGGTCCACGAGGGCGACGAGACGGACTACACTGCTCGAAGCCGCAGCGTCTACCGGGAACTGCGCGATCGCAAGGTGGCCATGTTCGTCGACAAGCTTCCGCAGGGACTTTGGGAAATTCAGTACACCCTTCGTGCCGAGGTACCGGGAACTTTCCACGCCCTTCCGTTGACCGGACAGGCCATGTACGTTCCGGAGATCCGCGCCAACGGAGATGAGAGTCGAATTGCGGTGCAGGAGCGCTGAGCGGAGACTCTCAGGTATCCGATCGTTCGCGGCGGGCTCGTCGCCGTTCCTGCTCGTCCAGAATCTCCCGTTCGAGTCCTTCCAGCGCCCGCGCAAATCCACCAACGTGTCATCCCGAAGCGAAGCGAGGGATCTCCTGCTCGTGTAAGGCCGGCCGTCGTTACACGCGCGATAGATCCCTCGCTTCGCTTCGGGATGACGCACCGTTGTTTGTGACGTAGCCGGAGCGCCCTTGATGACTGAGTCGTTCCATGTGACACTCCCCGGTCGACAGGAGAACCGATGACCAGATCCAACCTTCACCCGCGTCTCATCACGTTCATCACCCTGATCGTCGTGGCCACAGCGTCGACGGCAGCTGACAGGAAACCGATCACGCATGAGTCCCTCTGGATGATGAAACGGGTCGGCAGTCCGGCCGTTTCTCCCGACGGAAAGTTGGTGATCGTCGACGTCCAGGAGCCGGCGTACGATGATAAGAACGAAGTGTCCGACCTTTGGATCATGCCCTCGGATGGAACTTCGACCCCCCGTCGCCTGACCGCCACGAAGGGCGGCGAGAGTGACGCTGCATGGAGCCCGGACAGCCGTCGCATCGCCTTCGTGGCCAGGAGGGACGGTGACGAGGTCAATCAGATCTATATCCTCGATCTCGGCGGAGGCGACCCGATACGCATCACCAGCCTTCCCCTTGCGCCCCGTTCCCCCCGCTGGAGCCCGGATGGGAAATCCGTCGCCTTTCAGATGAGCGCCTATCCGGGGACAACCGACGAAGCGTCCAACAAAAAGGCAGCAGAGGCGGAAAAGAATCAGAAGTACAACGTACGCGTCTACACGTCGTTTCCCATCCGGCGCTGGGATCGCTGGCTGGACAACACGCAGACGCATCTATGGGTGGTACCAAGCGACGGCGGAGCTTCGAGAGATCTTCTGGCGGGTTCAAAACTCGTTGCCGCGCACGGATTTTCCGGCGGAGGTGGCTCAGGCTCCCGGGACAGCCTCGATCCGGCATGGACTCCCGACGGCAGATCCCTGATCATCGTGGCCACCACCGACAGTGACAGGTCCGCGATTTCTTCCGTCTCAACCTCGCTCTACCAGGTCAGCCTTTCCGGGGGAGAGCCTAAGAAACTGACCAGCGGAACGACGAGCTACTCCAGTCCGGCCTTCGCACCGAACGGCTCGCTGCTCTGCTTCGATCAATCGAATGACTACGGGAAAATCTACGCCCTGGACGACATCGGCTGCAGCCCCTGGCCAGCGGCGAACGTCACTGAAACGACGAGAACATTGACGGCAGGCTTCGACCGCTCTGTTGGCGAATTCGCGTTGACGGCGGACAGCAGCTCGGTCTACTTCACCGCTGAAGACTCGGGTCTGGTCAAACTGTACTCGGTGGCGGCAAGCGGCGGGAAAGTTTCGGAAGCCATCGGCCCGAAAACAGGGGTCTACAGCGGGCTGTCGATTCCGGCGAAGTCCTCCTCGCCGATTCTCATCGCCAACTGGGGCAGCGCCATCAATCCTACCGAGGTCGTGAGAATCGATCCGGCCATGGGAAGTCACCGGCTGCTGACGCAGTTCGACGTTGCCGAGGCAGAAAAGATTGACTGGGCTCCCCTGCAGCATTTCACCTTCACCGCATCGAGCGGCCGCAAGGTTCACAGCATGATCGCCCTGCCTCCGAACTTCGACCCCAGGAAGAAATACCCCCTCTTCGTCCTCATTCATGGCGGCGCGGCAAATATGTGGCGCGATCAGATTTCGTATCGCTGGAACTATCACCTTCTCGCAAAACCGGGCTTCGTCGTTCTGGCCACCGACTACCGCGGGTCCACCGGTTACGGGGAACAGTTCTCGCTGGACATCCTGCACGATCCACTGAAAGGGCCAGCTCAGGACATCAACGATGCCGCCGATGAAGCGATCCGCCGCTTTTCGTACATCGATCGGTCGCGGCAGTGCGCCGGCGGGGCCAGCTACGGCGGTCACCTCACCAACTGGCTGGAAGCGACGAACGACGGACGATACAAATGCCTCGTCAGTCATGCCGGGTTGTCCAGTCTGCAGACACAATGGGGAACCAGCGACGGCAACTACCACCGGGAACTGGAGATTGGAGGACCGGCGTGGGAAGGCAACCCGCTGTGGATCGATCAGAGCCCCATGCACTACGCCGGCAAGTTCAAAACGCCAATTCTCATGTCCGTGGGCGAGCATGATTTTCGTGTGCCCATGAACAACACCCTGGAAATGTGGGCGGCCCTGCAGAGGATGCAGGTTCCCAGCAGACTGCTGATCTGGCCGGACGCCAATCACTGGATTCTGAAGGCGGAAGATTCGCGGGTATTTTACAGCGAGGTTGCGGAGTGGTTGAAAAAGTACCTGCAGTGAGGCCACTTCTCAAATGGCAGAAAACCCGGATATATCCGCCACGCCGGAACATTTCCAGTTAACCCGCAGCTATACGGTGATCTACGACGGTCACTGCAGGATCTGCACACGAATTTCCGTTCTGCTGAAGAAATGGGACCGGCGCGATGAGATTCAGGTCGTCCCCTCGCAGTTGCCCGGAGTGCGGGCGGCTTTTCCGTCCATACCCGCCGCTGATTACGACGAATCGCTTCAGATGATCGGGCCGGGGATGAAGCGATGGCAGGGTGCCACCGCCATCGAGGAGCTGCTGACCATCCTGCCGCGAGGAATCCTCATCGGGTGGATATTCGGGCTGCCCTGGGTCCGCACCCTCGCGGACCGCTTCTACCGCTGGTTCGCACGCAACCGATACAAGCTCGGTTGCGGCGACCATTGCACGGTTCGACCGCACGCGGATTCATGAATCAGCGAGATCCTCATGGGAATTCGGCCCGGACGATATTCCTGAAACCGAAGTATTCGAACTGCCCGGTGGCACGGTTGCGACCGATGAGATCGTATCGGTAATACACACACTCGCGAATGAGCGCTTCGAACGTTTCCCCGGTTTTCAGCACGACCTGCACTTTTACCGCTGTGCCTCCCTGCGGACAACAGGGCGAATTCGAGACGTCTGTTCCCGGTCCGATGATCGTCCTGATCTCCGACTTGTCGTAATGGACGAGATTTCCATCGCCCTTGCAGAATTCCGCCGGAGAAAGAAGCGAGTAACTGGAAAAGGGGCCAGCCGTGGCAAACTGCGTCGATTCTTCGTCAAACCGGTGGACTGCACCGCTGGCATCCGTAACCAGCACGACCGGCTTTGACACCAGAGTGACGTTCAGCGTATTGGGACCGGAATTCAGTGTCACCGACCTCGTCACTGGTTGATAGCCCCAACGTTCGATGAGAACCGACTGCTGCCCTTTGGGAAGCTTGTCGAGTGTGAACGAACCGTTGGCCGCAGCAACCGTTTTTCGCGATCCGACCATGATCTCGGCGCCGAACACCGGAGACGAGTCTGAGGAATCGAGCACGGTCCCGCTGAGCACCGCGGACTGATCGTATTCCAGATGCACGGGCCGGCGGCGCGACCCATCGCGCTCGGGCGCCGTACTCTGTTCGGCCACCGACTGCGGCGCAGTCGGAGAAAATTGTTCTGCGGCTTCACAGGCGGCCAGCGAAACAGTGAAGGTGAGCACGAGAAAGAGGGCCATGGTGCTTCGGGTCGAACGTAGGTACTTCAATGAAAGGGACATCAGGTCTCCGGGATTTTTGATTTGTCGAAGCATCGTTGCTTCCAGCAGTGCCGCTTCGACGCGGCTCTGCAGCACCGGGTCTGGTGCCTGAGTTCACTCTACCAGATCAATCACTTCCAGATACGCTCGCGGACGCGCCATCGTTTAGGAAGCGGCTCTGTCCGCTTGCTGCAGGCGGGCAACGCCGCTCGCCCAGGATTCAAGACTCCGGGTAAGGGTACGGTGCAGACGGTTATGATCTGTCGATGACAAAGGCTTTCCGCGCAGGAACCGCTCTGAGCCTGAGTGGGGGCGGATACCGCGCCACACTTTTTCACGCCGGAGCCATTCTTCGTCTCAATGAGCTTGGCCTCCTGCGAAAGATCAGCCGTTTTGTGGGAGTTTCGGGCGGCGCGATCACTCTCGGTTCGCTGGCCATGAACTGGCCGAGGCTGAAATGGAGCGACGGGGTCGCCGGAAATCTCAGCACGGTGCTTCTCGATCCGCTGCGAAATCTCTGCCGGCGGACTATCGATGTACCGTCTGTCCTGGAAGGAAGCATTCAGCGCGGGCGGCCGGCAGCCGAGGCGCTGCACCGGGCATACAAACGGCATCTGTTCCATGACTTCGAACTCTCGGAAATCCCGAAGCGGCCTACCTTCATTTTTCAAGCAACGAATCTCTCCACCGGCCGCGCCTTCCGCTTCTATCGTGACTATGTCGCGGACTACATGATCGGTTCGGCCTCTTCACGCGGAATCTCCCTGGCCAGAGCGGTGGCCGCCTCAAGTGCCTTTCCTCCATTCCTCTCTCCCCTCACCCTGCGCTTCGGAGCGGGGCATTTCCGGCGGCTTCCGGGAGCCACGCTCAATCACCGTCCGGAATTCACCGGCGACGTGAAGCTCACCGACGGCGGCGTCTACGACAACCTCGGGCTCGAGCCCGCCTGGGATTCCTCGATGGTGCTGGTCAGCGATGCCGGGGCTCCGTTCGAACACAGCGCGGCAATCGACGGAACGTGGTACGGACAGGTCTCCCGCGCGTTGGACATCACCACGGAGCAGGCTCGCTCCATTCGCCGGCGCTGGCTCATCGACCAGTTCGAACGAGGTGTGCGGACCGGTGCCTACTGGGGCATCACCACGAACATCGGCGGCCGTGGAGGCGGCGGGGCGACGATCAACCGGACTATACAGGAGAAGATCTGCGCCATCCGTACTCGACTGAATCGATTCACCGATCAGGAGCAGGGCCAGCTGATCAACCTCGGGTACGCCCTCGCTGATGCGTCGTGCCGAAGCCGCCTCTCGGACCTGCGCGAAGCGCCCTTCCGCTTCCCGGATGACAAGCACTCGATCTGCTGATTCGCACGCGCCGGCGCAGGGCCGAGTTGCCGATCAGACCGAGGCGCTGGCTGCGTCTCTGATCAACTCCCGCAGCACGAAGGGAAGAATTCCGCCATGCTGGTAATAGTCGACTTCGATCGGAGTGTCGATGCGGACGATGACCGGCACCTGCAGTACCTCTCCGTTTCGGCGGTGGACGGTGAGCGTGGCCGTCATTCTCGGTTCGATCCCGGCTTCCACCCCGGTGAGGTCGAATTCCTCGGTCCCGTTCAGAGCCAGAGTGGCGGCGCTCGTCCCCGGCTGGAACTGACAGGGCAGAATACCCATGCCTACCAGGTTGCTGCGATGGATGCGCTCGAAGCTTCTGGCGATGACCGCTTTCACGCCCAGCAGCAACGTGCCCTTCGCTGCCCAGTCGCGCGAGCTTCCCGTGCCGTATTCCTCGCCAGCCAAAACGATCAGCGCAGTCCCGCTCTCGATGTATGCCTTCGAGGCGTCGAAAATGCTCATCGTCGCGCCGTCCGGCTGATGGGCGGTGACACCACCCTCGCTACCAGGAACCATGAGATTCTTGATGCGCACGTTGGCGAAGGTCCCCCGCGTCATGACCAGGTCGTTCCCCCGGCGCGAACCATAGCTGTTGAAGTCCTGGACGGCGACGCCTTTCGTCTGCAGATACTCCCCTGCGGGCGATGACGGCTTGATGGCGCCGGCCGGACTGATATGGTCGGTCGTCACCGAATTCCCGAAGATGGCCAACGCACGCGCTCGGCGAATATCGGAGACAGTTCGTTCATTCATTCCGAAGGACTCGAAGAATGGCGGCTCCTGAATGTAGGTGGAGTCAGTCCATTCATAAAGCAGCCCGGTGTTGCTGGGAATCTTCTCCCACAGAGGATTCTGTTCGGCGAAATCTCGATAAAGCTTGCGGAAGGTGTCGGGCGTCAATGTAGCGCGCATGATCTCTCCGACTTCTTCGAGCGTCGGCCAGAGATCACGCAGGTAAACTTCGCGGCCGTCGGCATCGCGACCGAGCGGTTCCGAAGTGAGGTCGATATCCACACGGCCGGCCAGGGCGTAGGCCACCACCAGCGGAGGACTCATCAGGAAGTTCGCCTTGACGTTCTGGTGCACTCGCGCTTCGAAGTTTCTGTTGCCACTGAGCACGCTGGCCACGACCAGATCATTGCCGGTGATGGCGGATTCGATGGCAGGGTCGAGAGGACCCGAGTTTCCGATGCATGTCGTACACCCATAGCCCACCAGATTGAAGCCGATGGCATTCAACGATGGCAACAGCCCGCTTCGCTCCAGGTAGTCGGTGACCACGCGCGAACCGGGAGCAAGGGAGGTCTTGACGTTCGGCGGAGGGTGCAATCCCCGCTCGACTGCTCTCTTCGCTACCAGTCCCGCGGAAATCATTACACTCGGGTTCGAGGTGTTGGTACAGGAGGTTATGGCGGCGATGACGACGTCACCATGGTGCAGGGTTCCGGGCTTCCGCCGTTGGCTCGGAAACTTCATCACCCGGTCGGGAGTGGGACGGTTGTTCATCATCTCCGTCTCCGTCAGAGCGCTGGTGTCGTCCGTGTCCTTCTCATCTGGCGTCGTGGCCGGGTCCTGCTCACCGCCGCCGGAGGAAACAGTTTCGCCATTTGACGACGACACCGGAAAGGAACGGTCGAATTCACCGAGGGCCTTGCCATATCCGTTCTCGGCGACGGGAGCGGTGAAGAGCGATAGGAACTTGTCCTTCAGCGCCGGAACCTCGATACGATCCTGCGGTCTCTTCGGTCCGCTGACACTGGGGACGACGTCCCCGAGGTCGAGGTCGTAGACTTCGCTGTAGTCGATCTCCCCGGCGCGAGGCATTCCGAACATGCCCTGGGCTTTGAAGTAGTTCCGGAAGGTAGTGACGAGGCTCTCGGGCCGGCCCGTGGCCGTCAGGTACCGGCAGGTCACCTCGTCTACAGGGAAGTACCCCATGGTGGCGCCGTACTCCGGAGACATGTTCGAGATCGTGGCGCGATCCGCGACCGGGAGCGATGCCGCCCCCTCGCCATGGAATTCGACGAACTTGCCGACGACTTTCTTCTCTCGGAGCATCTCCGTAACTCTCAGGACGAGATCGGTGGCCGTGACCCCCTCGCGTAGACTTCCCGTGAGATTGACCCCGACGATATCCGGAGTGAGGAAGTACACAGGCTGACCGAGCATGCCCGCTTCCGCTTCGATTCCACCAACACCCCAGGCGACGATTCCTAGCCCGTTGATCATCGTCGTGTGCGAGTCCGTTCCCACGAGCGTGTCCGGATACCACACTCCATCGCGTTCCAGGACCCCTTTGGCCAGATACTCGAGATTCACCTGATGAACGATGCCGATGCCCGGAGGGATGACGCGAAAGCCGCTGAAAGCCTGCATCCCCCACTTCAGGAACTGGTACCTCGCAGCGTTGCGCTTGAACTCCATCTCCATGTTCAGGCGAAGAGCGTCGGGTTTCCCGCTGAAGTCCACTTGAATGGAATGGTCGATGACCAGATCCACGGGAACGAGCGGCTCGATAATCTTCGGATCCGCGCCGAACCGTTCGGCTGCCGAGCGCATCGCTGCCAGGTCGACGAGCAGCGGCACTCCCGTGAAATCCTGCAGAAGCACCCGGGCCACCTTGAATGGGATCTCCTCGGTGCGCTCCGCATTCGGTTTCCATGCAACCAGAGAACGCACGTCGTCCTCGGTGATCTTCTGACCGTCGTAGTTGCGAAGGACGGACTCGAGAACGATCCGCAAGCTTACGGGAAGCCGGGAGACAGGACCGACACCCTGCCTTTCGAGTTGCGGGAGCGAATAGAATTTCGCCGATTTGCCGTCGGCGGCCTCGAACGACTGCAAAGTTTCCAGAAGGTTGTGTGGCATATCCATCCGTTAGAGAAACGTCAGAAAAGAATTGAGTGCGGGAAGGGCGCGTCGGGGCGCGGAACGAGCAACAGCAACCCGATCGAGTCTATGCGGCTGCTGCCGACGGGTCAAGCCAAGGGCTGTGGCCGCGCAACTTCAAACGACGCTGGCCTGCTGGAGTTGCCCAACATTCCGATGTTCGGCGGCGCTTTTTTGAACAACATGGAAGGTAGAAGAGATCCTTCGCTCGATCGCTCAGGATGACAGGTTTGGCTCGACGTTTCTTCTAATGAATCGCCAAAGGAGTGCCCACCGACATGTCATCCCGAACGAGCGAAGCGAGGAGGGATCTCCCGTTCGTGTAAGGCCGGCCGTTGTTTCACGCCCGGGAGACGCGTCGCTTCGGGATGACAGGCGCAGAAGCGACCGTGCTACCGTTTGCACTGAAAGGGAAAACGCGTGGCCCGTCTGACATTCATGCTTTTCGCGCTGCTCGTCGTCGCCGCCGGATGCAATCGAGGCGACTCGCTTCAGCAGGCCGGCAGCTCCACCCAGGTCGCGGAGGTGGCAGCCTCGAACAACGATTTCAGCACCGCTCCCGGACCATCCGTCACCCCCTCCGGGAAGAACGTCACCCTGGACACTCCCCGATCGGGAGAACCGCTGACGACCAATCCATTCACGGTGGCCGGAACGGCCCGCACCTTCGAGAACCAGGTAGCCCTGCGCGTCCTCGACGAGGACGGGCGCTTGATCCAGCAGTCATCCGCCATCGCTGCGGGACAGCCAGGCAGTTTCAGCCCCTGGACCAGATCGATCCTGCTCATCGCCTACCCCGGCCAGAAGCTCACCGTGGAGGCTGTGGAGATTTCTCCGAAGGACGGGAGCACGCGATCGATCGCGAGAGCGTCCGTCCCTTTTCGTGTTCTACCTCGTACACTCAAACTATTTTTCCCTGACTCCACCCGGGCCTCTCGGAACTGTTCAGCAGTATTCGCAATCGACCGTAAAGTTCCCAACACCCTGTCGATTGCCCAGGCCTCCGTGCTGGCACTGATCGCTGGCCCCACCGCCGAAGAGCAGGACCGTGGTTTCACGAATCCGTTTCCCGAGGGCTCATCCTTGAACAGTGTGGCAATCGCCAACGGCGTGGCCACCGTGGACTTCAACGAGGTTCTCGAAAATGTCGGAGGATCCTGCCGCGCTCAGGCGATTCGTGCCAGCGTCACCAGAACCCTTCAGGATCTTCCGGGCCTGCGCCAGGCAATCATCACCGCGGCAGGGAGTCAGGAGCAGGCGCTTCAACCTTAGCGCTGCCCGGTTCGCGCCGGGATTCGGGCCAACCCCGCTGCCGGACCTCTTCATACGTGAGCAGCGAGTTGGCGTAGTAATCACGCAGCAGAGTCTCATTCGGAACCCAGCGCCAACCTCCGGACAGAGGTTCTACCAGGTGTCTCAGATCCAGAATCCGCCTGGCCGATTCCCAGATCTGCTCCGGGCTTCGCCCGATCCACATCCGCGCCGCCGTCTCTTCCCGCATTTTCGTAATGGCTGCGATGATCTCTTCTTTTGAAAGCGTCAAGCCATCGTGGGCCCGGAAGATGGCGGCCACGGCCGGCACGGGAGTCACCGGAAGCGCCGCTGAAATCTCGCTCATCAGGCGGTCCGCCACACGTTGCAGCGACTCCTTCCGGGTCTCGAAATCGGGAGCGATCAGCAGTGGGTCGGCGGCAACAAGCTCGTCGACCAACAGGGGTTCCCCGAAGGAGACGACAGCATTCCCGTATCGTTTGAACCGATGGAGCATGCTGCGCAGGGCGTTCTTGAATAGAAAGTCCAGGGTGGTCTGCAGCTTCTCCAGTTTCGAGGCACGATCCTCCTTCCCCATCAGTTCCTGGATCAGCGAACGATCCTCGAGCACTCTGTCGTAATTGATGGCTGTGGGAACAAGATAGAGCAACCCCTTGAAATTTTTGTCACCCTTGCTGGTGATCAGGTAGTCGAGCATTCCCAGCTTCGGCTTTCTGAATGCTCCGTCCCTTGTCAGCCCACCTTCGATGAACACTCCCTGAATGACGCCGTTTCGCGTAATGGTCTGCACAAACGAGCGCAGCACGGCATGGTAGAGCGGCTCCCGGTATCGTCTTCGTACGAAGTACCCGCCGAACCATTTGAAAAGGTGGTTCAGTGGCCACACTCTCGCCCACTCCCCTACCGCGTACGACAGCGAAACGAACTTGAAAAGCATGTGTGCCACGAGCAGGTAGTCGGCGTTCGAGCGATGATTGATGATGTAGACAACCACCGAGTCGCGCGAGACGTCTTCGCTGAGCGAGCGCAGCATCCGCCGCTCCACCGCCACTCGATAGAGACTATTCAGAAGAGCGCGGGCGATCGGCGCGCCGAAGCGGTAGTAAGCGAGCAGATTGAACTTGGGAACAATTTCGGCGAGGTAGAGTCGCGCCTCCCTCTGCGCTGAATCCAACGATACGTGCTTCTCCTTCGCGAACCTCCGGATGGCCTCCACCACCTCGGGATCGCTGAATACTTCGAAGCGGATGTCGGTGTGTTTCTTTCGAAGTTTGAACCGGTCCACACGCAGGCGGCGGGAGTGAACCATGGCCCGGGCAGACCTTCGTCCCAGCCAGGTGGCCAGGGCGGCCAGAATCAGAAGCAGAGCGGCAAACGCCAGCCATAGTTTCATGCGTGATCGGTGCTTCGGTGGTAAGGAACCGGTGCGCAGTACCCGGAACGGCGGCCGACTACGGATCTGCATCCGCGGTCCGCGCGCCCGGAACCGATCACTGCTGTTTGGCGAATTCTAGATTGTTTCCGGAAATCATGCCTCTTTGGCAGGTGGGTAATCGTCCGGTCTGATCAGAATCTCGCGGGGCTTCGACCCCTGGCTGGGACCGAGAATACCGTTCGCTTCCATGATCTCGATGAGCCGCGCCGCACGGGAGTAGCCCAGTTTCAGCCGTCGCTGCAGATAGGAGGCCGAAGCCTGGCCGGTGGACAGGACCACCCTCACCGCATCGTCGTACTTCTGATCGTCGAGGTACTCGATTCCGTCCACGCCGCTCTTCTCGTCCTGGCTTACGGTGATCTCCTCGCGGTACTGCGGCTGCCCCTGATTCTTCTTCACGAACTCCACAACGGCGGCCGTCTCCTTCTCCGACAGGAAGGCGCCGTGAATCCTGCGGATCCGCGCAGTGCCCGGCGGCAGGAAGAGCATGTCCCCGTTCCCCAGAAGCTTCTCGGCACCCTGGGCGTCCAGGATCGTGCGCGAATCCACCTTCGAAGCCACCTGATAGGAGATGCGCGAGGGAAAATTCGCCTTGATGACCCCGGTGATGACGTCCACCGACGGACGCTGCGTAGCGATGATCAGATGAATTCCCACGGCCCGTGCCTTCTGTGCGATGCGCGTCACCGAGTCCTCCACGTCCTTCGAGGCCACCATCATCAGGTCGGCGAATTCATCGATGATGATCACGATGTAGTGCAGCGGCTCCGGCATGGGCGTGCTGTCGGCCGCGTCCACTTTCCGCGCTCTTCGATGGGCGTCGGGATCCTTGAGGAGGTTGTTGTACTGGTCGATGTTGCGAACACCGCATTCGGCCAATGTGCGGTACCGGTTTTCCATCTCCTGAACGGCCCAGAGCAGGGCGTTCGAGGCCAGCTTGGGATCCGTGACGATGGGGTGAAGCAGATGGGGAATGTCCTCGTAGATCTTCAGCTCGACCATTTTCGGATCGATCATGAGCATTCGAAGCTGGCTGGGAAGTGCTTTGTAGAGCAGCGAAACGATCATGGCGTTCAGCCCCACGGACTTTCCCGCTCCTGTGGCACCGGCCACCAGCAAATGAGGCATACGTGCCAGATCCGTGACCACGGCTTCGCCATGAATGTCTTTCCCCAGGGCCAGCGTCAGAAACGACGAAGAGTGGGCGAAAGCCTCGGACTCCACGATCTCGCGCAGAGTGATCAGATCTCTTTTGCGATTGGGAACCTCGATTCCCACGGTTGACGATCCGGAAATCCTTTCGATACGAATTGATTCCGCCTTCAGAGCAAGCGCCAGATCATCCCCAAGGTTCACTACGCGGGCATACTTCACCCCGGCCGAGGGCTTGAATTCAAAGGTCGTCACGACCGGTCCCGGATGGTAGGCGGTCACCTCGCCTTCCACAGAGAATTCAGCACAACGGTCTTCGATCAGCCGTCCGGTCTCCAGAAACTTCCGATGCACTTCGTCGTCAATCGGTCCGTGCTGCAATCCGGGCGTGAGCAGATCCGTATACGGGAGCCGCTCGGTCGATAGACTTCGAGGACCGGAAGTCCTTCGAGGCTCGCGGCTCTCGCGCGTGGCTTCCCTTGGCGTCTCCCTCATGTCCCTGAGCTTGCGCACCGGAGCGCGGGGAGCAAGATCACGCGTCAAAGCAGTGACTCGATCTCCCCGGGCCGGCAGAATGTCTTGAAAATCGTCGACCTCGGGCTTCTCGAACAGCTCGAAGGGATCGGCGCCGTAGCGCAACTCCTCCGCGGCACGCCGGAGATCGGCCTTGGTGACTTTGCGAATCTGAAATCTTCCCGGTCCCTGAACCTGACGAACCGAGATTCGTGAGGCCGCACTTTCTTCGCTCTCCTGTTCGTCCGGATCCCCCGTACGGACGATGCGCAGCGGTGCGCGTCGCCGTGGTTCTTCCACCGCTTTGTCCAGGTGCTTGCGGACCACGTCCGTTTTCATTTTCTCTTTTCGCCGGCGCTCGTTGAAACGTGCCCAGCGAATGGAGATCTCACGGCTGATCCTCAGAAACACGTCGCGGAGATAAAGAAATAGAGCTCCGAGACTCATACGCGTGGCCAGCAGGAGACCGACCAGAAAGGCCGTACCTAGAACGATGGCCGCCCCTGCAACATTGAAGTTCGTCGAGATCGTCCGGCGGATCTCTTCACCGAGATAACCGCCCGAAAGAATGAGCGAACCGCGAAACCAGATTTTCCCGAGGGAGAGATCGAGGATGGGGGGAACGCTGACGACGATCACCAGAAAGCCGAGGAGTTTCGTGTGAAAGAACTCCATCTCCCGGTTCCAGAAACGGTTCCAGCCAACGACCAGCAGACTGGTCGGGAAGATCAGGCTGCTCAGACCGAAGAAGCCTACGAGAATCCAGGCCAGGGTCGCTCCGTAATAACCAATGGCGTTGGAAACGACTTCGCTGCTGGAGGTGTAGAAGGCGGAGGAGTCGGCGGGATGATAGGTGACCAGCGCCGTACCGACGGCCAAGCCGCTGGCCATGAGCACAATTCCGATCAGCTCGCCGCCGCGTCGGCTTCTGGCGAATTGCAGCAGATCGACCACCCCCGCACGTCCTCCCAATAAGATTTTAAAAGTGTAACACGGCGACTGCCGGGTTCCGGCGATTCGATCGAGTCTTCAGCCCGGACGGCGCAGGTCCGCTACCTCTTGCCACCCTCGCCTTCGCCTTTAACGTGCACGTTTCCGTTCATGAACTCGAGCCCGGGGCCGCTGTGCACCTTGCAGTAGTACGGCCAGTCGCCTTCGAAGCGAAAGAGGTGGGTGAACTCGCCGGAGGTCTGCCGGTCGGAGTCCCAGGTCTCTCCGACGGTGTCGGTGTTGTCACTGGTCGTTGAGTGAAAGCCGAAGAATACCCATTTCACCGTGTCGCCTTTGTTGATCTCGATGTCGGCCGGCGCGAAGGCGAGTCCGGGACCTACGTTCACCACGACCGTCTGGGGCGTGGTCGGTCCGCCGCCTCCCCCGCCTCCGCCTCCGCCGTCCGTGCTCCCTGCGTTCTCGTCATCCTGAGCGGCGACGAAGATCTGGTCGGACGACTTGTTGTCGACGACCGAAGCGTATCCGAGGACGGGACCATCAGCAGAAAAACTGACGTAGCCGTCGGTAAACGAGAGGTTTCCGCCGACAGCGGCGCCGATCCCTACCTGGCTGACGCTTCGTGGAGGAATAGGCCCGACGTTCCCACTGCCGAGTTGCGTGCCGCTGGAGCTGATCAGCCGCACGGCCACAGTAACCGCCTCCGCGCCCGGATTCATGAATCCGATGTTCGTGCGGAAGCCGGTGGTGAGGTCGGTGCTGTTCGAGAGCTGCAGCAGCGCACCTTTATCGCGCTGCTGATCCTCGATGAAGATGGGAACAAACTGGCCGAATGTTCCAGGGGCCGCGGCATTCGGCGAGTCCGTGTAGAGACGGGAGGTAGCGTCGAATTCACCGTCGGCGGAGAGAAGAATGGCACCGAGGCCGGTGGTATTGAAGAAAGTCTGAACGATGTTGTTCAGCACCATCATCTGCCGTGCCGGAATGGTGATGGTCTTGGTTGCGGCCGAGGTGTTGTCGTTGTTGGCCTTGAGAAAAGTGGCCGTGACGACGAGAGGAGCCGAGTCGGAAGGGTTGAAAATGCGCACGTCGGAACGAAAAATCGTGTTGTTCGCTCCGTTGGCCACGGCGGAGATGGGAATGAGTGCGTCTTTGGCCAGAAGGGGAAGAGAGAGCGTCAGCGTGAGCAGAAGGAAAGCGGCGCGGCGTAGCATGAAAGCCTCCTCCGAATCGGTGCCTGTCTTGAAGAACAAGGCAATTTCGTGAAAGTATGACAGATCCCGATTGCTTTGGCGTGACTTCATGGGGCAGCGGATTTTGCCAACGGAGACTGGCGCGGTGACTCGGGGAGCCGGGAAAGCCTGGGCTCATGAGCCACCAATCATTCGAGTGCCGGCTACCCCTCGCTGAGCTGACACCGCCCCGCGGCAATCCGTTTCGTGAGCGCTATACTTTCCGCAGCGCGTCGGGTAACTTGACTCGCCCTGCCGTCTGACCGCACAGGCATCAAACAGTGTAGAGGGAAAATCGGATGAAAGCCGTCAAGATCATTTTTGGCGTCCTGACTGGGCTGCGGTGTCTGGCCTTGCTCGTCCAACTTCCGGGACGCCTCGCGATCGCCAGCTCGCGGGGCTCGTTTGCGGCGAGCTACATCCTCGGTGTCGCGGTCGGAATCATTGTCATGGGCGGCATCAGCTTCCTCCTGTTCCGGAGTGCCTTGCGAAGACCGTGCTGAGGTGCCAGAGCTTCTTTTCCATGCTCGACTGGGAACTGCTCGGATCAAAGGGTGATCTCCCACTCGTCCAGGACTCGTCCGTCCGAGATCCCGATCGCAACGCACTTTCCTTGCCGCCCTAGAGCAAAAGACTGGGTCGCACGGCGGCGGCACCGAGGAGCTTCTCAATCGTCATCGACTGTTTGTCATGCGGCCATCGTCCGCAGTCCGGCCTGACGGGACGACAGGCCAACGGCGCTGCCGGGCAGCGATCGACAAATGCAACGCTTCGTTCGGCGGCTGCGCTAGTCCACTCGAAGGATGGAGTCCCCGGTGCCGTTGTCGACCGAGGAAGTGTAGGGAACAACCTGACCTGTTCCACCGGTGACCTCCACTTCCAGCTGCATGTTTCGCAGGTCGCCGTAATCGGTGTCCCGACTGCTTCCCAGAAGGGCGCGGGTGATTCCGTTGATCTGCAAAAACTGGTGGGCGCTGAGGTTGAATGTCTGCGAAACAAGGGCCTGTGCAGCGGAACGGGGACTGGGCATGAAGCGCAGGGTCACGCGCACGGTGGCGGGCTGCCCGGAAACTTCCACCAGGCCCACATTCGTTCGGAATGTTGCCGGACGGCCAGCCTGGATCGTTGCCAGAGCAGCATCGTCGATACCGCCGAACTTTCGAATCTGGCCCGAGCGCAGACTGGATCTCAGGGGAAGAGTGGGCACGGCCGCACCGAAGGTCGCAGCGGAGTTCGCGGCCGTCGTGTAGGTGCGGCTGGTCATGATGATGGAGCCCGACGATGGAGTGAACTCCAGGTAGCCCACCGCGTCGCCACTGGCGTTGAACAGCGAGATGAGTACGTCGGAAAGAATTCTCGATTCGCCTGCGGCCAGGCTGACGTTGCGGTCGATGATCTCTCCCGTTCGCGAGTAGTAGCGCAAGCGCCCGGACGCCGCAGTGGTCCCGGGATTGCTCATGGAGAGGTCGGTTCGGAAGTACGTGCTGTTCGCTCCGCGCAGAGATCCCGCGACGGGAATGACCACAGGGACAGTCGCCGCGTAAGCATATTGCCGGCGCCAGTCCACCACTGCCCATGTGTCGCCACTGGCGTCGTCCACCGGAGTGGCGTAGGAGACGAGGCGGCCGGTAGATGCCGAGGTGACGTTGATTCGTGCGGCCAGGGCGCCGGGTGGCGCCACCCGTCCGAGCTGAATCGCGGAGAATGACGAGAGGTTGTCCGTTCTGGAGCTGAGTGTTGCGCCGTTGGACGAGAGGAACTCCGTAGTGATATCTACCGACCCGCCGCTGGTCTCCTGAAGGTAGAGATTCGTATGGTTAGTGGCGTCACTGAGCAGTCCCGTGAGAAAGATCGATTCTCCCGCGCCGCTGCTGTGATCGGAGCGGAACACCGGGATAGACGTGCCGTAGGTACCTTTCGGATTGCTGCTGTTCAGGACCGTGGCCGAAGCGGAAATGCTGTCGATGTCCCCGGAACGCAGTTGCAGGGTGCCGGTGGACGTGCTGTTTCCGAAGACTGCCTTGGCGATGTCGCTGAAGGTCAGTGGGGTATTCGGCTGAAGGGGTGGAACGGTAGTGGACGTCGTCGCCGAGCCGTTTCCCAGGGGACGGAAAAAGAATGTTGCGCCGGGGGAGTGTCCAAGGCCGCCGACGTTGGTCAGCGTTACATCGGAGAGAAAGGTGCCAACGCTTCCCAGTACGTGGGACACGCCGGGCATGAACAGGGCCACCTCGCCAGCGGGAAGCGCGGGGACTACCGTGGAGGCGGTGGCCGGCGTGGCTGTGTGGACGACCGAGACGGAAGTCGTCGTCACCCCTGGTCCGCCCTGTGAGCCCACCGATTTTGCTCCGCTGGAGCCGTTCAAATAGACCAGCGAGAGTGTCCCTGTGGCCGATCCGAAGCTGCCGTCGTCAGGACGTCTGGAAGAGTCGATGGTGAAGGTGGCGTTCACGGTCTTCCCCGGCGGGATCGTCACTTCTCCGCTCTGCGGGATGATCCAGTCCACGTCAGAAATGAGCGTACCGTGAATCGTTCCCGTCCCGCTGTTGGTGAAGGAGATCGACCCGGCCGAAGTCCCTCCCGGAGTTGATGAAAGATCGACTCGATTGGACGATGGCACAGCCCTGACCGGCCCGCCAGGTGGGTCGGAGGTAAGGACGCGCACGGCGAGAGAGAGTGTCTCTGCCACACCCGATCCGCGAGGGATCGCTTTCCCGTCGCGTGAGCCGGCAGAGGAAGGGAGACCAGTGACGGTCACGACCTGACTCTGGCCCGGGGCAAGGGTGAAGCTGGCGGGACTCTGCTGGAAGAACGTCCCCTCCTGGGAGAGAGTGATCTGAGTCGGAGCATTTCCGACGTTCTGAAGCGTGTAACTGGTCGTTCCGCCGCCGCCGGTAGTCTGGACCACTGCCTCCGGGGCGACAGTGACCACAACGTTCGGGGAATTGTCGGAAGCGATGACCACATCGTCGAAGTTGACGCTGTAGATGGTCGAGAGATCCTGAATAACCGGATAGAGGAAGACGGCAGCGAGCGTGGTACCAGCCGGACTGGTCGTGGTCACGGACTCGGTCTGAAAGCCGGCGCCGGGCTGGAAGTTGAATCCCTCAATGGAGAGTGGCTCCTCATCTCCAATCACACAATTGATCGTGGCGCAAAATCCGACGATCACTCCCGCAGTTGCGCCCTGAGCCAGAACCGATGCCGAAATCCTCAAACGCTCGCCGGGCTGTACGGGTATCGTCTGAGAGAGCTCGCCGAATCCGATCTCGCCCTGGGAACTGATTTGGGCCGAACCGGAATTTCCTCCCCGGGCGTCGAGCGAGGACCATGTGGCCTCACCGAGGATCTCCCATCCGCTCAGGTCTCTGTCGAATGAGCCGTTGGCCAGTTTATTCTGCGCTTGCGCACCGGCAGCGAGACAGAGAGCGAACATGGAAACCACGAAATAACTGTAGCCGCGAAGAAACGAGAAGTGACTCATGACGACCCCCGTCTGCCGGTCGCGAATCATGACAGAAGAGGGCACTGCAAAAAAGTCCCCCTGACGACGGAACGAACGCCAGGCGGAGCGAGGAACGCTGACGGGGTCGTGGATTGCGTGCTCAAAGATGGTCCCGGGGGGACCTGCAGGCGGCACAAAGAGGAGGCCGAGGGTACTACACGACGAAATTCGCAAAGTGCTCGCTCCGGACCCTGGCCGGCGCCACTGTCGCGTGGAGAAAGAGAAAGCAGCGTGTCATTGTGCTGCGGCTGACAATTGACCGGCTTCGGAACAATTGCTCCTCAGGACGCGGACATCAAAGGGAACGCCTCCCGGAATGCCCCGTTGATGGCACATGTCGTTGTCCTGAGCCATCGAGCATCGAAACAACGCGCGGTCGGCTCGGCGCGCGAACGCCGAGCGCTCTCGATCATGCACTTCCGGAGTGGAGCAGGACGGGGTCCAGAGTGTCGCCACTCGCCGTACCGGACGCCGAGGGTCCGGTGCCGCCGTTCCCTTGTGCAAAAAGTCTCCGCAGTTCAACCGCAAATCGCCGCGCCGCAGAATCAATGCCGTACATTTCAGTCACTCGATCGAACCCGGCGCTTGCGCGTATGGAGCATTCAGCAGGATCTTCCACCACGCGCAGCATCGCTGAAGCCGCCTCGTCAACATCGGGATCGGCCCATATCGCTCCTGCCGGATAGGGAGGATACGCTCGATCGAGTTGCACGAGGTTGAAACTGACGGGAAATCCAGTTGTCGAGTCGAGAAAATCTGTCACGCCCCCATAGTTCGTCGCTACCACGGGTTTCCGAAGGTAGAGCGCCTCGATCGGAGGTAGCCCCAGTCCTTCCGAGCGGTGGAGTGATAGGTAGGCGTCCGAACAGGCCAGCAGGGATTCGACCGAGGACCTGGTCAACGGATCCGTGTGAATGATGACGTTTGCGCCCCTGGCACGGTCGCGCAGTTGCTGAACGAGCTGGCGATCATGCGAGGCGTGATTTACGTTGATGATCAGACCAATATCGCGACGGGTTCTCGATGCAGCCAGAATGAAGGCATCGATCGCGGCGAAGGGGTTCTTTCGTTCCGGAATGCTGAGAGTGTCAAAGGCGAATGTGAAGTAAAACTGGTTGTCCTGCATCCCGAACATCGAGCGTTTGGCCAGGTGCGGCGAGGGAGGTAGCACACAAGGTCGAACATAGCGAACGGGAATCGTGGAGAGAACTTCGAAGCTCGTTTGACAGAACCTGCTCGGCGCCCATAACTCATCGAAGTAGGCAAATCTGTCCGCGAACTGAAGTGGAAAATGGGACAACTCCCAGAACCAGTAGCCGATTTTGTACGTGGCGACGGCCGCCGCCGTGGGGATCATTCTGAACGCCAGCGGCGTCTCTTCGGCGTTCACATGCATGAGTGTCACGTCGAATGGCGCACCCCAGGGCTGGAGAACTCTGCTGTTGAACGTTCGCGCCCAGGGACTGACGTCAAGAGGGATTCGTGCCACCGGAATTCCGGCCAGGGAAATCGCCTCGGCAGATCCTCGAGCTACCTGCCCCATTCCACTTCCGGTCCCAAAATACCCCGCGAGATTCACCCCATGGACGGACACTCCCACTTTGAATTCCGGCAACTCCTCCCCCGGAGTCCTCGAACCCGGTGTTGCCGCTCCGCCGGTTCGGCGGCGTACGAGCGGATGATTCCCGTCGAGAGACTGCTTTGTACGAGTGCGTGTGCGCGGGCCCAGCTGTGGGCGTTTATTTCGCAGCCGAAATGACCACAACGCCATTCGTTCCCTCACAGGAAGGCTCCTGATGATCGGCAGCAGGAGATCCTTGTGCAACCGATACTCGGGACCCGCCGAGAGGATGAACCAGGAGGCGAAGGCCGCCTGATCAGAGCCGACAGGATCGGGAAACGCTTTCTGGACATCCTCGCGCACCTCGTAGAGCTTGAGCGCCAGACGAGTTACCACCGGCCATTCATGCACCGTGGGAACCGGCTCATTCAACCAACTCGTTGATTCTCCGGGGTCGGACAGGTCCAGAAGATGAAGTGGATCGTGATAGGTGGGGACGCTCGCGTCGAACGGAAGAATTCCGGGCTTCTGCGGGTGCGTCGATTTGACCGATCGTCGAGACTGGATGCGCACCCCTCTGAGCAGAACTTCGGAGACACCGCCGCGAGCCTCCTCGGGCGAACGCTTCAGCCAATCGGCGAACGCCGGCAGGTCCGCACCCCAGGGCGATGGATACCCCCCGGTCAGATCCGGACGCTCCTCCCATAGACAGAGAGCGGCACGAGTCAGCCAGCCATCAGGAAACTCCACAGGCGCTGCAAGCCAGGCCAGGTAGCTGTCCTCACACTGATCATCAAATGGGTTCTGCCAGCGCAGACCGTAGGGGTCGATGCGCTGAAACGCCGTACGAAGGACTGGAACGACCGGAACGCCGCTCGCTTCGAAGCGTTCAAACCCGTAGGGGATCATTCTTGTCTCGTCGTGGTCTGCCGCTTCAATCCTGTCGCGGTATTCGTGAAACAGGGGCATCACCTCCGGATTCGTGCCGGCGTTGACGCGGCTCTGATACTTGCTGATCGCTCCAAGCTCATCAAAAACGATCCCGCTGAAGTGGAAAAATCCGGCCCGTTCCCCGTCTACCAGCCATCCCTGATTCGAGCGCTGCAGCTTCCGGTGAGGCAGATTCCAGTAAGCGATGTTGTAGGCAGGATTCCTCTGAATGTCCACGGAAGGAAGAAAGGCCGGGGCAAAGTCCATCCACTTCTGATCGACGAACAGCCCGTTGTGAATGTCGAGCAGACAGAATCTGTAGAGCCGGTCCTGCCACCACTGAAGAAAGGCGGATGTGGATTCATCGAGCCGGATACCCAGAAAGCCAAGGTTATAGATTCCGGACATCTGGATGATGCGCTCGGACGGCAGATAGGCATCATCGAGCTCGCGGGTAATGTGCGGTGTAAGCACCGCCGAGTGTGTATCCAGCGAACTGGCAAGTTTTTCGAGGGGGCTCAACACCAGGATGTCGGGGTCGAAGTAGAAGGCGCGATCCAGGCCGACCTGGTCACGCAGATAGGCGAGAAGGTAGGGCTTGACAGCCGTATTTAACTCGAGAATTCCGTATCGAAATGCCAGATTGAAAAATGCTGGAATCCCCAGATCCTCTGCGAAGACGACCTTGAACGGCAGATCGCGGTAGCGGACACTGGGCGAGGGTCGGTCCGCGATGCAGACGTAAACGTCCGCGCCCGGATGGTGCTCTCTGTACGATTCAGCAAAAACGCGAGCGAATGCCAGATAGTTGTTCGAGACGATTGTGCAGGCAGGAAGAAAGTTCATTACCCAGGATAATTTTCCGGCATCGGTACCCCTAAGAATACATCGGTGGTGACCTCATGAAAACTCCATTGATACTCCTGCGATACCACCCAGCCTGCCATTCTGCGGGTGCCACTCTGCCAGCGGAAACGGACCGGGCCTGCGGCAGAACCCGCTGAATCCATTCCCCCTCCTGCAGCTTCTGGCCGCGCCGGATGTCTGGCCATTCAGCGGGCTCGCCCGGTGCTACGTGCCGGCCGCCGGCTCACGCCGGCTCTTGGTGATAATGAGTTGCGTTTGCGTGCGGTGAAAGCGACGCCGGCCAATGCCGGAGACACAGAGGAAGCGGCAGCGATACCCGGCACTAAAAAAGTGCTGGTTCCTGGTAGGTGCCGAAGACATCGCGCAAGGCGTCGGAAATTTCGCCGACCGTGGCGTAGGCTTTCACCGCTTCGATGATCGCGGGCATCGTGTTCGTTTGCGGCTCCGCTGCGGCTTTGCGCAGACGATCGAGCGCAGCGGACACCGCGGCAGGGTCGCGCCTCTGCCGCACGCGATTCAAGTTCGCCAGTTGCTCCTCGGTTGCGGACTCGTCGATGTATAGAATCTCGTACGGATCTTCCTGTTCCATCTGGAAGGCGTTCACACCGACGACAATTTTCTCGTCGGCGTCAACGGAGCGCTGGTATGCATAGGCGGCATCCCATATCTCGCGCTGCGGGAATCCGGCCTCGACCGCTTCCACCATTCCGCCGAATTGGTCGATGCGCCCGAAGTATTCGAACGTTCCCTTCTCCATGCGGTCCGTGAGCTCCTCGATGAAGAAGGAGCCTCCTAATGGATCGATCGTGTTCGCCACTCCGGACTCGTGGGCGATGATCTGCTGCGTGCGAAGAGCGATGCGGGCGGCGTTCTCCGTGGGAAGAGCCAGCGTCTCATCGAGTGAGTTCGTATGCAGGGAGTTGGTTCCGCCCATGACCGCTGCCAGCGCCTGAATCGTCACCCGCACGATGTTGTTGTAGGGCTGCTGGCCGGTCAGCGATGCTCCGGCGGTCTGCGTGTGGAAGCGGCACATGAGCGAGCGCGGATCCCTGGCCCCGTAGCGATCGCGCATGACTTTTGCCCAGATGCGCCGCGCCGCACGGAACTTTGCCACTTCTTCAAAAAGGTCGTTGTGCGAGTTGAAAAAGAACGAGAGCCGCGGAGCGAATTCATCCACATCCATGCCGGCGCGAATGCCGTACTCGACGTACTCCATTCCGTCACGAAGAGTAAAGGCCAGCTCCTGCAGCGCCGTCGATCCCGCTTCACGAATGTGATATCCGGAGATCGAGATCGGATTGTACCGAGGGACGTTCTCCGCGCAGAAGCTGAACGTGTCCGTAATCAGCCGCATCGACGGACGGGGGGGAAAGATGTACTCCTTCTGAGCGATGTACTCCTTGAGGATATCGTTCTGAAGCGTTCCGGAAATCTTTGTCCAGTCGGCACCTTGTTTTTCGGCCACGGCCAGATACATGGCCAGGAGAATCGGCGCCGTGGAGTTGATGGTCATGGAGACGGTGATCTCTTCGAGGTCGATGCCCTCGAAGATCGTCTCCATGTCTTCGAGCGTGTCCACGGCCACGCCGCACTTGCCCACTTCTCCCTTGCTGTACTCGTGGTCGGAGTCGTATCCATAAAGCGTCGGCAGGTGAAAGGCGATGGAAAGACCGTGCTGTCCCTGACTTAGCAGGTACTTGTAACGTTCGTTCGACTGTTTCGGCGTCCCGAACCCTGCAAACTGCCGCATCGTCCAGAGCTTGCCTCGGTAGCCCGTGGGGTGAAGTCCACGCGTGTAGGGAAACTCGCCCGGGAAAGCCAGATCGCGCTCGAAATCGAGGGCGGCGACATCCTCGGGAGTGGCAAGGGGATTGACCGACATCCCGCTCACCGTCGTGAAGTCGCTTTTCCAGAAGGGCTTTCTTTTTACGATGGGATCGTGAACGTCCTTCTCCCAGTGCCGGTGCTCGCTTCGAATCGCGCCCATGGCCTCGTCTGAAAAAAGGGACTGCTGCCGGGCCTCGTCACCGTCGGGCCGCGGCCCCGAAGTTGGCTCAATGACGTCCGTCTCGTTTCGGCTCATAGAATCTCCACGTTCATCGTTTCAGAAAAGCCCGGCGCGCGCGATTCAAGAAACTGTCGCATCCCTCGCTGGGGCTGGCCGGTGGCGAACAGACGACCGAACTCCGCACGCTCCCCCGGCTCGCGCGCGGTAGTACGCAGCAGATGCGCGGCGCTTCCCAGAGCAAGGAGAGATCGCCTGCCCACCCAGCTCCGTACCCACTCTACTGAATCCTCAGCGTCGGGAACAAGCAGATCGCAGATCCCGTGCCGTAGGGCTGTCTCCGATTCCAGGATCTCATCCCGAAAGAGCAACGCCCCTGCCGGAGCCCCTATTCTCACGATTGCCGCCGCCACCGATCGGGCGAACCAGGTCCTCCCTGCGGGTCCGAACGTTCCGCCCTCGCGCAGCAGGTGAAGATCGGCGACAAGACCGATGGCCAGAGCACCCCCCGAGGCATTCATACCGTTACAGACAATGAGCGTCGTCCGGCGAAGGAGCAGGCGATCGAAGACCGCCGTGGTTACGCCCTCAAGGCAACCGGGAAGCAGCGCGATCACAGAGGCCCGACGGTCCAGTTCCTCGAACTCCGGCAACCCCAGCGGGGAACGAACGAGAGCCAGCAGGGATCGAGGTTCCATGCGCGTCATTCTATGGCGCCGGACGAATGCGCCTGGCTGCAGAGAGTGGGAATCGTTCAGCGCCCCAGCTGGCCTTCGTGGCGCTTGCCCACGAGCACCAGTCCCGGACCGAACGGAATCCATGAGAAAAGCCTGTCCAGACTGAAAACCGCCAGAACGGTGCGAATGAGAATGCTGGAGCGTCCGGCACGGGCCACGGAACGAAGGGCAGCGTCGGATTCGGATGACACTCTTCGCCGCCTGAAGTTCAGGGGAAGAATGAAGAGAAAGTCATAGACCAGCACCGCCGGGAAGCCCCAGAACGATGCCCGAGCCACATGAACACCGGCGTTCTGAAAGAGCTTTGTCAGCCCACTCTTCGAGTACCGCCGGAGGTGTTCGTAGTACGTATCGGAGGGGTTACGCAGCAATTCCATTGCTGGAACAGTGATGACGCAGGTGCCTTCCATTTCCATGACGCGGGCAATCTCATTCGCAGCTGCGGCGTCATCGTCGATATGTTCCAGAGTTTCCCCGGAGGTAACGAGTCTGAAGCTTTGGTCACGAAACGGAAGACGGGTAATGTCTCCGACGACGACTGGAACAGGAGTGTTCCGCCGGACGAACCGAGCGGCCTCAATCGAGCCATCGATTCCGAAAACATGATGACCCTGCGCGGACAGCCGCCGTGCCATCTGACCGAGACCAACAGCAGCTTCGAGGAGGCGCCCTCCCGGCCTGATCTCTTTCGTTTCGCGGAGAATGAACCCGATCCGATGTTCGTGGCGGGGGCCGAACATCTCCGGCATCGTTCCCCACTCGTACGTCCTGCTGCGTTCTTCCACACCCGTAAGCTTACATTGGCGAGCCGGGCATCGGCAGGAGCAGTGGAACCCGTCGTCTGAAGCTCACTTCAGAGTGACGGAGGCGATTCCCAGAGTTCGAAGCGGTTTCCCTCGGGGTCAAGCCCCCACCCGAATTTTCCGAATTCGGATTCTTCGATTTTTTCATCGACTTCGACCCCGCCAGCACGGAGCTGGGCGATCATGGCAGCCAGGTCATCGACGCGATAGTTGACCATGAAGGACGCCGTCCCCGGTGCGAAGTACGTCGTATCCTCGGGGAAAAGCGACCAGGCCGTGGAGGCTTCACCCCGGGCATCGAGCTCGCGCCAGCGGAACGATGCGCCGCCCCAGGACTCGACGGGCACCCCGAGGTGTTGCTTGTACCAGGCAGCGAGCACTTTCGGATTACGGGATTTGAAGAAGACTCCGCCAATGCCTTGAACACGCTCCATCGGTTCTCTCCTCATCGCCAGTCCTGATCGTCCCAACGCCCTGAAGCGAAACCCTCGATCATGGAAGCCGGAATGGTACCCGACTTGTGTGCACGTTTACTGCAACGATTGACGCGGAACTGTATGGTGGCATGGCTGTAGCCGAATAATCAGACTCATCCGGTCAGAAATCTCCAGGAATCAAGCGGTAACAACCCTCGCAGTACGCAAACAAAGGAGGACTGATGAAATCCATTCGATTTACATTGCAAACGCTTCTCTTCCTGCTCCTGCCGTTGACGCTCTCGGCCCAGACGGCGCAGCCGTTCGCCACGGGACTGCTGGCGCCCACGAAGGTCATTTTCACCACCCGCGGAAACCTCCTGGTCGCCGAACAGGGTAATGGGCCCAACACGGGCCGCATCTCGGTGATCGACCGCATCACCGGGGACCACCGCACCATTCTCTCCGGCCTTCCTTCGGGGATCAACACGGTGGGCGGCGAAGCGTCCCCGTCCGGACCCGACGGTCTGGCACTTCAAGGTGTCACGCTCTACGTCACGATCGGCTCAGGCGATTCGACGCTCCCCGGGCCCGTTGCGGGCAGTGAGCAACCCAACGGTTCGCCTTCCTCTCCACTGTTCAGTTCCGTTCTGGCCATCGATCTGGCTCTGGCTCCCGACGATCTCGAGGGAGGCCTCTCGCTGACGCTCGCGGATCAGGTCACGCTGAAGAGTAATCAGGCTGTGAACCTCGGGTCCGGTCAAAACGCTCTGCGAGTTCGCCTCATTGCCGATTTTCCCGACTATCGTTTCGAGTCCCGTCCGGACTTTTCGGGAAATGTTCGTTCGTCGAATCCTTTCGGGTTGGTGCTCAGCGGCGATACTCTTTTCGTCGTCGACGCCAGCTGGAACTCCGTTCGTACTGTGAATCGGCTTACGGGCGCGACCGGTACGCTGGTTGAGTTTCCGCGGGTCACCAACCCGAACCCGGCCATGGGCGGGCCGACGGTGGATCCCGTCCCGGATTCGATTCATCTGATCAGCGGGCGCCTCTTCGTAACCACACTGACGGGTTTCCCGTTCCCTCAGGGTGCCTCGCGCGTCTACTCGATCGATCCCTCGAGCGGTGCCATTACTACGGTCTCGATCGGATTGTCTTCGGCCATCGACTCCGACTCCTTCGCCGACGCCAACGGCGGTACGACTTCACTCGTTCTGGAATTCAGCACGAACATGCTCGCCGGGGCGCCGGGAGCGCTGCTCCTCGAACAACCGACGCAGGACAAAGTGATCGCCTCTGGGCTGATTACTCCTACGAGCATGGCTGTCGATCGCGTGACGGGCGAGGTTTACATCACAGAGCTGGGACCTGGCCTGATCGTGAAGGTCGATACGGCCGGAACCGTGCCTCGCACAGTCCCTCCGAGCTTCATCCCTGTGGTGGCATCGACAGACGGTGTGGGCGGGTCGAGGTTCGAGACCACACTGCAACTGAACAACCCTTACTCGTTCCCCATCTCGGGTTCGCTCGTGCTTCGGCCAGCGTCCGCTGCAGGCTCGGCATCAGATCCGACCCTCCCCTATTCGCTGGGTGCACATGAAACGAAGAACTATCCCAGTCTGCTGCCGTTGTTCGATCGCTCGGGCCTTGGTTCGATCGACATCTTCCCGGCGGTCGGACCTGTGCCGGTGGCCGTTGTAAGAATCTATGAAACCGGAAGCGGCAACGGATTCTTCGAAGAACAGCTGACTTCTTCGTCGATTCTCCAGCCTGGACAGAAGGCAATTCTTCTCGGACCGTCCGACCTGACCCAGTTCCGGATGAACATCGGGGTGCGTACCTTCGGCGGAGGGGCGACGATCAAGACGACCGTCATTCGCTCCAGCGGTCAGTCGGAGGTTGTAAAGACGACACAGTTCCCCGCGGACTCGATCACGCAACTCACGGCGGAACAACTCCTCGGAGCACCGCTGAGCGGAAGCGACTCGATCCTCATCGAAGTCACGTCCGGGTCGGCACTTGTTTACGGCTCGATCGTAAACAATGCCACGCAGGCATCGTCGATTCAGATTGCCAGGACCTTCAGCGAGTAGATTGAACCGGTGTTTGCAGGAGGCGACGAATGTCGTCTCCTGCATGCCGCCGGGATCCTGTGAGGATCTGCCGAACCATTCAGTAGAAGGGCTGCTCCAACTCTTCAGTCCGGGACGCCGAGTAGCTCTCTCACTACCTCAGGTCCCATGCGAATGGCCTCGTCCAGTTTTTCGGGCAGCTTGCCACCGGCCTGCGCCAGATCTGCCCGCCCACCGCCCTTTCCGCCAACGATGGGTGCCAGCTTCTCGATCACAGAGCGGGCCGAAATCCGGTCCACCAGGTCGCTGGTCACGGCCGCCAGCAGCGTCGCTTTCCCCTCGCTCTTCGTCCCCAGGAGAACGACACCGCTCCGGATCTTGTGACGAAAGGTATCGGCGAGATTTCGAAGGTCACCGCCGGACATTTCCTCGACGTTGCGCGCCAAAAGTTTGATTCCGCCGACATCGATGGTGTCATCGGCTGACGATCGCTCAGCGCCACCGTTTCCGGCCGAAGCGAGTTTCATCCGCACTGACTTGAGCTCCTTGTCGAGAGTCTTCTGCTTTTCCTGCATCGAGCGTACGAGCGAGGGAAGTTCGATAAGCGGAGCATTCAACTGCTGTTGAAGATGGCGTGCCGATGAATCCAGGGACTGGAAATATTCGATCGCTCCACGTCCGGTCAACGCTTCCATGCGCCGCACTCCCGCCGCCAGCGAACGATCGGAGACGACTTTCATCAGCCCAATGTCGCCGGTGCGGTTCACGTGGCATCCGCCACAGAATTCTTTGGAGTAGCCTACGGCCTCCACAATGCGCACGCTGTCTCCGTACTTTTCTCCGAACATGGCCACGGCACCCGATTTCTTCGCTTCGGCGAGAGGCATGATGGTCTTTTTCACTTCGAGATTCTGGCGAATCCGGTCATTAACGATTTCCTCGACAGCGCGGATCTGCTCGTTCGAGATCGGTTTGCCGTAGGTGTAGTCGAATCGCAGCCGCTGCGGTTCAACCAGGGAGCCGGCCTGCTGCACGGTCGGTCCCAGGACGTCTTTCAGTGCCTGGTGCAGCAGGTGTGTGGCCGTGTGATTGGCCGTCGTATCGAGACGCAGCTGACGGGGAACGGTGGCCTGCACGGACTGGCCGACACGCAGTGTCCCGGCGGTTACTTTCACGCGCGAGACCGTGAGGTCGCCGGCCTGCTTCTGCGTATCCAGGACATCGGCACTGCCGCCATCCCAGACCAGGGTGCCGGTATCGGCGATCTGCCCTCCGGACTCTGCGTAGAACGGCGTCGGTGAGACCACGACCTCGCCTTCCTCCCCTGCCGGAACCTCCTGGTGCTCCTGCTCTTTTGCAACGATCGACAGGATGCGCCCCTGGACGTTCTCATAATTGTCGTAACCGACGAAGTCAGTCGGTTCGATTCTGGCGGCGATGGCCGCGAAAAGCTCATCCGATCCGTCGTTCTGAAATCTCGACGAAGCCTTGGCCTTCATTCTCGCTGCGGACATCTGCTCCTCGAAACCCTGGCGATCGACTCCTACGCCCTCGTCTTCACCGAGTTCCTCAATGAGGTCCACCGGAATTCCGAAGGTGTCGTAAAGCCGGAAGACTTCCTCTCCTCCGAGAACGCGCTCGCCGCGCTGGCGGACCTGATCGAGGACATCGCCCACGCGCTCGATTCCCACACTGAGTGTTTTTGAGAATCGCTCCTCTTCGGACTGCAGGGTGTGAAGAACCGCCGGTCGGCGCGAAGTAAGCTCCGGATACGCCCCTACCATCGCTTCCACGACCGCATCCACGAGTTCGGAAAGGACAACGGCCTGCGGCAGTTTCCGGCCGAAGCGAGTGGCCCGGCGAATGATCCGCCGCAGAACGTAACCACGGCCCTCGTTCGAAGGAATGACGCCGTCGCTGATGAGAAACACGGCCGCGCGCGCGTGGTCGCAGAGAACCCGCACCGCCGTGTCGAGTTCGTCGGACATCGAGCGACTGTAACGGTGACCGGATAACACTTCGATCCGAACCATGAGGGGCTCGAAGATGTCGATGTCGTAGTTCGTATCGACGTTCTGAAGAATCGAAGCCAGCCGCTCCAGCCCAGCACCCGTATCCACCGAGGGTGCCGGCAGAGAGGTCAGGTTTCCGCTGGCATCCCGGTCGTATTGCATGAAGACCAGGTTCCAGACTTCCATGGTGTCATCGCCCGGACCATTGACGAGCGCAGGGACATTCTTCGACAGATCATCACCGCGAAAGTAGTGAATTTCAGAGCACGGTCCGCATGGACCCGTATCACCCATGGACCAGAAGTTATCGTTCTTTCCGAAGCGCAGGACCCGGTCCTGGGAGGCCCCGGCCTCGATCCACAACCGTGCCGCTTCGTCATCCGCGGGGACGGAGTCATCGCCCTCGAAGACGGTGAACCAGAGACGGTTCACGTCCAGCCCATACACTTCGGTGATCAACTCCCATGCAAACTTGATCGCGCCCTTCTTGAAGTAGTCCCCGAAGGAGAAGTTTCCCAGCATTTCGAAAAACGTATGGTGCCGCGCCGTCCGTCCGACGTTTTCGAGATCGTTGTGTTTCCCGCCGGCACGAACGCATTTCTGCGATGACGTGGCGCGGGAATAATCACGCCTTTCCCGCCCGAGAAAGACATCCTTGAACTGATTCATCCCGGCGTTGGTGAAGAGCAGGGTCGGATCGCCGGCGGGTACGAGCGAAGAACTGGCCACCCGCCGGTGCTGGTTCGATTCAAAATAGCGAAGGAACTCTTCGCGAATGTCACTGGTCGTGGGCATGAATCCTCAATTCCTCGTTGTCACGCTGCAGCTCGCGAAGCCGGGCGTCGACCACCAGGCTCACGGCGCCGAAGCCGTATCCCTGCGTTAACAGCGAGGCGATCAATTTGTTTCGGCTCTTCTCGTCGAAAACGGCCGCCACACCGCGCCGGGCAATCAGCGATCGGATCTTCTTCCGGCACAGTCCGTCCAGATGATCGCCACCGGGATCGTCTGCCACAGCGGCTTCGACAGCTCTGGCGGCCACAGCGGGATCCACCCTCAGGCCGCGCAACTCCATGACGATGCGGTCGGGCCCGAAGTGTTTCTGAAGGCGCGCCCGGGCGAAGGAGAGCGCATAGCGCTCGTCGTCAATCCAGCGTTCGCGGTCGAGGCGCATGATGGCCTCGTCAACGGCGGATCGATCGAATCTGCGACGGAGAAGCTTGGTGCGAAGCTCCTCCTGGCCATGCCAGCGGAGAGAGAGGGCCCGGAGCGCGGTTCGATAACATGCGTCCGAGTCGGCGGGATCGGGGGGAGCTTTCGCCATGCGGCCATTATCCCGCAAGCCCGTCGATGTGCGGGTCGCTCCACGCCTGGGATAGCACGAGCCCGCTACAGCGGCCGAACATTTCGATGCTGGTAGGAGAGATCCTTCACTCGACAGTTCTAATAGACGCTCTCGACTCATCTCAGGAAGCGGGTCATCCCGAACGAGCGAAGCGAGGGGGGATCTCCCGCTCGTATAAGGCCGGCCGTCGTTAAACGCGCGGGAGATCCCTCGCGTCGCTTCTGGATGACACACCGTGGTAGTGGTGACATTGCGGGGACAATACTGCCCGCGTCACTCCTCGACCTTACAGCGAGTTGGAGAAATCGAACGGCGACTCGTCGCTGAAGGGATCGCCGTCACCGGGAACGCTGAGCCGCGCTTCCATTTCCTCGCGGGAAACGTCGGACGTCGATTGAATCCCCTGCACCTTGAGCTTGAACTCATCCGGGTTCGAGGCCCGGCGCAGCGCTTCGTCGAGGGTGATCAGGCCATTCCGATAGAGGAGATAGATCGACTGATCAAAGGTCTGCATCCCGTACTGGGACGTGCCCTGGGCGATGGCCTCCTTGATCATTTTCGTTTTTTCCTTGTTCTCGATGGCGTCGCGAATGTAGTTCGTGGAGATGAGAACCTCTGCCGCGGGCACGCGTCCCAGCCCGTCTGCCCTCGGGAGAAGGCGCAGGGAAATGACCGCTTTGAGCACGGCCGCCAGCTGCAAACGGATCTGCTTCTGCTGGTGAGGCGGAAAGACGGAAATGATGCGGTTGATCGTTTCCGTCGCGTCCAGAGTGTGCAGCGTGGAGAGAACGAGGTGTCCGGTCTCGGCGGCGGTCAGCGCAGTTTCGATGGTCTCGTAGTCACGCATCTCGCCGACGAGGATCACGTCGGGATCCTGGCGCAGAGCGGAGCGCAACGCCTGCGAGAAGGATTTCGTATCCACTTCCACTTCGCGCTGGTTGACGATGGACTTCTTGTCCCGGTGCAGAAACTCGATGGGGTCTTCCACGGTCATCACGTGTTCGGTGCGATGGGCGTTGATGTAGTCAATCATCGCCGCCAGCGTCGTGGATTTACCGGATCCCGTCGTGCCGGTACAGAGAATCAATCCACGCTGCTCGTCACAGATGCGCTCCAGAACGATGGGTAGCATCAACTCGCGGATGGACAGAATCTTCACCGGAATGACGCGCAGGACCAGACCGACAGTACCGCGTTGCTGAAAGATGTTGCAGCGGAAACGCCCCAGACCAGGAACGGAGTAGGCCACGTCGATTTCGTAGTTGTTCTTGAACTTTTCCTTCTGCCGCGAGGACATGATGGAGAAGGCCATGGCGATGGTGTCTTCCGGCATCAACCGCTTCAATTCCACGAGCGGAATCAGCTCCCCGTCGACGCGGATGACCGGATGCGAACCGACCTTGATGTGCAGATCGGAGGCGCGCCTTTCGGCTGCGATCTTCAACAAATCATTGATATGCATCGTCTGACCTCGTGACCCGCTCCCCGCCCATCGCACCCCGAACGAATTATTTGGGGTCCCATGGTAACCCGAAAGTCCATGGGAACAATGGACCGAACGGTTTAACGGCGGCCAATCGGTGGTCGAAGGCAACCCATCACGCTGCTCTCGCTTCGGCCGATTTTGTCGAGTATCGTTTGCCACTGCCATGAGACGTCACCAGGATCTCTCGCTCACCTACCTCGAGGTCACCAGGCCCGAGGCTGCTCCGGAAGTTTCGATGCCGCTGATCCTGGCGCTGCATGGGCGGGGCAGTGATGCCCGCGATCTGGCCGGGCTGGCGAAGGAGATCGATCCCGCCGGGGAGTTCCGATTCGTCGTTCCCGATGCGCCACGAGCGTTCGAGGCTTATCCCGGCATGCGCTTCGGTTACAGCTGGTTCGACGGCTGGCCGCCGGAGCGTGACTCGCTCCGGGCATCACGTACCCTCCTCCTGAAGTTCGTCTCAGAGATCCGATCGCGATATGCCGTCCCTGAAAACAAGCTGATTCTGGCGGGCTTCTCCCAGGGGGGATTGATGAGTCTCGACGCAGGATTCCGCCTCGATCCACCAGCTGCCGGCATCGTCGTCATGAGCGGAGGATTGAACGAGGCGGAGCTTCCGGATTTCCAGGGGCGCGAATCTCAGAGGGTTCTCATCGTCCACGGGAGCAGCGACGACATGATCCCCGTGCTGTACGCGCGAAAGACGAGAAGAATCCTGGAAAGCAGCGGGATCGAGCCCGAATATCACGAGTTTTCCATGGGACATG
>JBDTRY010000003.1:0-60093 GCA_039931435.1 Acidobacteriota bacterium | reverse complement strand
TACCACCCACCCCTCTGGGGCCCCTCGCTCCCGCTCGGGGTGACGCGTTTGCAAAGCATCGCTTTTTGAATCTCCAGAGCCGACCTCACAGGACGCCATGGGAGTTTCCTTACAAGCGAGGGCACAGCGCGGGTGCTGAACCAGAGGTAAGAAAACTCTATGGCCGGTTGTCATCCTGAGCGTCGAGCGAAGGATCTCTTCCAGCTTCCCGGTTGCCAGCTAATTCCTCGTTGAAGAGATCCTTCGGTCGCTGCGCTCCCTCAGGATGACAAGCACCCCCATGTGAGTTTCTTACAAACGAGCGCAGCGAGGAGGGATTCGGCTGGTTCAACGACACCGCCAGGCTCACCGTAGATCCCTCGCCTTTGGCTTCGGGATAACTCGTTTCGTTGGTGTGCGAGGACATGGTCCCCGCGGCACTGACTCGATGCGGACAGCTCACAAGTCCGTACTGAGGACACATAGCCGAGTCGCGGGAAAGGAGTCAGGCGATCAGCTGTCGCTGTTTCTGCGGGCCGCCCACCCGTTCGGTGGTGCTCCCTCGTCACCGGCCAGAGCGCCGGTGACTTGCTGAAGGATGCGGCCCAGATGCTGGGTAACGTTCACGAAACGGATGCCGGATCGGTAAGTGGTGATCGGATCACGATAGCGCTCGATCCAGGAGCTGACCACTTCACAATCGAGCTTGACCTGTCGCCCTTCCACGGAAAATTCCAGCGGCATCCGGCTGGCGTACCACAGCCGGCGGTCGTGTTCGATCAGAGCGCCGTACGGACTGATGGAGATGATCTTCACAGCCATCCGCGAGAAGATCCCCTCCAGGGGGTGCTCGAACTGCACCCGTTGACTCCGTCGTCTTTCTGCCTGCTGCAAACGGCCACTCCGGTCTCCGATGGCGCCAGGCCACCGGCGTTGTCGAGGCGCGTCAGACGGTGTCGCGGACCGTCCGGCGATGAAGGATTCTGTGTCGGGATCAGGCGCTTCGGGATGCGCGAAATAGTATCTCTTCTGAGGTCTCCTCATTCAGAATCGGAGGCCCAAGTTCGAATCTCCTGCTCGATTGGGGAGTCGATCGCTCCCTCCGCGGCGTTCGCGCCTTCACGGCAGCGCTCGCAGTCCGAAAGCTGAGCGATTCGTTCGAACCAGAACGAGTCGATCGAGGCAGCGATGCGTCGAACCTCGCCCTGCTCCTCGACGCGCAAAACGCACCCGTAGCAGTACAGGTGCGCGCCGATGCTGGCCCCGTCACTGACACAGATTGAGAAATCCACCGGGCGGCCGGGCTGCAGAGCAGCGTCCGTCTCAAAGTAGACCCCACTGAGATTGAGATTGTGCGTCGTGCCCTCGCCTGAAGCCAGTGTAATGGGCAGAATGACTTCGTAGCGGAGCGACTGACGCCGCTCCGAGGCAGGTCTTGACATCATCGGACTGCGATTATGTCCAGTGTTCGAGGGAGAAAGGCAGTACAGCGGATGTAATTGTCTTAAACCTTTCGGTCTATTTTCAGCTCAGACCAGTCCCTTCTCGCGTGCGTAGAGGCTCAACTCCACCCGATTCCCGATGTTCAGCTTTTCGTAGATGTTGTGAAGATGG
Organism: Acidobacteriota bacterium; assembly: GCA_039931435.1. GTDB lineage: Bacteria > Acidobacteriota > Thermoanaerobaculia > Gp7-AA8 > Gp7-AA8 > JBDTRY01. Next base: position 58,500 of record JBDTRY010000003.1, on the reverse strand, counting down.
ATCTTCACGGTAGCTTCGCTGATGAACAATTTCTCGGCAATCTGCTTGTTTCGCAGACCCTGAGCGGCCATCTTCACCACGTCCAGCTCGCGGGGACTGAGCGCTGCTGCCGGCGTGGTACTGGTCTGGTTGTGGAGAATGTGCTGGAGAGCGGAAGCGACTGATTCCTTTTCCAGCCACTGCCCACCGGCATGCACTTTCCGGATGCACTGCACAAGCAGACGTGAGGCCATCGACTTCAGGATCACTCCCCGGGCCCCCATGCGAATTGCTTCCAGCACCTCTTTCTCGTCCAGAGCTGCGGTGAGCAGGACGACGGTCGTTCCGATCTGATCCTTCTTGATGGTGCGCAGAACCGACAATCCGTCCGTGCCGGGCATGCGCAGATCGAGAACGAGGACATCAGGGCGGAGGGTGCGCACGGAAGTAAGGGCGTCTTCTCCGTTGGTGCAAGTGGCCAGGATGGCGAAATCAGATTCCAGCTTCAGAATCTGGGCAAGGCCGTCCAGGACGATGGGATGATCATCTGCCAGCACGAGCTTGATCATGACGTCCATCCTTCGTGCTGCATCAGAGGAAGCTTCATTTCCAGACGGGCGCCGGAAGGTGAAGAGATCAGCCGCAGATCTCCGGAAACCGACGCAATCCTTTCCTTGAGAGTTCTTGGTCCCTTGCGTAAACGATTCAAAGTCTGAAGATCATAACTCCCAAAGAAGGGAAATCCTTTGCCATCATCGGCCACAACGATCTCCACGTTGCCGTCGCTGACCGACGACACCACCGTTATTTTACGCGCCGCGGCATGTTTGGCAGCATTGATCACGGCCTCCCGGATCAAACGGTAGATTTCCTTCTTGGAACTGTTGGGGAGCCTTCTGTCGGTTCCGTTCAGGTCGAGACTGACCTGCACACCCCATTGCCGGCCGATTCCGTCGGCGAGATCGTTCAACCGCGACGTGAGCCGGAAGTCGACCTCAGACTCCACACCCGTGGGCCGGAGCTCGCGGATGAACGAACGCAGATCCTCGTGCTCCTGGGTGATGTCGTCATGGATCTGCGAGAGCCGCTCGTCAACTTCTCGCGGCTGATCGTTCAGCATCCGGCGCGCTGCCTCGATCTGCAGCGCCGTGGCAGTCAACGACTGGAGCAATCCGTCGTGAAGGTCGCGGGCCAGACGGACGCGCTCTTCGGCGATGGCGGTGCGCTCAGCCTGTCTGGAGAGTGTGAGCTGGTCCATCCTGGAAACGATCAGGCGCGAAAGAATCTCACCCATTCGAAGCTCGTCTCCTCCCATCTCTTTGCGGTCGAGATAGCAGATCCTGCCCTCACCGGTCTGGCCGACAAGACTGGTGGAAAGCACGCTGCAGATGGAAAAGTCGTCGCGGAATTTCGTGTTCAATGGCGAGCGGCGGATTACTTCTCCCTTTCCGAATGCCGTCACGGCAACAACCATCGGAGTGGGCACGCAGATGTCGGAAGAGAAAAATGTGATTTCCTCCAGCCCTTCGGCTACCAGCGGCTCGTAGTCGTCCGGCCGATGAATAACACTCTTGAATCCGTCCGGTGAGTAGGAAGCCACCTGAAGCCAAGGCTCGTCGTACTCTGTCCAGACCATCACCACTCTCGGGACGTTCAGGAACTCTGCACTGCGCTGCAGCGTATCCAGAATGAGCTGGTTCGGGTTCCGCGAGACAGTGCGCGGCCACGACGCCAGGCCGGACAGCTCCGTGTGCAATCGTTGCAGATATCCGGCGAGAAATGTCAACAGGCCGGCCACGACGGCCAGTTGACCGGCGCGCAGAATGAATGAATCGAACACGACCGTCGCCGGATGGACACTGTACTCGGCGAAGCCGATGGCAGTGAAGACCGAAACCACGGCCAGACCGGTCCAGATCGTCCCCTGCACGCCGAAGCGAATCGTGGCGCAGAGAAGAGAGAAGAAGAAAAAGGCGAAGAAAGGACTGCCCTCGCGCGTGGTCAGAAAAACGAATGAGGAGAAGACCAGCAGATCGATGCTGTGCGTGACGATTTTGTATTGCCACGAAGGAGAGCTTCGCCTTTCGATCAACGGCAGAACCAGCGCGTAAATGCTGTATACCGAGATCAGCGAATAGACCGCCGAGGTTCGGCCGAAGCTTCCGAACGGTCCGACGATGGCCGAGAAAACTGAAAAGAGAGCGAGCATGATCCGGCCCATGGCGATCAGGCGCTCGCCTCGTCTCGGGGCCGAATACAACATCTCCATCGAACTTCTCATCTCTTCCGGGTGAACCGTCGCTCCGTTTCCTCTGCACCTCGCGCGACCGATGCCGCTCAAGTACACGCGAGCGGTATGCTACCGACCAGCCGTCAGCCGTACGTCAAGACTGGGTGCGCCCCCGATTGACGGGGCCATGCCGGTATCGCGGACTATTATCTCAGACTTATTTGACCTTTCGCCTGGCTGGTCGATTCCCAGGTCATCGGCCCGACAGGTTGTCAAAGCGGACGCCAATAGCTAAAGGCCGGACCTGAAACCGGGGCGTGATCGGCGTCACATTCGTGCTACGGTCGTGACCGGTGAACGAGAACTACGGTTCTCTCGACAGAACTAAAGCGCGACAACGATAACTGCCCCCGTGACAAGCCAGCCACTTCCGGCAGACAATCGTCCCCGCTACACCACCGCAGTTCCGCTATGACCACAAATTGACCGAGCCCGGCGAACAGACACTTCCGGCACCGTCCGCGCCTTCATCCGGCAAGGGTGGCGGCCGGGCAGGCAGACTCGCTTTTCTCGTCCTGCTCCTTTTCTCGGCGTCTCCCTGGGGTTCTCCGCCCCTTGCTCTACTCCTGGGAATCGGTTTCGGACTTACCTTTCCGCACCCCTGGCTTTCGGAAAGCCAGAGATTCTCCCGACTTCTTCTGCAGGCTTCCGTCGTCGGCCTGGGCTTCGGAATGAACCTCTACGAAGTGATCAAGGCCGGAAGCAGTGGCTTCCTCTATACGGCCGTGGGAATCTCCTTCGCCCTGCTTCTGGGAACGCTGCTGGGACGAATCTTGTCGATCGATCCCGTCAGCGCCTTTCTAATCAGCGTGGGGACGGCCATCTGCGGTGGAAGCGCCATCGCCGCGGTCGCGCCCATCACCGAGGCAAGCGACGAACAGATCAGCGTCTCACTGGCCACGGTTTTTCTGTTGAACTCGGTGGCTCTACTGACCTTTCCTCCGATCGGTGTGGCGCTGGGGATGACCCAGCAGCAATTCGGATTATGGGCCGCGCTGGCCATTCACGACACCAGCTCGGTGGTCGGCGCAGCTGCGAAGTTCGGGGCCGTGGCACTCGCTGTCGGAACGACGGTAAAGCTGGCCCGAGCGCTCTGGATCGTTCCCCTGGCTCTGATCACCGCCGCCGTGCGCCGCAGCAAAGCGAAAATCCGCCTGCCCTGGTTCATTCTTTTCTTCGTGATCGCTGCCTGCGTCAACAGCTGGCTTCCCGCCGGCAGAGGCATCTACTCGTTCCTCTACGGTGCCGCGAGAATCGGACTGACCGTTACGCTCTTTCTGATCGGAAGCAACATCTCCCGGCAGGCACTGCGGAAGGTCGGGCCACGCCCACTGATGATGGCCCTCGCTCTCTGGGCGGTGGTGGGCGTGACCACTCTTCTTCTGATCCGCGCCGGAATCGTTCACTGACTGAGTGACGAACCGGGTTCCGTCAGCGTCACCACGCAATGGTCCGGGCCACGGACGACCCGCTCCTGATCGATTCACGGCGCCAAAGTCACATCGGCCGATTCAACACGGCTGGAATGATCAAGGGTCGAACAGTAAAGCAGGTAAGAACCGGGCTTCAGTGCGACGTAAGCGTCATGCTCCGTCCGGGCTCGAGGTTCTGGTAGGTCGAAACTGAGCGCTACAGGCTTGCGACGATTCCCGCGTACTCCCGCTGCGCCTGCCTTTATCCTCTACAATTTGATGGCACCGCCGAGATCGGGGCAGAATCTGCAGGGCCATTTGAAGGAGAATCCACGACGCTGGTTCGCTCAGATTTTCTTCATGAACGATTCAGGTCTCCCGCCGGCACGCGACGTCTTTGATCGCTGGCACGCATCCACCGCGCGTTCGCTGTTCGTTCTTGCCGGCGCGCTGGCAAGCCTCGCCTGCTCCCCCGAACAGGCACGATCCGTTCCCTACGCGCGCCAATCCGCCCCACCCATCATCCTCATCTCCATCGACACACTTCGCTCCGATCACTTGCCCGCTTATGGCTACGGCAAGGTCAAAACGCCTGCAATCGACCGATTCCGCGGCGATGCCATCCTGTTTTCCTACGCCTACAGCAATTGCCCGATGACACTTCCGTCGCACCTCTCGATGCTCACCGGGCTGCTCCCTCCGGAGCACGGCGTTCGAAACAACCTCGGCTACCGGTTCGACGCGGCCCATCACGCCAATATCCCGGGTTGGCTCAGAGAGCGCGGGTACCTCTCCGCCGCCTCCGTCTCTTCATCGGTACTGCGCGGAGAAACCGGAATGGCGGACATGTTCGATCATTACGACGACGCCATTCCGGTTGGAAACGGTGGATTCGACAGCGGGCATCAGCGAGACGGACATCTGGCGGCCAGCGCTGCCATGCAATGGATCGCTGCCCATCGAGAACAGAAATTTTTCGTTTTCCTTCATCTTTATGAGCCGCACGCTCCGTACGATCCTCCGGAGCCCTTCCGTTCCGCCTTCGCCTCGAAATACGACGGCGAGATCGCTTCCGCCGATGAAATTACTGGCGGGTTCCTCCAGTACCTGCGAGACAGCGGGATCTACGACCGGGCCCTGATCATTCTCACGTCTGATCACGGCGAAGGCCTGATGGACCACGGAGAGGATCAGCATGGCATTCTTCTCTACAGGGAATCGATTCAGGTTCCGCTGCTGGTCAAACTGCCCGGAAACTCGCGGAGAGGAACGGCCGAGGACCGCGCGGTTCAACTCATCGATTTGTTTCCTACCATCACCGACGTCGTCGCCGGGGGCGGTCCACCAGGAAAGCTGAGGGGAAAATCGCTTCTCGTCAACGATGACGGGACGCAGGAAACGATCTACAGCGAGACCTGGTACCCCAGAATTCACCTTGGATGGAGCGCCCTGCGTTCCGAGATCGATGGCGAACATCATTACATCGAGAGCCCGCGCCCCGAGCTCTACCGTCTGCGCAGTGATCCGGGCGAGAAGACGAATGTTATCTCGTCCGAACGTCGCGCCGCCGCCACGCTGCGAGACCTTCTGGCAGCGATCCCCGCGGGCGCCCCAGCTCCCGCGGTCATTGATCCGAAGGAAGCCTCGGTACTGGCCTCGCTCGGGTATCTGGGCCGCGTGTCCTCGCAGCAGCAGGATGCTTCGCTTCGCAATCCCGTCGACGAGATTCACTCTCTGGAAAGCGTGAAGCCCGCATTTCTGCTAGCCGACCAGGGCCGGTTCGACGAGGCAATACCAGCCCTTCAAGCAGCGCTGCAGAAAAACCCTGGCCTGCTCGACGCCCGCGAACGGCTGGGTGAGTGTCTGATCGCTGCCGGACGGTATGAGGAAGCGATCGATTCGTATCGTCAGGCGATCGCGGGCGCCAAGCGCTTTTCTCCGGATATGGCTCTCGGCCTTGCGCAGGCCCAACTCCTCGCCGGGAAGACCGGGGAGGCGCGAACCAGCGCCGCGCTGGCCATGGGCGGTAATCCCATGCGGGCACACGAGCTGATGGCCCGATCGGCCCTGGCCGAAGGCAGGCTCGATGAGGCTGACCGCGAGGCCTCCCTGGCCCTTCAGACACGAAATCCACAGCCGACGCTGACGCTGATCAGAGCTGAGATCCTGCGCGCGCGTGGGGATCTGCGCGGCGCCATGGCCGCGCTCAGTGCAGCCGACGATCAGGCCAAAGCACTGAAGCTCGAACACGTTTTCGGCCTCGACGCTCTTCGCGGTGATCTGCTTGCGCGCATGAACCGGGAGAAGGAAGCGGAAGCTGCTTATAACCGCGAGATTCATGCTTTCCCGAACAACCTTCAGGCCTGGGCAAACCTGGCGGTGATCTATCGCGTTCAGGACAGAACGGGCGACATCGACCGGCTCCTTCAGCGAATGGTAGAAGAGAATCCGCAGCCCCACACCTGGTCCGTCGCTCTGAATACGCTCCACAACCTCGAGCTGCCGGATCTGGAACGTACGTGGCGGAAGAAACTCCCTGCCGCAATATCCCGGTAGACGAGCGCCAAACTCTCTCGGGCGCCGCCGGGCATCGAACGGGGCCGTGCCTGCACACGAAAAAGCCCCGGCTTCTGCCGGGGCTTGCATGACACACCTGTCAATGACGAATTAGAAGCGAAGTCCCACCGATACACGATAGGTTCTCGGAAGTTGATAGGCGTCCACAGTAGTGGGCTTGCCGAAGTTTGGCCCGAAACGGTAGTGAATGCCTTCGACGGGGGTATCCATAAAGGGGTTGAATGCCAGGCATCGTGCGCCGGGGGTGGGACCATTGGAGAGCTGTGTACACGCAGCCTGGCGCGAGGTCAGAACGGTTCGATCCACGAAAAACGGTCGTGAAATACTCTGTTCATCGAACAGATTCAGAAGGTCACCCTGAATGAAGAGCGTTACCTTCGTAATCGGCAGGTAGTAGTTCAGCCCGAGGTCCGTGCTGGTGACGTTGTCAACACGAAAGGCACCGCGCTCGGTAAAAAAGTAATTCGCCGTCGAGGGCGGTGACACATAGCCGGGGTTGGTGAGTTTCGATGTGGCAATCAATGCCGAACCCGAGTACGGCAACGCGGATTGATAGCGTTCCAGCACCGAGAAATTAAACCGCCCGAACGAAGTCGGAAGTTCGTACTGCAGCCAGACGTTGGCCCGGTGCCTGATGTCGCCATCGAGATTTCCGACCGGATGATTGTTGGCGAAGTTCGTGTACTCCGGGTAATTGTTCTCGTCGGTAAATGTCGTGGCGAAGGAAACATCCTCCCCCTCCACGTTCCCTCGAAGTTTAGCGAAGGTGTAGTTTCCGCTGATGGAGAGGGGGCTGCTTACGCGGTACGTCCCCTGGAGCTGCAGTGCGTTGTAGTTCCGCTTCAGATCTCCGGAACTGTTCTCGATCACTCCCTGATCGAAAGTGTCGCCATTCGCATCGACCACTGTTCCAGTCTGGAGTGTGCGGCGGATCGTGTAGAACTTGTCCCAGTTTCGATGGACGTAGTCAGCCTTCAGGTAGCCCTTTCCGAAGGCCAGACCGTATCCGGCGGTAATCTCGTCGAGGTAGGGCGCTACGAGCGATTTGTCGAATCTCGTGGTGACGCCTGGAACGCTTGCGGAATCGAGAATGTCGGGGTTGGACCGGCCACCCACGGAGTTGTACCAGTCGAAGACTCCCTGGATCACCTGGGGAATGGGAACAAGCTGATTGAGTGGGGTACCCACCGGATTGATCTCGGGCCCAAGGTAATTGAAGTAATAGGAAGCGTAGCGCCCGGAGGTGGCCGTGAAGTCCGCTGGCCCCTGATCCACCTTCGACACATAGCGCCCGTAGCTGACATTGAAACGGTGCCGGCCATTGGCCATGGGGTCGAATGAAGCAGCCAGACGAGGGCTGAAAGCGCTGTCGTCGACAGTCTTCACGCCCGCCTGGTTCGTACCGTAGTCCTTGTCGTACCGCAAACCGGCGTTGAAGCTCCAGCGATTGTTCAGCTCCCATTTGTCATTGATGAAGAGCGACCGGACGGCGAAGTCGGAGGTGTCGCTGAGCGCAGGAACGGGATCCCACTCGATCTGAGCCTCCGTGGGGTCGACTCCGAATCCCGCGACCTGACCATTGGCGTCGAAGAAAAAATGCCCGTGAATTCGATAGTCGCTCCCGGACTGGAAATTGTTCTCTGCGCGGAGCTGATGGAAATCATCGTAACCACCGACCAGATTGTGTGTGCCCATCGTGGGGGTGGAAAGAAAGTACGAGCTCTTCACCAGGTACTCTTTGTTGTTTCTCTCTTTCAGCCCGCAGACCACTCCGCAGAACGTGGGCGACCAGGCCCGGCGGGTCGGTCCGGACTGCAGAAGGATCGTGCCGTTGATCAGATCGCGCTGCTCGCCTCCCTGGGCGAAAGCGTAATCCATCTTGCTGAACTGTCCCTCCAGGAGGAAGTTGCTCGTGAATATGCCGCTGTAATGCAGAGCCAGAAGCGAGTTCGGCTCGGTTCGCGTAGCCAGACTGCGAAGATCCAGGATGCGGCCGCTGGCAACGCCGGTCCTGTCCAGCTGATCTTTCAGGTAGGAGGCAACGAGGCTGTGTTTGGACGAAAGCTGTCCGGTGAGCTTGCCCTCCCATCTCTTGTCCTTGCTCGAAGTGGAGTAGGGAATGGCGGTCTGGAAGGTCTGGTCGGAACCATTACGATTCTCGTAGCGCCCGGCGCCGAAAAACCACAGCCGGTCACGGATGATTCGTCCACCGATGGTCGCTTCGTACTGATGATTGATGTCGCTGATCGGGTCCTTCTGAGCGGCGAAATCGCTTTTCTTCGTCCAGGAATCGTTGGTGAGGTTGTCCCGGATCGATCCTGAGAACTGGTTTCCGCCCGACTTGGTAATGGTACTGACCACGCCGCCCAGGAACCGGCCGTACTCCGCGGATACACCCCCGGTGAGCACCGTGGTCTCCTGAATGGCATCTTCGATGAAGAGGTTGCGCGGTTGGCCTCGAAGGTTTTCGTTGACCACCACCCCGTTCACTAGAAAGAGATTGTCGAAGGACTGCGCGCCGGAGATGGTGATCTGTCCGGAACCGTTCTTGTCTCCGCTGACGGCGTTGGGGCCGGAGTCGTTCACTCCCGGTGCCAGGAGCACCGTACCGCGGATGGTGCGATCCACGGGAAGCTCCTCAATCTCGGCGGCTGTGAAGTTGGCCGCGATCTGCGAGGTCTCCAGGACCGCGGGAGCCGTGGCCACGACCGTCAAGTTCTCGGCGACCGCAGCCAGGCGCAATTCCGCATCCGCGCGGCTGGTCTGCGCCAGCGATACCTGCAATTCGCGGGTGACCTGCTGCATTCCCTCGAGGTCGAAGGCCACGGTGTATCGCCCCGGTGGAAGCGCCTGGAAGTTGTAGGCTCCGGTCTCGCCGGTGACCGTAGTACGGGTTCCCTGAAGCGCCGGAGAGGTGATGGTTACCGTCACACCGGGCAGCGCTCGCCCCTCCGTAGTGACGTTGCCGGTCAACGCGCCGGAGGTACCGGCCTGACCGAACAGACTCATAGGAATCAGCAGAATGAGAATAGGGATTATGCGCACTAACCGCCTCATAGTTCTCTCCCGTCTTCGTAATGATTGTGGAACGAAGTGGGGATTGTACTTCCGACGTTGAAAAAGCAACGTTACGATTTTCTAAGGAGAATCTAACGATTCAGCGCCCAGAACAGGCACGCCTGTTACGAAGCGAAACTTATTTTCTCCGCTGATTCCGATCAGATCCGAAGGAGAGATGAATGCCCGATCCGTACGCCCCGCTCCGAGAAACGAGAACGACGACACCTGGAACGTCTTCGTGGACACACCCCGCGGCAGCCGGAACAATTCGAATATGATCGGAGCTCGGCCTCTTCCGCCTCGGCGGGGTTCTCCCCGCAGGACCGTTCTTCCCCTACGACTTCGGATTCGTGCCGGTCACCCTCGGCGGAGTCGGTGACCCGATCGACGTCTTGCTTCTCATGGATGAGCAGGCCTTCACCGGCTGTCTGGGAGTGGCCCGGCTGCTGGGCGTCATGGAAGCAGAGCAGACCGAAAGCGGGGCGACGATGCGTAACGACCTCGTCATCGGAGTGGCACACAAATCGAGAACGCATGGCGATTTTCGCTCGCTCGACGATGTGAACAAGAGGCGGCTGGGAGCAGATCGAACACTTCTTCATCTCCTACAACGAGGCAAGCCGAAAACGTTTCGGATCCTCGACGCCTCGGCCCGGCACGCGCCGAGACGATCTCCTCCACGAAGGGATCACGCGTTGGCGGCATCCGCCATCTCAGTCGGTCACGTTCGTCCGGCCTTTGCCGACGAAAGCCGCTGACGCATTCGCGCTGCATCGTTGATGACCTGGGCCTGTCACCTTTAATCATCCAGTCCACTCAAATGCAGAAGGAAACCACAAACGGCTCGATCTGGCGCCCATCCGCAAACCTGGAGACGTACGATGACGACGGCCACAAACCGCAAACAAAGCTCGTTCGAAGAGAATGCAAACGAAGTAGCCGAGGATGCCGTGCGCGAGCTGCTTCTGTATATGGGCGAAGACCCGGCGAGGGACGGCCTGCTGGAAACACCTGCTCGGGTTGTCAGGGCCTGGCGGGAAATGACCGCTGGATATGACGAGGACCCGGCTGAGATTCTCTCCAGAACGTTCGACGAGTTAAACCGCGACCTGATCATGCTGCGCGGCATCTCGTTCCACTCAACGTGTGAGCACCATCTTCTACCGTTTCTGGGAACCGCCTCCGTTGCCTATCTGCCGGGGAAAGTCGTCGGCATCAGCAAGCTGGCCAGGCTGGTGCACTGTTTCGCGAAGCGACTGCAGATTCAGGAACGGATGACGCGTCAGATCGCGGAGGCCGTCGAGGAGCACCTCGAAGCGCGGGGCGTAGGCGTCCTCATCACTGCCCATCACCTCTGCATGGGATGCCGGGGGGTGGCACAGCCACAGGCCGAACTCGTCACCTCGGCCTTTCGTGGGGGTGTGCGGACGAGCTCCACGATAAGAAACGAATTCCTCGCGCTCAGCCGCGGCCAGCGTTCCGGAAGGGAGTAGAAGACGATGAGTGGCGAAACCGCACTGGCAGGGCCCGACCTGACACTCGGCATCGAAACATCGGACATTCCTCAGAGCGGCATGATTGTCGGCCATGTGAGCGGGGAGGCCGTGCTCGTATGCCGGACCGACGCCGGCCTGTTCGCGGTCGGCGCCACATGCACCCACTACGGCGGTCCGCTGGCCGAGGGAATGCTTACGGATACGGAAATCCATTGCCCATGGCATCACGGAACCTTTGATCTCAGGAACGCCTCGGTCGTTTCGCCTCCGCCCTTCAATCCTCTCCAGTGCTGGAGAACGGAATTGCAAGGTGACAGGATCATCGTCCGGGAGAAAGTTGCAACGCAGGTTTCCCCTTCTTCGATCGACACGCCGTCGTCAATGGTCATACTCGGTGGCGGCGCCGCCGGGCACAGTGCTGCCGAAACACTGCGGCGCGAGGGCTACCGTGGGTCCATTCGGATGATCAGCGCTGATCGCGACCTCCCCTTCGACAAACCGAACCTCTCCAAAGACTATCTCGCCGGAACCGCGCCCGAGGAGTGGATCCCTTTGCGAGATGCCGCGTTCTATCGCCAGCAAGAGATCGCCGTGAAGCTCAACACCCGCGTCACATCCATCGACGTCGACGGACGATCTATTCGCACGGACGAAGGTGAATCAATTTCCTATGATCGCCTGCTCATGGCCACGGGCGCGGATCCTTTCGTGCCCCCTATCGCCGGCGCCACCCTTTCACATGTTCATCTTCTGCGAACCTTTCGTGACAGCCAGGCCATCATTGCAGCGGCCTCGAAGGCGAGACGAGCCGTGGTCATCGGCGCGGGCTTCATCGGCCTGGAGGTCGCCGCATCGTTGATTGCCCGTGGCCTGAGCGTCGATGTCATCGCTCCTGACGAAGTTCCGCTCGGACGCGTTCTTGGCTCCGACCTCGGCAGCTTCGTGCAGAAGATTCATGAGGAAAAGGGCGTGCGCTTTCACCTTGACGCCGCCGTCTCGACAATCAAGGAGACCGGCGTTGTGCTGGCGGACGGCCAGGTTATCGAATGCGACCTCGTCGTGATCGGCACCGGCGTGCGGCCGGCCACGGGTCTGGCCGAGGCCGCGGGAATTCTTGTCGACGAGGGCATCCTCGTCGACCAGTTTCTTCAGACTTCGGCCCCCGGCGTTTACGCCGCCGGGGATCTGGCACGATGGCGCGATGAACGCTCCGGGGAGTTGCGCCGTGTCGAACACTGGGCAGTGGCGCAGCGGCACGGGCAGATCGCCGCGAGGAACATGCTGGGGAACCGGGAGCCTTGCAGTTTCGCCCCCTTCTTCTGGAGTGCTCACTATGACGTGGTGATTTCTTACGTCGGATACGCTCCGAAGTGGGACGTAGCGACCCTGGCCGGTGATCTCGAAGCGCGCAATGCCCGGGTCACCTACCGGTCGGACGGCAGAGTGCTGGCAGTGGCCACGATCTTCCGGGACCGGGAAAGCCTGGCGATCGAGGCGGCCATGAACCAGGGCGATATCGAAGAACTCGAGTCGATCGTAAACTCCCCCATCGTCTGAATCTCAATCCCCTGATTACGGGTGTCAGGTAGGCCGCCAGGGACGGCATCGTCTTCTCTCCACACCCGTGTGTAACCGATGTCCTCGGTTTTCTGTGAGCGATGTACTCAGTTCATCCAGTAGCGAGCGAACGCGAGCCGGGTGAGGGGGATTGATGCGAGATACCGGCGAATAAACATCTCACTCCCAACCTCTTTCCCCGTACGCGTAGCGAACGGAAGAGGCATTGCATGCTCCCTCCTTCCGGCCGCCCGAACGCATCGATCAAAACGATCGTTCTTCAATCAATCTGAGAGATTGCGTCACCGCTTGGTACAGCTAACTGTTGACGTGTGATGAATTAGCGTTCAACAGCTCGTGGGCCGGCCCTTGCTCTAAGACAAAGTATGACCTCGCAGCCGCAACCAGTCTTTGTCATCTCACCCTCCCAGTATCAGGTCGACCGCGGCCCGCGATCGGACGACTGGATCGTCGCCCGTGCTCGCCAGTTACGCACGAGCGGCGCCGTCGTCGCATCGTGCCACTGGGGATCGGGGAACGTCATTCTCGAACCCGCAGCAGGTATCAATCGCAGCGATGGTGCCGGCGATGGGAGCCTGAGACTTGCGGAGCGCGCAGAGCGGCTGCTCAAGGCGGCCGGATTGACACCAGAGTATCCGCGTCGCGCGCTCAATACCGTTCGCGCACCATCGATCTACCCAGGTCCGGAACGTCGGCTCCCGATGATTCACATTTCAATTCCGGTGCACTTCGGCGTCGATCTGATGCTGCTCGTCGGCGCAGCACTCCGTGGGTTGTCGGATGAGCCGGTCCTGTTCGTCAGCCTGTGCGGGAGGATCGACGCCGCGGTGAAGGACAGAGTAATTGCGGCGGACATCGCTGCTCTGAAGCAGTACGCCTATCAGCTTCCCAGACAACAGATGATCGAGGTCTATCCGCTCTTTTTCCTGGTCGGCATCTCTGGCGGCGTACCGGCGAGCCTGCTGGACGCCCCTCCCCTTCCCATCGATACCCAGCGACGTCGTGGTCAGCCAGCGATGCGCCGGCCGGAGCGCGCCGGCCTGGCCCTGGCGGCCGCGGCCTCGGAGTTCGCGTTGAGCGAATTCAATTAATGAAGGGAATCAAGTGACAGCACTCGCGCAAATCGCAGCGTCGGAGGAGAAACCTTCTGATGACGAAGTCGTCAGACGTGTCCTTTCGGGCGACGTTGCGATCTACGAGATCCTGATACGCCGGCACAGTGCGAGAATCTACCGAGCCGTTCGAGGAGTGCTGGGCGCTGTTGACGAAGTCGAGGATGTGATGCAGCAAACGTATCTGAACGCTTATCTGCATCTCCGTCAGTTTGTCGGCGCCGCACAGTTTTCGACCTGGCTGACACGGATTGCAGTGAATGAAGCGCTGGCCCGGCGCCGCCAGCGCGGTCGCCTGCTAGACGATGGCGACGATGAGACGGTCATGAACATCATCGATCGCAATACGCCCGATCCGGAGCAGATGACGTCAATCAGTGAACTACGGGAAACCCTGGAACGCGAGGTGGCAGCGCTGCCGCCTTCCTTCCGAACTGTCATCGTCATGCGGGACGTCGAAGGGATGAGCACTGCTGAAACAGCAGACTGTCTGCAGATCTCCGAGGATCTCGTAAGAACTCGATTGCACCGAGCCAGAGCAAAGCTTCGCGACGGCGTCTGGCAGCGCGTCGGATCGACTCTTTAATTGTGGTCGGCCATCGGCAATTCGGGTTGTGATGTGTCGTAGCATCCGTCAGGCGGAACATACCGTGGCTTCGGTTCGCGGAATCGGCGATCGCTCCAAACACCGTCACTCACCGCCCGACGATCGATAGCGCCTCGCCCACCATCTGATTTGCGTCTCCCCATTCATTGTCGTACCAGCTCATGACCTTGGCGAGGTCAGCGTCGACGACCTTCGTAAATCTGGTCCATCCACGAGCGTTTGCGAAGCCGTGTAAGCATGCACGGTGGTCATCACCGAGCTCCGTGATGATCGGAGGCGACATGGCAGGTGGCGCAGATCGCCGTGCCGTTGAAGAGTTTGTGGCCCGGTACCGTCGCGTCCGCGACTCATCGATAAATAACGACGCCGATGACTACCGCGGCGTCGAGAACGATCCACCCGAGGCATGCGAGGTAGATGGTCGGGTCACGCTTCTGCAGGCCATGAAAAAGCCAGACCACCGCAGCGAGGAGATAAGCGCCCCATGAGAGGAGAGATACTCCGGCGGTATTGTGCCGCACCCAGACCGTCAGCACCTGTGGCAAAGTCATGACCATGGTGAAGATGGATAAGAGATTTAGAATTCGATCCAGTTGCGTTCTGCCGCCGGAAAGCGCCGGCGTGGGCACATGAGACATCAACTTAGCCTCCCAGCGTGGTGCTCGAGACATTCACAACGTCTGACGTGAGAACCAATTTAGCGGGCAGCGCCATCGTTCTCAGAGGTTTGGTGGCGGGCCCATGAATCACTTCGCCGGTTGGCAAGAACCTGGAGCCGTGACAGGGGCAATCCCAGCGTTTCTCCCGGTCATTTCCAGCCGACAGTGCAGCCTCGATGCGTGCAATGCTACTGATGGCGTGAACTTGCCCTTCTCCGTCCCGATAAATCGCGATGCGTTCCGGAGAGAGAGCTCGACCTTGCTCGTTTGCCAGGTTATCGTGCGGCGGCATTGATAACCCTTTCTTTGGCATGGACCGCACTGAGGAGCTTTTCGACTGACTCACGAAACTTTCGCGCACCGTCCTCCTCGAGGTCGAGGCCAACCTGATGCTCATCGATCCTCAACTCCCCGAGCTGCTGGAAAACCGCGTGAGCCTCGGAGATGCCGTCGTGAATTCTGATCATCGGATGGCCATGGTCCCGATAGGTACGGAAGGTCTCTGGCGGCATCGTGTCGATGGAGTTGGGAGCGATCAGAGCCTCAACATAATAGAGTTCGGGATAGGAGGGATCTTTCGCCGACGTGGACGCCCAAAGCGGGCGTTGGATCCGAACTCCTTGTCGACGGAGTGCTTCGTACCGAGTGCCATTGAAAGTCTTCTCGAACTTTGTGTATGCGATGCGCGCGTTCGCGATGGCGACCCTTCCTCTCAAATGAGCCGCCAATGCTTTCTCGTGGTTCGTGCTCGTGGCTGATGCAGCAATGACGTCAAGCTTCGCGTTCACGTTCGTATCGACGCGGCTGACGAAGAAACTCGCTACGGAACGGACCTGATCCACCGGCTGCCCCTTGGCCACTCGCTCCTCCATCGCCTCCAGGTACGCCCGAATAACCTGCCGATAGCGATCCACTGAGAACAGGAGCGTGATATTGATGTTGATTCCTTCGGACAGGCAGCGCCGAATTGCATCAATTCCTTCGTCCGTGGCGGGAATTTTCACCATGACATTCGGTCGATTGCACGCGTTCCAGAGACGGCGAGCTTCTGCGACAGATCCAGCGCAATCATGTGCGAGTTGTGGCCCGACCTCGATAGAGACATACCCATCGTTGCCGTCCGTGGCCTCGTAAAGGGGACGAAAAGCGTCCGCGGCGCCGCAGACGTCAGCAATGGCAAGCGCCTCGACGATGTCCGTGGGAGTGAGCCCCGATGCCGTCAGGCGCCGAATATCGTCATCGTAAAGGTCCGTGCCCGCAATTGCCTTCTCAAAAATAGTCGGATTGGAGGTCATCCCGGCCAAGCCATCCTGCTCGATGAGCCGCTCCAGGTCCGTTCCTTGCCAGAGATCGCGTCGAATGTAATCAAACCAGACGCTCTGGCCGAGCGCACTCAACCGCTTCAATGGACTTTCAATCATGGAATTCAATCTCCACCGTCCGCCATCGTCTCGGAATCTTCCGCTTCCTCGTACAGAGGCAGCGCTACGATGAATTCCGCGCCCTTTCCTTCCCCTTCACTGTGAGCTTCCACACTCCCGCCGTGAGCCAGCACCAGATGCCGCACAATTGCCAGCCCCAGGCCCAGTCCGTGATGTTGCGCACGATCGGCCAGCGTGGCCTGATGAAACTGGTCGAAAATATGCGGCAGGAAGTCGGCAGGAATGCCCCGCCCACTGTCGCGAACCGTAACCACCGCCTCGCCGTCGCGGGCAGAGGTCTGAATCTCGATAAAGCCGCCTGCAGGCGTAAATTTGACGGCGTTGGTGAGGAGGTTCCAGATCACCTGTTCCAACCGGGTCGCGTCTCCGAAAACGAATAACTGCGGATCGTCATGAATGCGCAGACGAACGCCGTTCTGATCGGCCGTCGGACTGACAACGTCCACGGCAGCAACGATCACGTCACGAAGGTCGAGACGTTTCTTCTCAATGTGCATCTTCCCGGTAATCACACGCGACACGTCCAGAACGTCCTCGATCAGCCGTTCCTGAACGCGTGCGCTCTGCTCGACCGCATCCAACGCCTCGTCAAACAACTCGCTGACGGGTCCCTCGGCGCGGAGCATGCGTGTCCATCCGAGAATGGCGGTCAGCGGCGTCTTCATCTCGTGCGACAGAGTGGCCAGGAAGATGTCCTTGGCACGAATGGCGTTGACCGCTTGAGCATGCAGACGCGCCTTGTCCAGGGCGATCGCGGCTCGATGCGCGAAGCGACAGGCGATCTCCAGCTCTTCATCGCCGTAGTATCTGTTGGTCGACGATCCGATCAGGCGGATCGTTCCGAATCGTGAACCTCGAATACTCATCGGGACGAGCATGATTGCCCGTTCGCCCATCCTGCAGAGCGCATCCAGATCAGCGGCATTCCCGACGTACGAGGCCAGCATTTCGTCGGAGACGTCCCGGATGATTTCGGCGTTCGGATCGACCGCGGCCGGACCGGCATCCATAAGGCCCTCGTTGTCCGCCAACTGAACATTGCACGAGTCTGCGAGGGTGGGTACCGCGATGGCCACCAGATGCGACAACACCGTTTGCTCATCCAATGTGGAGGCGAAAAGATCGTTGGCCTCGTGAAGAAACCGCCACCCTTCGGTGAGAACTTTTGGACGGTGAATATCCGTGAATGTGCCCACCCAGCCGCTGACGCTGTTTGCTTCGGTGAGCGGAACGCCGCGCGCCGCGAACCATCGATACTGCCCCGCAGCTACGCGGACGCGGAACTCGTGTTCGTATCCATGCGGATCTGTCGTGGCAGAGATCAATCGCTCCCTCGCCGTCGCGCGGTCGTCGGGGTGGAGCGCGTTCATCCAACCCAAACCGCGAAATTGTTCCCATGACAGGCCCGTAACGCAGCGAAAGCGTGGAGAGTCCTCGTCCATTTCTCCTCGCGCATTCGCTACCCATACGGCGTGTCCGGGCAACGCGTTCACCAGCGCGTGATAACGGCGCTCCATGGTTGCCGACGCTAAACCCTGGCTCTCCGTCTCCGTTACAGGGGTGAATATTTCACTCCTCATTGTGTGGGCTCCTGGCCTGTCTGGGAACGATAAGGACTATCCGCGCGGTGTGTGACGAAACAGAAATGCTATGGGATCGCCGGAAGGGATCGGCTACAGATGAAAATCACCCGCCGCCTCGGGCTGATAAAGGATCTCGTCGATCCGCAGTTGACGAACGCCACCTGGCATCTGCCATCTGACGCGGTCTCCAATGCGGAATCCGAGCAGGGCCGTACCCAGCGGCGCCAGGATCGAGATCTTCCCCTTTTCGAAATCAGCATCCGCAGGAAAAACGAGCGTGTAGACGTTGCTGGCTCCGGACTCGACATCGGTCACACGAACGGAGGAGTTCATTGTGACGACGTCGGGCGGAATCTCCTGCGGGCGAACTTCGAGTCCGCGTTCGATCTCGCGTGTCAGATCCTCGAGCTCCTCGCGGCCCTCGGCCCCGACGTCTGTGCTGCCAAGAAGGCGCTTGAGGCGTTCCTTGTCGAAGCTGCTGATGACGAGGTCGTCGGTCGACCGCGGCTTGCCTCGCTTCACGTCGTGATCCTCTGCGAGCGTCGGTCGCTCGCCGGCCGGTTCGGCCGTCGCCCATGACAACATTTGCTGCGCGGTTGAGGCATGGCGGCTGGGGACATTTGCTGACAAATCGTAACGCGTTTTGTTTTCCGTGGTCATGCTGCCCTCTGGAGCAAGGACCGGCCCACCCACGCTCAGTACAATAGACGACTTGTTTTCAACGACTTGGCAAAAATGTACCGGGTTTCAATGGACTCATGATGATTGAAGAGCGATCATTTTGATCGATGAAATCAACCGATCTCAATCTCAGCGAGCTTCTGAGCTTTCCACCGCACGGAGGGCCGATCCACTTTGGTCCGCTGCGTGTGCTCCTGATGGACGCAAGCGCGATGGGCCTGCTGCGCAAGGAGCTGATCGAAGGACTGGGATGGACCGCCACTCGCATCCTGCTCAGTCGCTTCGGATTTGCCAATGGCTGGCGCGCGGCAGAAAGCCTCCGCCTCGATTTTCCCTGGGATTCGGAAGATGAGTGGCGCGAGGCCGGCAGTTACCTGCACATGTTGTTCGGACATGTCGTCGTCGCCGAACGACCTCCGGACGAGGAGCCCGGCAGTGATGTTTTTCACGCGGTCTGGAAAGACAGCTACGAAGCGGAACAGCATCTTCTGCAGATCGGTCAGTCCGATGAGCCGGTGTGCTGGACGCTGACCGGATTTGTCGGCGGATACATGAGCCGGACACGCGGCCGCGACACCTATGCGCGGGAATCGCGCTGCCGCGCAAAAGGCGACGCAACATGTCACGTCACGGCCAGATCGCGCGAGCAATGGATCGAGCTTGGCTCTGACGAAAGCGCTCTATTTCACCGCGAATCGATGTACGACGACCTGGCCATGGTGACGGAAACGCTGAAGAATACGGAACGAAGCCTGCGCCGGCACGTTCGGCAGATCTACAGCGGGTCGGGAGACGTGGTTGATAGCTCCGGCATTGTGGCGGCGAGCGACTCCATGAAACGAACGCTGGACATGGCCCGACGTGTGGCGCGGGTGGACTCGAGCATTCTCATAACCGGTGAAAGCGGGGTGGGAAAAGAGCGCGTGGCACGACTCATCCATGAAGAGTCGGAGCGCGTAACGCGGCCATTCATCCCTCTGAATTGCGGTGCCGTCACGGAGAGCCTTCTGGAAAGCGAGCTGTTCGGACACGTCCGCGGTTCATTTACTGGGGCAACTCAGGATCGGATCGGCCTTTTCGAGGCCGCCCATCACGGGACGATTTTTCTCGACGAGATCGGCGAGCTAGCGCAATCAATGCAGGTCAAGCTGCTGCGTGTGTTGCAGGAGCACGAGATCCGCCGCGTCGGAGAAAGCCGCACCAGAAAAGTCGACGCACGCGTCATCGCGGCGACGAATCGCGATCTGGCCGAAGAAGTGGCATCGGGAAGATTCCGCGACGACCTCTACTATCGTTTGCGGGTCATCGAGCTGCGTATCCCCCCTCTGCGCGAACGACGCCAGGACATCCTGCCGATCGCCCGGCGGGTTCTCGCTCAATTGTCGAGAAAGCTGCAGAGAGAGATGAGCGGCTTTACCTCCGCTGCGGCAGATCTCATGCTCCGCTATCCGTGGCCCGGCAATGTGCGTGAATTGCAGAACGCCGTCGAGCACGCAGTCGTTCTGGCCAGCGACGCCAGAGTCGATGCACAAGACCTTCCCGAGGAAGTGCGTATGCGCTCGGTGCATCGCCGGTCGATGGACTTGACGAGGACTTTGGCAGACGTCGAACGCGACTACATCCTGGCCGTACTCGACATGAACGAAGGGAATCTGAAGAAAACAGCACAACATCTGCGGATTGGATCGGCCACGCTGTACCGGCGTTTGCGCGCTTACGGCATCGGGACGCCGGCGAACGCCTGATTCCCACCGGACAGCCGACGGCGTGAAATGATGAGCGGCGCACTATGACTGCCGGGGACCAGCAGCCCGCCGACGAAGTCCTCGCCGCTTTCGGACAGCTCGGGAACGATGGCCAGCATGCGGACGGACAGCTTGGTAACGACGGGCAGCTTGCAGCTTGGGAGCTTGCAGCTTGGGGACGGAGCTTCGTTTCTCTGCCAGGCCATTCGTGCGCGGCCGAGAGGTAATCGCTTCATTCGTGCTAGAGCAGCGAGAGAGCAGAAAGTCCGTCCCCAACGCCTCAACCTGTCCGTCTGCAGGAACTCAGCCCGCTGACCTGAAGGAATTTCTGGGGAGTGACGCGACTCGGTCAACCGTGGCGAACCCGAGAACCGAAGCTCCGTCCCTGTTCCCCCGCTGTTCCCCCGCCAGAGATTACGTCGCTACGAAGGCGTCAGCGAGCTGCCGCACTCAAGTGCCCCGCACATCCATCCGCGGTCGAGCCTTGTATTGCTGACATTGGAGGGAGATCACCACTGACGACATTGATGCTCATGCACTCGCCAAAAGTCACATCCGAGCTATATCAGCAGGTGCGGAGGGAGGTGAATTGGGTCGGCGACGTTCCGAAAGGGGCGAAATTTCACGTGGCCTGGGTCGCCGCCAACGGATTCCACGTCCTCGATCTCCGGGACTCGCCGGAGGATTTCGATGTTTTCGCCAGAGCCCGCCTGAACCTGGTCCCGGAACGCCCCGGATTGGCCACTCAGCCGTCGGTAGAGTTCGCGGAACCGGAAAGCGTCGTCGCGCCTAATCCCTGATCTCATTCACCCTCGCACGCAGAATCGCTGGCCGCGCACTCAATTTACGCGGCGCGCTGGCGGTGTCGTCGATTCAATCAACACTTGGACCGTAGCCAGGCGGCAGCAAGCTGCCGCACTCCATGGTGGTTGTCACGTTTTTCAAATATTGCACTCTGTACATGTATGGAACGCTTCATCCGGAAGGGTCAAATCCGCAATTGTTGAAGTGATTCAGGAAAACACGTTTCCCGGTCCGTCCTCATTCCGAGGGCGAACATTCGACACGCAACTCATTTGAAAAGGAGTCTTACAGATGAAGTTCTCAGCATTTTTTCTCGCAGGTTCACTTCTCGTCCCGATGGCCGGGGTTGCCGCAGGCGTCAACGACGCCCAGATCGCGGCCATCGTAGTCACTGCCAACCAGGTAGACATCGATGCCGGGAAGCTGGCGGCGAACACCACACATAACGCCGAGGTGAAGTCGTTTGCCAATCTGATGGTCAGCGATCACACCTCGGTCAACAAGTCAGCGGTCGACCTCGTCACCCGGCTGAAGGTCACGCCTGAAGACAACGCCACCGCGCAGAGTCTGAAAGCTGGAGGCGAAAAGAACGTCGCCAACCTCAAGACTCTGAAGGGAGCGGCATTCGACAAAGCTTACGTGGACCACGAAGTTGATTATCACCAGGCAGTCATCGACGCCCTGGATAAGACGCTCGTCCCTGACGCCAGCAACCCCGACCTCAAGGCGCTGCTGATCAAGGTCCGGCCGGCTTTCATCGATCACCTCAACCACGCCAAGCATCTGCAGGCTGAACTGGCGAAAGGCCACTGATCGTGCGCTTTCGCATCCTCATCCTTGCCCTGATCCTGGTCACCGGCACTCTTGGCGTTTCGGCCGCAGCGAAAAAAGCGAAGAGCCGCACCCGAACGCACACGGTGACCATGACCGGGTTGCACTACGATCCGCCAACACTGACCATGAAGTCGGGCGACACAGTGGTCTGGGTGAACAAGGATCTGGTCGCTCACACGGCCACTTCGAAGATCGGCGGATTCGACTCGAGCATCATTCAGCCCGACAAATCCTGGAAGACCGTCATCACCAGGAAGGGTGAAGTGCCGTACGGCTGTACGTTCCACCCGGCAATGAAGGCAACCCTTCGCGTTCAGTAAGTGCTCGAGGCATGGCCGCCGCGCTCGTCATCCCGGACGAGCGCGGCTTGCGGATGACACGCTCGTGACGAGCCGCCGTTGCAATCCCTGAATGCTGCTCAGAAAGTCGTCGTGAATCGAATTGAACTGTTCCGGCTGGTCAGGCATGATCCGATGCCGCTGCCGGTGACGGTCTTCCGAGGCAGGTCGGGGTAAAGGGCCCGGAGCGAGCGAGGAGCAGACTCCCCTTCCCTCGCAACCGATCAATACCGATCCATGATAGTGGATCGCGGAATTTCGTGGGATCGAAGGAACATAGACTGGTCAGCGCCGACTCGAAGACCTCGAATGACTGCGCGCCGGAGATGGTGATCTGCCCGGAACCTTTCTTGTCTCCGCTCACGGCCGTGGGACCGGAGTCGTTTACCCCGCCTGGAGGCGTGCCGCGGATGGCAACCAAAACAAATTCGAACGGCAAGGGATGACCGGCAACTGGCACAATCGACCCGTGCATCACCCCCCGCGGTGCATCTGGCACGCCGTTCGGATAACAAGAGGAGATGGACCCCGTTTGCGGTTTATGGATTGGCAGCGAACTGTCGACGATGGAGCGTCTGTCCATCACTTCGTACCTGGCGAACGGCCACCCCTATCACCTTTACGCTTACAGGGACATTGCCGGCGTTCCCGAGGGAACGGTCATGGAAGACGCCAACCGGATTCTCCCCGAGTCCTCGATCTTCAAGTACCGCCACCACGATTCCTACGCCGGATTTTCGAATTACTTCCGTTACAAACTGCTCCTCGAGAAAGGTGGATGGTGGTCCGATCTCGACGTCGTCTGTCTGCGGCCCTTCGATTTCGGGGGCGACTACGTCTTCCCTGCCGAGATGTCGGATGCTGGGACGGAAGTAGCCGCGAACTGCGTGATGCGCACGCCCCAGGGAAGCGCCATCATGCGCTTTGCCTGGGACGAGTGCCGGTGGCGCGACCCGGGTACGTTGCTCTGGGGAGAGACCGGTCCGATCCTCATGCAGGAAGCGATCGAGCGATTCGGACTGCGCCGCTTCCGCCATCCCTATCGCACCTTCTGCCCGATCACCCATCAGCGCTGGCAGCGCCTGGTAGAACCGGACGCGGACCTTCCCGGCGGCGTGGACGTTTATGCCATCCACCTCTGGAACGAACTCTGGAGACGAAGCGGGACGGACAAGAACGCCCGTTACGCGTCGACGTCGATCTACGAACGGCTCAAGCGGCGGTATCTCTCAGAGAATCAGTCGCGCGACGCGTCGCCTGAGCCGCGAATCAACAGAGAGAATCATGAGTGCAGAGTGGGCCTGAGCGAAGCCGATGGATCGTGACAGAGACGAGCAGGTATCGATCCGAACGGCAACAGTTGACGATGCCGCGGCGCTGATGCGTATCTACAACTACTACGTCAGGGAAACGATCGTCACGTTCGAGGAAGCTCCGGTGAGCGAAACTGACATGTCCGCCAGAGTGGAGGAAGTCTTGAATGCTTCATTCCCCTGGGTGGTCGCGGTGCGAGGGCCGGAGGTTCTGGGGTACGCCTACGGAGCAAACTGGAAACGCCGGGTGGGCTATCGGTTCTCAGCCGAGGTAACGGTCTACCTGGAGCACGAACGAGGCGGCCGGGGAGTCGGATCGCGCCTCTACACCAGGCTGCTCTCCGATCTTCGGGACCGGGGAGTTCATGTGGCCATCGGCGGCATCGCTCTTCCGAACGATGTCAGCACAAGACTCCACGAAAAGCTCGGCTTCCGCAAAGTGGCCCATTTCCACGAAGTGGGATTCAAGTTCGATCGCTGGATCGACGTGGGCTATTGGGAGAAGGTGCTGCGGACGGGTGATGGAGAGCCGTGATGGAAGGAAGGATGCACGAACCGGCTTCCCCCATCGGGATTCGAACTTCTGCTGCCACCGTGAACGGCCCAGGGATTCCTTTCGAGAGTTGGCAGGAACGGGCAATACCCTATAGTCGCACTGCGCGCTGAACAGCCGCCGCCCGTGATGAAGAAGCACAACTCCCCGACCACGCCTCCGGGCCCCAGGCACTCGTTCAGCGAGCGGTTCGGCGCGCTACGCAACGTGCCCCCGTTCCTGAAGTTGATCTGGAAGACGAGCCCGACCCTCACCGTCGCCGACGTTCTCCTTCGTCTCATGCGCGCGCTTCTGCCCGTGGCCACGCTCTACGTAGGGAAGCTGATCATCGATGAAGTGATCCGGCTGGCGCGCATCGGTGGACCGCACGATCTGAGCTCCTGGCTGGACAGCGGAATGCTGCGACGGCTGCTCGCCCTGCTGCTCATCGAGCTCGGGCTGGCAGTTCTGGCCGACGTCCTCGGGCGTGTCGTGTCGCTCATCGACTCACTCCTTTCAGAGCTCTTCACCAATGCCACCAGCGTGGAGCTGATGGAACACGCGGCCACGCTGGACCTGGAAGACTTCGAGGACAGCGATCTCCAGGACCGCCTCGAACGCGCCCGCCGGCAGACCATGGGCCGCTCGCCACTCATGACCCAGCTCTTCGGCCAGACTCAGGACGTCATCACCATTCTCAGTTTCGCTGCCGGACTCGTGGTCTATGCCCCCTGGTTGATCGTGCTCCTTATTGTTGCTCTGGTTCCGGCCTTCATCGGAGAGGCACATTTCAACGCCCGCAGTTATTCGCTCGACTTCGGACGGACTCCTCAGCGGCGCGAGCTGGACTATCTCCGGCAGACCGGTGCGAGCGTCGAGACGGCCAAGGAAGTGAAGATCTTCGGTCTGAACGATTTCCTCATCGAACGCTATCGAACTCTGGCCACCGGCTTCTACGACGCCAACCGGCACCTGGCACGGAGGCGTGCTATCTGGGGCTCGATTCTCACGGCCATCGGCACAATCGGATACTACGCAGCCTACGCCGTAATCACCTGGCGAACGCTGCTCGGAGATTTCACGATCGGCGATCTGACCTTCCTCTCCGCGTCATTCCGCCGGCTGCGCACGTTACTGGAAGGGCTGCTCATCGGCTTCTCCCAGGTCGCCGGTCAGGCGCTCTACCTTGACGATCTGTTTTCGTTCTTCGAAATCACTCCGGAGATCACCTCTCCGGCGAATCCTCGGCCGTTCCCCGAAAGGATTGCCTCCGGCTTCGTCTTCGAGAACGTCGGATTCCGCTACCCCCAGGCCGAGCGCTGGGCTGTGAGGAACCTGAGCTTCACTCTTCATGCCGGCGAAGTGCTGGCCCTGGTCGGAGAGAACGGCGCTGGAAAGACCACGCTGGTGAAGTTGCTGGCTCGACTCTACGAACCAGATGAAGGACGAATTCTTCTCGATGGACACGATCTGCGCGAATACGACCTCAATTCGCTCCGTTCGAGTATCGGAGTGATCTTCCAGGACTTCGTCCGCTACCACATGACCGCAGCCGACAACATCGCGGTGGGACGGATCGAAGCGCGGGAGGACCGTTCCCGCATCCGGGCCGCCGCCGAGCGCAGCATGGCCGATGAACTCATCCGCAAATTGGCCCAGGGGTACGATCAGATCATCGGCAAACGATTTCGCACGGGAGTGGATCTCTCGGGAGGTGAATGGCAGAAAGTTGCCATTGCCCGCGCGTACATGCGCGACGCGCAGGTGCTGATCCTGGACGAACCGACCGCCGCGCTCGACGCCCGTTCCGAGTTTGAAGTCTTTCAACGCTTCAAGGAATTGAGCGAAGGCAAGACCGCAGTGCTGATCTCCCATCGCTTCTCCAGCGTGCGCATGGCCGATCGAATCCTCGTTCTCGCCGAAGGGCAGCTGGAGGCTTCCGGAACCCACGAAGAACTGCTGGCGCAGCACGGAAGATATGCCGAGCTGTTCGAGTTGCAGGCCGCGGGTTATCGGTAGGTTCTGCGCAGCGTGAATTCGTTCGTCGTTGGGTTTTGTCGTGCGCCGTAACCGACGGCGTCAGTGTGAACTCGCCCGGTTGTGGGTGGGCGCGTTCCATGTTGTAGCGCCAGCCGCAGGGTCGGAGTACAACAAATCTCCCTCGCTCCGCTTGCGGTGAGAGGGCCGGGGTGAGGGGCCGACCGAAATCACGGATCGGATGATGGAAGAGCTACCATGCCGTGGGTGTTACCCATAATGGGCAATACCCCGGAGAAAACTAAGATGGCAAAAGCCGCCGGTACTCAGAAAATGGAATTGATCGCTCGTGACGTCAGGCCGGATTCCCGGACGCGGGTAACGCTCGGCAAGGCCCTGGAGAATCTCGAGGATGCGAGCTTCAACGTCTATCGCGATGATCAAGGAAGGATTGTGCTCGATCCCCAAGTCTCACTTCCCGCATCGGAAGTATGGCTTTACCGGAACACAGCCGCCTTGAAGTCGGTGCGTGCCGGGTTGAAGGATGCCTCGGAAGGAAAGACAAAGGTCCGATCGTTTGCCCGCTTTGCAAACGAAGATGAACCGTGAGCTTCGCTTCACTCGAGAAGCCGAACGAAACCTGAAGGAACTCCAGATACGGCCGTCTTTAATCAAGCAGGTTCGCAAGACACTGGCCCTTCTCCAGACGAATCTGCGTCACCCGCCCCTGCAGACGCATCAATTTCATTCGCTGACCGGTCCCGGTGGCGAGGAAATCTCTGAAGCGTACGCTCAGCAGCACTCACCGGGCGCGTTCCGAGTGTTCTTTTTCTACGGACCGGATCGCGTTGAAGGAAAGCGAAGGATCGCCGTGTTGACGATCATTGCCATTACTCTGCACCCGTGAGATTGCATCCGTTTCTGAGGCAAGACCGATAAGTTGGAGCTTGTAAGCTGGGTAACATCTGGAAAATCAACTTGACTCAGCGCGGGATTCGGTCCCTACGACACTGCCTTCCGGTTCGGCGGCACAGGGTCCCCGCCCGGCCCTAAGCATTCTCCGAATGCTGATGAGCCGCGCTCCGTTCCAGTGCTCCGAATTGGTCGACCTTCAGATACGACGGGCGGCCCTTCAGTCTCTCGTTAAGTTGAGTTCCAGATGTAACCCCAACTTACAATTCCGTCAGCGACGACTAGTGTGCTGTGTCATTCAGATGCCGTCTTTTCAATTTCGGGTTCATCTCGTCAAAAGCACCGATCCAGTCAAGATCCCCAGTAGCCTAGGCTGTCACCATATTTACGACACAGCACACTAGAGACTTGACGCGCGCCCGATTGGGGCAAGTCCTTAGCTGGAAGTCTTCATCATGAAGATTCCTGCTATGAAGAGCAGCATCGTGAGAATTGCCAGGCCGGAAAAATCGACCGTCGGAACATTGATCGGAGGCATGACTGCAATTGCGACCGAGTATGCCCGCTCGCCGGCGCAGCCGTTCAGGTCCGTCGCTCGGATCGTGAAGTTGAAGATGCCCGGCGTGGCCGGCGTCCCGGCGATCGTACCGGTACTGGCATTGACCGTCAGCCCGCTCGGCAGCGAACCCGCCGAGACCGAGAAGGCATAAGGCGCGGTTCCTCCGGAAGCAGTGATCGTCTGGCTATAGGCAACTCCCGCAGTGCCCGGGGGAAGCGTCCCCGGGCTCAATGCAATGGCGGGGCAACCGGGCGCCGCAATCACGATCGCATAGGCTTGGCTGCCGAGGCAGCCGTTCGCATCCGCGGCGGTAAGCGTAAAATTGAAAGTCCCAAGCGAGAGCGGAGTGCCGGTAATCGAGCCCGTGGCGGCATTGAGGAGCAGCCCGGACGGCAGGGCACCGGCAGTGACCGAGAAGACATAAGGCGCAGTGCCGCCGGAAGCCGTGACCACTTGATTGTATGGTGTGCCCGCGGTGCCGTTGGGCAGAGTCGCCGGATTCACAGTGATGATCGGACATACGATCACTACCCCGCACGGCGTGATTGTGTTTGTATCGAGGGTTACGGCCCCATTCCGCGCCAAGGCCCTCCCTGACAAGCCTGCGCCCGTGTTCATGGTGATGCTGGCGAGCGCCAGGATGTTTCCCGCAAACGTACTGCCCGTGCCGAGGGTCGCTGAACTGCCGACCTGCCAGTAAAGATTCGGTGGACAGGTCGTGCCGCCACTGTTGATCAGGACAACCGACGAGCCGCTCGCGGTCGTGAGTGTACTGCCAGTCTTGAAGATGAATAGAGCGTTTGGATTGCCCTGGAGATCGAGAGTGAGGGTTCCAGTTAAAAATGCCGACGTTGAAAAGCAGTAGACACCGGGTGTCAGAGTGAGGCCACCCAGATTTTGTCCGGTCAGGTCGACATTGCACGCCGTGCCAGCGACGGCGTTGTAGGCCGTAGTGAGATCGGTTTGAGCCTGGCCCGCAACTGCATCAGCCGAGTGTGGCGCTCCTCCGACAATGATGCCAGGAGGGAAGCCAGTGATGGAAGTGCCGGGAAACACGCCGACATCGCCATTGATGGCGCTCGCGCCCGTGTTGGTCACCGCCGATCCGCCAAGCACGGCAAAGCCCTGCGCAGTACCGAGTGATACCTGGGCTGAGGCTGGTGAGGAAACCAAAAAGCCCAGGGAGACTACCGCCAGGACGCAGATGACCGTTCGTTTCATGAACGCTGGCACCATTCTCATCAGAACACGCCTCCGCGCTGGAGCGTCGTTCGGCTAGCAGCGTAGAGCTATTGTAACATTTTGAATAACTCACGACGCGCCAGATCCGCCACCCCGCGGCCTTCCAACCGGCGATTCTCGACCTCGAACTCCTTGAAGCGCCGGAACCGGTCAACAAGTTTGAGACACAGACCGCAATTTCATTAGACACAGTCGACGCGACTGAATCGTTCCGCTCCGGTGCTCCGCGGTGGGACTCGAAGAACCAAAAGACTCATCAAGGTAAACGGCTTCGGCCTGAATGAGTTGTCAGGCACGCGGCGCCTGGGACCGCGTGACGAGAACCAACGCCATAAACGGAACGACATTGAAAAACAGCACAGCGATCTTGTAAGCGACAATACAAGCGAAGTTAACGGCATCGAATGTCTCAGCAGGTACGTTGAAGAAGTGCATAGAAAGGCCGTAGATGGCGTCATGCGCGGCGAACGTAGCAATGCTCCATACCAGCAAGAACGCAAGATTGATCCCAATGGACCAGAGTAACGCTGCTTTTGCAAGTTGGATTGTCATGGTTCCTCCCGAGCGGGCCTAACGTTTGCCATGGAGTGGTTCGGTGACTGCACTATTTCTTCCCCCAACGCCATGCCATCCGCTCGCCTTTTACAAGGCAAATGCCGACGAGGAGTACGGCGAGGACGAAAGCGTAGCCCGCGAACGCCAGCTCACCATGCCTGGGAATGAGAACGACGGCGCCTGCCGCCAAAAACACGAAGAAGCCGATGTAGACGACCCAACCTTGCCAGGAGACCGGTAGACCCCAGCCCCACGCAGGAAACCAGTAGACCGCGTCTTGCACGCTTGAGCCTCCTCGATTCGCGATAGATGCCTGAAACACACTGGCGCTGAGTAAACGATACACCCGAGCGTCAGAAATTTAGGGGCAGGGCTTCTTTTCACCATCGGAACATTCAGGGGCGGAGCTTCGTGATCGCCGAGCGAAGCGAGTGCATTGCATGCCGGGGCTCGGCCCGCGGTCACGCTCGGTCACCCTGCGGCGTTATCCGCAGAAGATTGATAGACGGCGCATGCGGCCCGAACTAGTGGCGTGTATTGGATGAATTGGTACCAGATGACGCAGGAATCGGCGACGTGAGCTAGGCGCGCCGACGCAGGCATAGCGGCTCCTATGCTGAGGAGGCGCAACAACGCTCACGGCGTCGAGACCAAGTCAGGTGGTACCAATTTGTCCAATACACGCCACTAGAGCCCTCGCACTCGGCAGGCGAGGAGGAGGAGGCCGAGGCCGATGATCCAGGACCACGACGCAATCTGACAGCGGCGGGCACAAGCTGGCCTTGTGTCCGTTCGACCTGGAGCGGTTCAGCAACATCAATGACAGCCTGGGCCGGCCAGGCGGCGACGCGCTGCTGAAGCAGGTAGCGGAGTGACTGACAAACAACACAGGAGACGTGCACCTGCTGGCGCGCATCGAAGCCGACCATTTTGCTATGGTGCTGCCGGAAATACGGCAGGAAGGCGACCTGATTCGTCTGGTCGAGAAAATGGCACGGGATTTTATTGAACATCCATTCCAGATGAACGACTCCGTGTTCCGCATCGCCGCAAGAGCTGGAATCGCGCTATTCCCGGGTGACGCTGTCGATGCCGATTCCCTGCTCAGGAATGCCAAAGCCGCTCTCAAAAAGACCAAGTTGGAAGGCGATCAATCCCTGTTCCATAAGCAGGAAATGAATGAAGCGGTGGCCGGAAAGCTCACAATGGGAAAACCAGCTGCGCGAGGCGATCGACAACGAAGAGTTCGTGCTCTTTTACCAGCCCAAGGTGAACCTCAGGAGCGGCAGGATCACAGGCGCCGAGGCGCTGATCCGCTGGAACGATCCGCGCACCGGTCTGGTGCCGCCGGGCAAATTCATTCCGATCCTGGAAGAAACCGAATTGATCAATGAAGTCGGGCGCTGGGCGTTGTACAAGCCATCGCAGACAACCTGCCCTGGCTCAACGAAGGAGTGACTGCCGTGCGCATCGCGGTGAACGTGTCTGCCCTGCAACTGCACCGTCACGGCTTTATCGCCGAGATTGAGCAGGCTCTTGCTGTCGATCCGCATGCAGCGGAGGGACTGGAGCTGGACATCACCGCGAGCATGATCATGGACGATATTGAGCACAATTTCGCCAGCCAGGAGGCGATCCGCTCCATGGGCATCACCATCGCCATCGATGACTTCGGCACGGGATTCTCCTCGCTCAGATACCTGTCCAGACTGCCGGTGGACACACTGAAGATCGACCGCTCCTTCGTGAACGATATGACCGCGGCGCCGGCCGAGACGACGTGATCTGTGGAAAAGCCTGCGGAAGGGCGGGTGATTGGCAGAGAAAGAAAAAGTGCCCAAAAAGAAAGCACGGGGGACGAGCCCTGATGGAAAAGTGGAAAACGCAAAAAGCCGCGTTTCCAACTTTCCCACAGGGCCTGCTACGAGAGAAAACAAAGACAAGAGAGAGGGAGGAGACCGAAAAGGAGGCGGTCTCACGACCGCATCATCGAACGGAGCGCTCACGCGCGTCATGAGCAAGCAACCTGGGGGGGAGGGGGATTTTTAAGTGATCACTCGGGGGGAAATCCGGGAGATCGTTGACAACAAGAGGAAGAGGAAGGGCGATGACGGTTCGCCCCCCGGCAGCCACAGAATGCTGTTTCATTACACGAACTTCTGACTCGCGGTCGATTTCGATGGTCTCCTTGGTGCCGCTATCGGAAACCGAAACCATGATGCCGATTGCGATCACTACCCCGATGGATTCCGACGATTCGGGACCGGGTGGTACAAACCGCCGTTGTGCCGTTTCTCGAACCGATCTTCGAAGCAGACTTCGCGGACAACGTCTACGGATATCGCCCCGGTCCCAGCGCGCGGTCCTCCGTCCATGGCCGGATTGGAGCACCCGAATGATCTGCTCCCCGGTGTACCGACTCTTGCGCATCGGCTCTTCCCCCGATCGGCCAGTGTTTCAGTCCCCACTGGTCCGAGCTACGGGGAGCAGGTCAGCGACTCATGGAGATGTCAGTTCCTTGTCTGGCGCGGGTCTGCTGTGAACGTCCAAGCCAACAAGACGCCATCCTTCATTCTGCTATTTAGTACCGGGGATTTCTTTCTCGGATACTTCCACCCGATTGCGGCCATTGCTTTTCGCGCGGTAGAGCGCCTCATCGCCGCGCAGGAGAACCTCATCGGCGCTGGAATCTAGTCGATCGATGGAGGCGATGCCGATGCTGACCGTCAACGACAGCGTCTTTCCGTCTTGCACCAGGGGAGTGGTGGCCACGACCTCGCGCAGCCGTTCTGCAAGTTCTCGGGCGCCAGCCGAGTCGGTGCCCGGGAGGATGATGGCAAATTCTTCTCCGCCCATCCGTGCCGGGGTGTCGATCTCGCGTAAGGCGCCGCGCATGACCTGAGCAAATTGCTTCAACACCGCGTCTCCGCTGGCGTGACCATAGGTATCATTGATCCGCTTAAAGTGGTCGAGATCGAGTGCCAGGACCGAGCAACGCAACCCGGCAAAACGCTGCACTCTGGCGAATTCATCTGAAAGCCTGGCGAGGAATTGGCGGCGGTTCGGCAGATCCGTGAGCGAATCTGTGGTGGCCAACACTTGAAAATTCTTTTCGCTATCGGCTAGTGCTGTCTGAGCGAATTTCTGGTCTGTGATATCGAGGGTTACGCAAACGAGATATTGCGGATCGCCATTCGTGTCATACATGGGGCGTTTGAATGTATGGCCGATCCGGTTGCTCTGCCGGGCCACGCTCCAGAAAGTTTCTTCGAAATCGACCGCTTTCCGGCTCGCAAATATGGATCGATCTGTGGCCAGGAATTGCTCCATCTGATCAGGCGGGAAAAACTGGCTGCCGTCCGTATTGCGCAGATCCTTGAAAGACATCCCCCATTGTTCTTCGCAGGCGTGGTTTATGAGAAAGAAGCGGCTGTTACGATCCTTCACGAAGAACGACACCGGTATCAAATTGATGATGGCCAGCAGTGCCTTGTTGTTCGCCAGTAGCGAACGTTCTTCGCTCCCAATCTGGTCGCTGTAGGCGCTGACCTCGTCAAGAAATATCTTCCAGCGGTCATCTGACATGATTTCCGCATCGAGAAGAAATTTCAGTCTGTCAATGATTGCGGTGAGGGCGTTGTCCATGATTAGTTTCAAGCGCTCAACAACATTATTATGTCACCCTATTATGGCACCCGACGGCCTGCCGCGCCAGCGGCGCGGGAGAAGGCGAAGCCGGCGAACGAGTCCGTTGCGCGCGCATCTCGCGGACTGGTTTGCAGCATTTCTTCACACTAAAGCGTCTGTCCGATGCGTAACCCTTTGCACGTCTGAATCAACGATGGCAAACTCCCTCATCCCCCACGGATCGAATGTCTCAACAGGCACGCGTAAGAAGTGCATAGAAAGACCGTAGATGGCGTCATGCGCGGCGAACGTAGCAATGCTCCACACCAGCAAGAACACAAGATTGATCCCGATGCACCAGAGTAACGCTGCTTTTGCGAATTGGATTGTCATGGTCCCTCCGGAGCGGGGCCTGACGATCAGGTTCAGCGGCCCGCGCAGGGGGTCCGCTGCAACCGTTGGTTAGGCCGATAAATATTCCTGACCCCTTTGAACGGGTCGGCCGCAGCGGATCGTCAGGCGGTCCGCCTCCGGAACAATGTGGGGAGGTCAGGTTGGGCGCTCGTGCGGTTATCAACCCAGCGACCAGTCGAATCTCTATTCCGTCGTTTTGCCATCAAAGTGTTCGTTATCCGCCTCTGCGTCGTCGCGGGTATGGTGGACGATGCCGTCCCTGTGATTCGGCGGCGCATAAAGCGTATAGAGCTTCAGCGGAACACTGCCGGTGTTGACGATATTGTGGTTCGTCCCGGCCGGAACGAGCAGCACAAAGCCTGCGCTGATCGCCGTGCGAACGCCATCGAGAATCGCCCCACCCGTCCCTTCCTCCACGCAAAAGAACTGGTCGAGTCTGTGGACTTCCGCCCCGATCTCCTCCCTGGATTTTAACGCCATGAGGACGAGCTGGCAGTTCTTCGGCGTGTAAAGTACCCGGCGAAATTCTTCATTCTCGACGGCGATGCTCTCGATGTTTCCACGAGCCCCTTCATAACGACACCTCCTTCGTTGGGTTCTGCCGCCTGACGTTCGAGCTAACCGGCGCGCGACGGCTTGACGCCCAGGCCGCGCTCGATGATGGCCCGGCGCAGCTGCGCGGCCTGGGTGGCAAGCTGTTTCGTGTCCGGTTGAGCGAAGGGTCAGGCCGCGATCCACGCCTCGGCTTCAGCACGGTCTTTGAGCGGAAAAATTTTTACCGGACAGGGCATGACAAACCGGAACATGTTCGCAGCGTTTGCAATCCAGCTGACATCGGTGACGACGGCAACTCTCTCCCAGGCGGTGAGATGGGCCATACCCAACTTCATGTCATCCCACATCGCACCCGCTGTGAACCCAGTGAAGTCGTCGCTCAGTTCATAGATCAGTCTCAGCTTTTTGTGCTTCTCAAGAGCAGTCTCAACCGCCGGAATGAGTACCGCTTCGTAGTCGGCTCCGCTTACTCGTCCGGAGGCTGAGATGCCGATGGTGTTTTCAGGCAGATTCGGCAAAAGCGTGATCATGACGATGCTCCCATGTCTGTGCTGAAGAAGTGAGTTAGTGGTCCGGAATGCTGCTGGCGGACCCGCCCTTGACGGCGCGGCCGCGACACCGAATGGTATCGCACTGTGGCACCAACAAACAGCGGGCCACGTCCTGCTGCAAGTGCGAGTGAGGCAGTTCGCTGGCGTTCCTGCTGGGCGAGATATCGACGAGTCCCCTGGACGGCCGCACGCAGAAAGGAGAATGGTCAGTACTCGTTAGGAATTACGATGACCTGGCAATGAGTGCGCTGCCGCGCGATAGGAACATGCCATCCAAGGAGACATGGATCGCATCTGCTTCGCTCCTCGGCATCGCCGCTTATCTCGTTCTGCGATTTCTGTGTCACGCACACCACAGCGATTGGCCGCTGATCGGGGTGCTCATCGCCGGCACTCCATTGCTCTTCGATCTGCTGAAGAAGCTGGCCGCACTCGAGGTCGGAGCCGACGCGCTGGCCGGCCTATGCATCGTCACTGCGGCCATCCTCGGCGAATATCTGGCCGGCGCGATCATCGTGCTGATGATGGCCGGTGGAACGGCGCTCGAGCTTTACGCCATGCGCAGAGCGTCCGCCGTCCTTTCCGCACTCGCGAAACGATTGCCAAGCCAGGCGCACCGGTTGACGGATACAGGGATTGTGGAGGTCCCCACAGGCGACGTCCGGATCGACGACCGCCTCGTCGTGCTGCCGCATGAAACCTGTCCGGCGGACGGAACGGTCGTGGAAGGTCACGGAGCAATGGACGAGTCGTATCTGACCGGCGAGCCGTTTCAGATCGGAAAGGCGCCCGGCTCGGCGGTCTTGTCCGGGGCGATCAACGGTTCTGATGCGATGACGATCGTCGTGACGACGCTTCCCGTCGACTCACGCTACGCGAAGATCGTTCAAGTGATGGAGCAGGCGGAGGCGCAACGGCCGCAGCTTCGGAGGATTGCCGACCGCCTCGGCGGTTGGTACACGCTGCTGGCGTTGGTCGTTGCCGCCGCCGCATGGATCCTCAGCAGCGATCCTCGGCGGTTCCTTTCCGTCCTCGTCATCGCTACGCCCTGTCCGCTCCTCCTGGCAATTCCGGTTGCAATCCTCGGCGCGATCTCGCTGGCGGCGGCCCGGGGAATCATCATCAAGAATCCGGCAATGCTGGAACGGATCGATCGCTGCCGTACGATCATCTTCGACAAGACCGGGACTCTGACCTACGGAAAACCTTCGCTGACGGACGTCCTTTGCGCCTCCGGGTTGACGCGCGAGGGCGTGCTAAGGATGGCATCGAGTCTCGAGCAGTACTCGCGGCATCCTCTGGCCACGAGCATTCTCGAGGCGGCGCGCGCGGAGGGAATCGTGCCCATCGCCGTCACTGAGATCAGCGAACAGCCGGGCCACGGATTGCGTGGCAGAATCGCCGAGGACGTGATCGAGATCACCGGCCGGAAACAGATCGCGTTGACCGCAATATCTGCGCAATTGCCGCCGGCCGCTCCCGGCATGGAGTGCATCATTCTGCGCAACGGCGAATACGCGGCCACGCTGCGGTTTCAGGACGTTCCGAGAGATGAAAGCCGGTCGTTCGTCGGGCACCTCGTTCCGCGCCACCAGGTCACCCGCGTGATGCTGGTGTCGGGCGACCGCGAGGCCGAGGTGCAGCATCTCGCGGCGCTGGTCGGCATTGAGATCGTGCGTTCCGGAACGAGCCCCGAAGAAAAGCTGGCCATCGTACGCGAGGAGACGGCGAAGGCCCCGACCCTCTTCCTCGGCGACGGCATCAACGACGCGCCGGCAATGGAGGCGGCCACGGTCAGCGTCGCCTTCGGGCACGCCAACGACATCACCGCGGAAGCCGCCGACGCGGTGGTGCTGGAGCCCTCGCTGGCCGAGGTCGATGAGCTGATCCACATCGGCCGGCGGATGCGCACCATCGCCCTGCAAAGCGCGATCGGCGGCATGAGCCTGAGCATGATCGGCATGCTGGCCGCGGCCGCTGGCTGGCTCTCGCCGGTGCCAGGCGCGATCGCGCAGGAAGTGATCGACGTTCTGGCGGTGCTCAACGCTTTACGCGTGGCGGTGCCCCGAATGGCTCTGCGCGATCTCGATGTTATTGGCTCACGGACTGCCGCTATTCGAACACCGTCGGCGTGAGCTGATTGCAGCGGTTGGCGAAACGCGACCGGCTGCGACGGCGCCTGGGCTACCTGCCGCAGGATTTCGGCGTCTACGCCAACCTGAAAGCCCGCGAGTTCCTGACCTGTTTCGCCGCGTTGAAGGGCGTGCGCTCGAGCACGCGGGTGATGGCACTGCTGGAGCTGGTGAACCCCACACGGTCGCGCACCGCGTCACCGCGGCTTTTCGGCGGCATGAAGCAGCGTCCTGGCATCGCCCAGGCACTGGTGTCAACGATCCCGAAGTCCTGATCGTCGACGAGCCCACTGCAGGGTTGGATCCGGAGGAACGCACGCGCTTCCGCAACATACTCTCGGACGTCGGCTACGGGAGGCTGGTAATCCTTTCCACGCACATCGTGTCGGACGTGGAGAGCATCTTCACCGCGATCGCGGTGAAGAAAAGAAGAAAGCGAGAGATGGGGATGATCGAGCGCGCCCTCACCGGGAGTGAGGGCGCGCCATGAGGTCTCTAGCGGTGGATGGGCACCCCATCGACACCGAACTGCGGGTTGGGTGCCGCGTGAGCGCTGAGGCTCTCGATGAAATGAACGAGGTCCCACGCTTCCGCCGGCTGGATGGAGTCGGCGAAGGACGGCATCGGTGCACCGTTCAGGCCGGTCATGAAGACGCGGTAGATGTCGGACGGCGTGCCCCCGCCTTTGAAATGGCCGACGGTGAGGTCGGCAGGGGTGATCGGATCACCCCAGTCGTTTCTCTGCTCATGCGAGGATGGCCCATCGCCTTTCCCTGCGTCCCCGTGGCATTGCGCGCACTGAAGCTTTTCGAAAAGCGCGCGGCCAGCGTCGACCGATTCGCTGGTCAAGGGCGGCTCCGCCGGGATCGTGATCGCCGCAGGAATCTCTTCGCTCTGCCACCGCGGAGAGAATGTCATGATGTAGGAGATGACATTCATCCGGTTTCGTTCGCCAAGAACATACCAGGTGGGCATGTTCGTGCCGTACAAGCCGTCGCGAATGGTTTTGTCGAGGTCGGCAACGGATGGAAGCGCCCCGGACGGGGTTGAGCGCCACTTGAAAGTTCCCTGCCGGAAGTCACGTGGCTTGGGAAAGATGTAGCCTGCACCCTCTCCGCGGCCGTCTCCCTCGACACCATGACAGGAGACGCAATACCGGTCGTAGACGACTTTCCCCTGGACCGGGTCGCCGGGGGGAGCCACAGCATCGGCCGTTGGGAGCGAACTTGCCGAAAGCAACAACGCCAGTGCGCTGGGGAGCAATCGACGGTTGAAATTCTTCATCGCATCCTCCTCAGAAAGCGAAATCAACTCCGAAGAAAAGGCTGGTAGAGGTGACGGTCGGCTCATCCGCCGTCAGGCCTCGAGCTCGAAGCGCCGAGTACTCGCCGTGCAACGCATACTCCGCCCGCGTCGAGTAGTTCAGGGTATGGCGGATGCCGATGGTGTATTGGGTCTGATCGTTTGCGTTGCTCGCCAACTCGGAATTTGACTGGTCCCCGTTCGAGATCCAGTCGTAGCGGAAAAATGGCGTGGTCTTCAGCCGGGGCGTCCAGGCCAGCTCGACAAAGCCTCCGTCCCACGTGGCATTCCGCGTCGCTCCCTCGATGAGATTGCGATTGTCCGACCCATGAGCAAGGACCACGAGGGCATGGAAGGGAGTTACATTCGGCCCGAACAGAACATGTCCCTCGAGACCGTACCGAGTCGAATGCTTCAACGTAGTTCCCGAGCCCTCGATCGGGTCGCCGTCCGAGGTGAGGAACGTCGTAGGCCAACTGGCGTCGGCGCCGAAGGCACCGATCTTGGCCTCCGAGACGACGCGGCTTTTTGGAAGAAACTCATGAATGAGGTGGAAGTACACGCCCGGAGTGTTGAATGCGCTCCTTGAACCTGGCGATCCGTCCACACTGAACAGTGAAACCGCAGCGCGGTTGAGGCTCCCCTTGTCGTGGCCTACCCATTCCACGCCGTCCTGGTTGCCCCCCATGTCGAATTCCGAGATGGAGCCCGGTGGATGGTAGCTGTAGACGAGAAACCCGGCGCCTGTCTGGTTCAAGGGTCGATGCGCCGAGCGGGGCAGATCCAGTTCGTGATGCCCCAGTTTCAGGTTGAGCCAGGAGGATTTCCCGAGATTGTCGAAGCGCACCCACGCGGATTCGACCTCCCACTCGCCCCCCTCGTAGGCCGGTACGAAGAGGAATGACATGTTCGGAGCGAGCGTGCCGGCGCTCAAGACGTCGAAGGCTCCGACGCCAAACCCATTGCTGGTGGTCAGCGTCTTGACGCCCTGGTCGGTCTCCTGGTGGTTGATCGTGTCCCGCTCGAAGCTCGGAACGAGGCGGAAGGCAACCGGCCAGTAGCCCACCGGAGTGGCGGTCGGACCGTCCTTGCCCATCATCATCTGGTATCCATTGTCCCGGAAAGCACGTCCGAAGTCGTTCAGCATGGGCCAGGCCTCGTGGCAGGCCGTGCATCGGACCTGGTACTTGCGTGCGAATGCAGGGATGGAGAAGGCTGGAGTGGGAATGAGGAACAGCAGCAGGAGCAGAAGGCCCCAACACCGTGCCCATGGACGAGTAACGCAACGCATCGGTTCGTCTCCTTTATACCCGAGATCGATTGATGGAGCGGAAGCGTGGCCGGTATGGCCGCGCTCTTACCAGGAGCAGTTCACGAGGGCTTTAATACGTAAAGGTGACCTCTTTGCGGTCAGAACCTCCGACGGTGACTTTCTGAAACTTCGGTCCCAACCGCTCGTGCCAGGATTCCACCGTGTACGTCCCGGCAGGGAGATTGTCGATTTCCACGATTCCCTTGTCGTTCGACACACCGAAGAACGGATTGGCGAACACGCCGACGAACCCCGACATCCAGGGATGAACGTCGCACTTGATGTGGAACGGCATTTCCGGCTTGGGGAACACGCGGGTCTGGGTCATGCCCTTCATCGGCATGCCGATATTGAACGGCGTATTCACTTTCGGGAGGGGGTGGATGTTGTGCAGAGTCGCGTCATTGTTTTTGATCACGATGGGCTGCCCGGCCATGACGCCGAACGCATGCGGGACGTAATGACATCCCTGCTGGTCCAGGACGACCGGAGTCTTGGGGGGCGCGTAGTTGCCGGTGACCCCTTCACTGATGAAGACGAACGTATTGCCCATCGTTCCGTTCGGGTTCGCCATCTGGTCCTCGGTCATGAGCTTGTCGGTCTTGTGAACCGTATTGCAGTACGGATCGGCCGCGGTGTTGATCATGTGCGCGGGATGCACCGGACTCTTCAACTCTACGTGTGCCACGAGCGTCGCCGCATGAGCCGCGACAGTGGTGAATACGAAACAGACAGCCAATGCCAGGACGTGACTTATTTTTTTGAACATGCGTGATTCCCATCTCCTTGACGGTGATGATGCCGATTCACAAAAAGTTCGTTGACCCCAGAATCCAATTTCATCTACTATATTCTACCTGCCTGTTTTAGCAATGGAAAACCGCAAATTTTTTGCACCGCCGCGTTGCACGCCCCGACGGCGGTCCGAGTGCCGCCGGGTGATCCGGCGGATGCGCCTGCGTGTCACGCTGGGCGTGACAAACAATGCGAACGCGCAACTAGGAGGACAGGTGCATGTCTGAGACACCCCATGACCCCGCGCTCTCGCCTTCCGGCGGCGGGGCACCGGCAGTCGAAGCCGGAGGGCAGCATCATCTATCCTGGATTCGCCGCTATGTATTCTCCACGGATCACAAGTGGATCGGGATTCAGTATGGAGTGACGGCGCTCGTATTTCTGCTATTCGGCTTCAGCCTGATGCTGTTGATGCGTCTGCAGCTCGGCTGGCCCGGACATGCATTCCGTCTGTTCAGAATTCTCGGTGAGTCGCGCGCGCCGGGCGGAATCATGCTTCCCGAGGGCTACAACCAGCTGGGCGCGATGCACGGCACGATCATGGTCTTCATGGCCATTGTCCCGCTGGCGGTCGGCGCCTTTGGAAACTACATCGTGCCGCTGCAGATCGGCGCGCCGGACATGGCATTCCCCAAGCTCAACATGGCCAGCTACTGGGCGTACTTCACCGGCGGCATGATCATGCTGGCGAGCTTTTTCCTTCCGCTGGGAACCGCCGCTTCAGGCTGGACCTCCTATCCTCCGCTCGCGGATATTGCATCCCGTGGTCAGACCTTCTGGATCGTGGGAATGGTTTTCCTGATCACATCCTCTCTCCTCGGCTCGATCAACTTCATCGTTACGATCGTGCAGCTTCGGGCCGAGGGGCTGACCTTCATGCGCCTGCCGTTCTTCGTCTGGGCCCAGTTCGTCACATCGTTCCTGCTGCTGCTCGCCTTTCCCGCACTCGAGGTGGGCGCCATCCTGCAGTTCATGGATCGCGTGGCGGGGACGAGCTTCTACCTGCCGGCAGACCTGGTTGTCAGCGGTGAAAGACTTGCGGTCGCCGGCGGTGGAAATCCATTGCTGTGGCAGCACCTGTTCTGGTTCCTGGCTCATCCCGAGGTATACGTCCTGATCCTGCCGGCGCTCGGAATCATCACCGAGGTCATCGCCAACAACACCCGCAAGCCCATATGGGGATATCGCTGGCTGGTCTACTCGGTGCTCTGGATCGGCTTCATGTCCTTCGTGGTCTGGGCGCACCACATGTTCATCACCGGCATGGGAGCGATGGTCAGCGGCTTCTTCCAGACCACGACGATGATCATCTCCATCCCCTCGGTGATCATCCTGACGGTGTTGCTCGTCACTCTCTGGGGTGGCTCGATACGCATGACGACCCCGATGTATTTTGCCGTCGCCTTCCTTCCCATGTTCGGGCTCGGCGGGCTGACCGGGCTTCCCCTTGGCCTGGCAACCACGGACCTCCATCTGCACGACACCTACTACGTCATCGCCCACTTTCACTACATCGTAGCGCCGGGGACGATCTTCGCCTTGTTCGCAGGCATCTACTACTGGTTCCCGAAAGTCACGGGGCGAAAGCTGAACGACACTCTGGGAAAAGTGCACTTCTGGGGCTCGTTCCTGTTCATGAACGGCGTGTTCCTTCCGATGTTTCTCCAGGGTCTGGCCGGGGTGCAGCGACGCATGTATGACGGCGGGTTGCAGTACGCGCATGCGAAGGCGGCGGCCGCAGCGACGAATCCGTTCATCTCTATCTCCGCCTGGTGCCTCCTCGCCGCGCAGATTCCGTTCATCGTGAATTTCGTCTGGAACGTGGCCCAGGCCGCGCGGCACAAGAAGAACGTCGACGACAATCCGTGGCAAGCCACCACGCTCGAATGGGTGGCCGCCACCTCACCGCCGCTGGCCCACGGGAATTTCGAGGTGCTGCCGATCGTCTACCGCGGTCCTTACGAGTACAACTCGCCGGACTACCAGACTGCGGACTATCTTCCCCAGAATCTCGAGTTGCGTCCGGCCCCTGCCCTGAGCGGCGGGATGTTGCCGAAGACGACCGTGGCACAGAAGGAGGTCTGATTGGAAGCGCACGCAGAACCTCATGAGCATGCATTGGAGATTCCGTATACGGTCCAGCCGCGCCCTGACACCGGTCTCTACAACGCAAAGCTCGGCATCTGGTTGTTTCTGGCCTCCGAGGTGATCCTCTTTGGCTCGCTCTTCTCAGGGTACATTCTGTTGCGTACCGGGGCGCCGACATGGCCGCGGGGATGGGAATTTCTGAACGTCCCGCTGGCGACTTTGAACACATTCATCCTCATCGCGTCGTCGGTGACCGTTGTCCTTGCCTGGTCTCATCTGCGGCTCGGCAACCTGAAGTGGGGACGGATCTTTCTGGCATTGACCCTCTTCTTCGCCCTCTTTTTCCTCGTCAACAAAGGAATCGAATACCACCACGAATTCGTCGAGAACCGCTTTCCGCGGACCAACAACTTCATGGCCATCTACTTCACCTTGACCGGTCTGCACGGGCTGCACGTTCTCGGAGGGGTGGGGGTATTTCTCTATTTCCTGTTTCCGGGAGCGAAGATGTGGAAGACCGACCGAGCCCGGTACATCAATCGGATCGAAGTGGCCGGGCTCTATTGGCACTTCGTCGACCTGGTGTGGATTTTCCTCTTCCCGTCGCTGTATCTGATGTAGGAGGAC
Source organism: Acidobacteriota bacterium (assembly GCA_039931435.1). Classification (GTDB taxonomy): domain Bacteria; phylum Acidobacteriota; class Thermoanaerobaculia; order Gp7-AA8; family Gp7-AA8; genus JBDTRY01. Next base: position 15,810 of record JBDTRY010000003.1, on the reverse strand, counting down.
CGGTGAGCGAACAAGTGATTCAACCGAACGCCCCGTCCGACGGCATGCCGCTGCCGGCGAGCCGCGCTGAAGATCAGCATACCCACGGCGGAGTGCACGACCCGAATCTTCATCACACTCCCGAGGAGATCCGGCGGGAGATGCGCGTCTATCTCATCGTCTTTGGCGCCCTCGCCGCGCTGACCGCGCTCACGGTCTGGGCGTGCTACGGACTGAAAATGCCGGTGCACACCGCCATCGCCATCGCCCTGGTCATCGCCTGCACGAAAGGATTTCTGGTTGCCGGATTCTTCATGCATCTACTCTCGGAGAAGAAACTGATCTATTCGGTTCTCGGCGTGACGCTCTTCTTTTTTTCCTTTCTCCTCTGGGGACCGTGGCAGGGCTTCGTCGATGCCATCGGACGGTGACAGCATGGGGCTTCGTCACTTTCACATCGTCTTCATTACCGTGTCGATCGGCTTGTCGGTCTTCGTGGCCGTCTGGGGCTTTCGAGAGTTTCTCGCCACCAGGAACAGCAGCGCGCTCGTTCTGGCGATCATGTTCGTGTTCTGTGGGGTCGCTCTCGTCGCGTATGCGGGACGAGTTTTCCGAAAGCTGATGAATCTATGACCAGACCGGCCCTGCGCATCCCGACCGTCGCCGCGCTCGCCGCCGTGGCACTGCTGGTGTTCGCGCCCGCCGCAATGGCCTGCCCGGTCTGTTTCGGGGCGGCCGCCGGCTCCCAGGCGGCGAAGTCGATGAACTACGCCATTCTCTTTCTCCTGGCTGTCGTCGGGCTCGTCCAGATCGGATTCGCCACCCTCTTCTGGAGCTTTTGGCGCCGATCACGGGAGTTCTCCATGAAACCGGAGCCGTTCGTGTTGATCGAAGGGGGTCGGCCTTGAAACACTTTCTGCTCGGACACATGCCGCCCGACTACTCCCGCCACGGATGGGAAATCGACAAGTTGCTGATCGAAATCCACTGGATGATCGTGATTCTGTTCGTTTTCTGGGCGGCATACATCATCTACGTGCTGATTCGTTTTCGCGCCGGTGGGCACCAGCCCGTGAGTTACGGGGGAATGCGCTCGCGTTGGCCGGTCTATCTCATCATCGCGGTGTTCGCCGTCGAGCTCGTTGACCTGTTCGGATACTCGATCCCCGCATGGACGCGTTGGGCTCAGCCGCTCGCCGGCAATGTGAAGCCGCTGGAGATCCAGATCGTGGCCGAGCAGTTTGCGTGGAATGTCCACTATCCGGGTCCCGACGGCATCTTCGGCAGGCGGGATGTGACCCTCGTCTCGGTGGATAATCCCCTCGGGCTCGATGCGAAGGATCCGCATGCCACGGACGACCTGAACACCCTGAACGAGCTTCACCTGGAGGTGAATCGTCCGGTGGTCATTCACATCTCGTCAAAGGACGTCATTCACAGCTTCAAGCTTCCGGTCATGCGCGTCAACCAGGATGCCGTTCCAGGCATGGAGATTCCCATTCACTTCACGCCAACGCGCACCAACAACGGCGAACAGTGGGAGATCGCCTGCGCGCAGCTATGCGGGCTCGGCCACTACCGCATGCGCGGCATGCTCCTTGTCGACACGAAAGAAGGCCTTCAGGACTGGCTCTCGCAGCAGCAGCCTGCGCTCGTGGCGTGGTGAGGCCGCCCGCGAATCAAAATAAAGGGGCGAAACGAGCATCCGCAGATCGCTGGTCAGGTTCAACGATCGTCACACGGTCGATGCTCTGATGCCGGCAGGCGTGTCCGGCGCGAACGTGGCCAACCACTCTGTGATCGCCCACCGATGGCTCGCGGGCGAACGCGGCCGGCTGCGCCAGCAGCGTTAGCCCATTCCAGGAGATGGTCGGCCTCAGCTTGACCATTGGATAGCCCAATCGCGAGCACGTCGAAGAACATGAAGCGTTTCTCAAAAGTTGTGCGTTCCGCGGCGGCCAGGGACCGGTCGATGGCAGCGCGGCGCCAAACGCCAGGTTAGATTAACAGGCCGCACTCCTCGCGAATCTCGCGCATGACTGTCTGTTCCGCATCCTCTGATTCGTTGCTCCCACCGCCGGGCAAATAGACACCCGACGGCGCAGGAACGATTGCCAGCCGACCATCGGCGTCGGTAATCAGGCCGTAGTGGCGTGTATTGGACAAATGGGTACCACCTTGACTTGGTCTCGACGCCGTGAGCGTTGTTGCGCCTCCTCAGCATAGGAGCCGCTATGCTTGCGTCGGCGCGCCTAGCTCACGTCGCCGATTCCGGCGTCATCTGGTACCCATTCATCCAATACACGCCACTAGTGAATCTGCCGTGTTTAATCACCTGCCGACGAAATACAGTGTGGGGCAAGAATGTTTGAATATAAAACGAAAGAGGAGTCATTGATGAAGAAGAAAACTTTGACCTGTGCGGTGCTGCTGGCGCTGGCTCTGCCCGTGGCCGCATTCGCCGATGGCGCGGCCATTTACAAGGCGAAATGCGCGGCCTGTCACGGGGCGGACGGAAGCGGACAGACGACGATCGGGAAGAATCTCAAGCTGAAGGATCTCGGCACGCCGGAGGTTCAGAATCTCACCAACGTGGAGATGACGAAAATCCTCGCCGAAGGTAAAGGAAAGATGAAACCCTCCAAACTTTCCGCCCAGGATATGGAGGCTGTCATCGCCTTCGTGCGCAGCCTGAAGAAGTAAGTAGCCATCATTTCAGAGTTTGATGTTTCGGCAGCCCGTCTCCGGGCTGCCGTTTTTCATGACGGAAGCTGGTCACGGGAGCGTCGCCTCCGGGTCGTTAACCGCCGTGGAGGAGGAAGCATGAAAGGGCAGGAGATCACCGCCTATGTGGCCGCCGGGGCAGTCGTCGGGGTGATCATCGGATGGGCTGCCACGCGCGCTTCCAATCCAGCTCCGGCTGCCGGGAGTGCGGTGGCCGCGAACGCGCCCGTCATGACCGGCACACCGTTCTCCAGCGCACCGGCCCCGTTTTCCGCCCCCTCGCTGGATTCCGTTGCTCGTATGCCGCTGAAGGCGTTCAGGGACAAATTGGAGCGGGGGGAGATCAGGGCTATCGACGTGCGTGACATCGATTCGTACGTGGCGGCGCATATCCCCGGCGCAATGCACATCCCGCTTTCGTACATTCAGGGCGAGCTGCCATACCTTCCGCGGGGTAAACCGATCATTACCTACTGCACGTGACCGGCCGAAGAATCGAGCGCCCGTGCGGCGCTCATCATTACCAGCGGTGGAATGGACTCGGGCGCCCTTCTGGGAGGGTTCGCATCATGGCAGTCTGCCGGATTGCCGGTGCACCAGGGTCGCGAGCCGTAGATCAGAAGTGGTCTTCAACCGGCTCGCAAAGTAGCGGGGTCTGAGGAGCCGTTCAGTTCCTAAGCACGAGCGGAACTGGACATCGCCATCGACAATCAGATCGAGACGCTGGTGCACAGCTTCTCGAGTGCCGGCGCCTTCGCCGACAAACGCAAGGAAGCGCTCCTTCATGCGCAGACAGCGCTCGAGGGCGGCCAGCATTCACTGGACGAGCTGGCCTATCGCCGGCGCGGCCTCCTCATCTCGCTTTGGGTGATCCTGGCAGCGCTGGTGGCCCTGGCGCTGAAGATCAGACAGATCTGAAGGCCGCGCTTCCCAGCGGTTATTTCTACTGGGTCATATCTCCGCCGGTGTGGCAATCGGTGCAGACCATGTCGCGGAGGTCTCCCAGGTCCACGGGATGCTGGAACTCAGCCGTTTTCCCTTCAGGAGCGCTCAGCACTTCGTGGCAGATCGAGCATTCTTTGCTGATTCGCCTGCCGTCCTTGCTTACGTGCTGGTCGTCGTGGCAGCGAAAACAACCGAGCGAGTACATGTGACCGAGGTTGTTCCGGTGTGTCCGCCAGTCGACGCGCATCTCAGGGAAGCGTGTGAACTGGAAGATCCGTTGAAGGCTTTTCATGGAGTGGTCCACGGAAGCTCGCCTGGCAGCGTAAACGGCCGGGTAGGTCTTGCTGTAGTAGGCGGGGAAGTCCCTACCGATGGTCTTCACTGCCTGCGCTGTCGATCCATAGTTCTTCGAGAGAATGTTCACGGCCTGCTGCTTGACGTAGGGCAGCGAGCGATCGATCGATCCCGTGAGCAGAGCCCGGTCCACGGCACGGTCTGGTGAGAGGTAGTTATGGGCCGGACGGCTGTGGCAGTCCAAACAGTCCATCTGCCGCGCGTTTGCAATCTGCGCCGGCGTCACCTTCGAATCCTCTCGAACGTAATCCGTGACTTTGCCGTTGCGGTCGGTCATCCTAACCCATGGAATGTCCTGACGCTGAGGATCCACAGCGACATAGTCGATTTTGTTTGCGAGATTCATGTGCCAGTGAATGCCGGGGGCCACACCCGTGGCGGGGCTACCGCCTCCAACGTGGATCAGGAGACGCACTTCCGTTGGCGTGCTCTGCTCGTCGTACTGGTAGTGGCTGAAGACCTTCAGTTGATCTCCGAAGTTTTTCTCCGGCCAGTGACACTGCTCGCAGGTGTCCCGCGCCGGCCGGAGATTGTTGATCGGCGTGGCGATGGGACGTTTGTAGTTGCCTGTGATCACACCCATGAGCTGATGGGTGCCGTTGATTTTTGAACGGACGTACCACTCCGCTCCCCCTCCCACGTGACAGGCAACGCAAGCGACCCTGGCGTGTGGTGAGATCTGATGAGCGATGTTCTCAGGATGCATCGGCTGATGACATGCCGTTCCGCAGAATTCGTCCGATTCGGTGTAGTGAAAGGCCTGAAAACTGCCGATGACGCTGGCGGTGACGAAGAGGATGACGCCGGCAAAGATACTGGCCACGATCATTCGTGTTCGATGGACGTTCAGGTCGATAGCCGGGTATTGCGGAATGTCATCCGGCGCCCGCATACGACGGCGGCGTCTCTCGATCAGCAGTCCGGCCATGTAGACAATGAGTCCGAAAGACAGAATGGCGGGACCGACGATCCAGGCCAGAATACCCAGGTACGGGCTTCCATGAGTCTGCCGGCTGTCTATATAGATCAGGAAGATCGTGTTCATCAGAGCGACGAACACGATCAATGCGCCGATGGCACTGATGACGTTCCGGGACAGACTCGGTTTCCGTGGGGCGTCGTTCATTCGTTACTCCTTCGGGATGGCGAGACCACCGGTAATCGTGGTTTCGAGCAGATCGGGGCAATCGGCGCTTTCGAGCATTGGTGAAACGTCAGAGCCGCAACTTCAGCGTAACGTCGTGAGCGCCGAGAGGCACGGACTCGATGGTTGCCGAGGGCGAACCCGCCTCCCGGGTGATGGCATCGCCGTCTCGGTCGATCCGCGCCTCCAGCCGCAGGTGATCGGACGGCGGCTGGGCCATCATCGAGTCGCGGGCGCCGAGCGAGAACGCCACCGGAAACGAGGTCACGTCCAGACGCTTGGCAAAGACGGGATGCCCTTTGCCGGTGCCGGCGCGGGCGATGACGAACACGATCACTTTTCCGGAGACGGTCTTCGCCGCGGCCTCGTCAAGAAGAATCGTGCCGGAGATCACGCCAGGCTGATCAGCGTTCAGAGCGGGATCGATTGCTCCGCTCGTAGTTCCGGCGCTCGTTTCGAATGGGAGCGCCACCGATCTGTTCACTGAAGGCGAACCAGCATCAGCCGACGAAGAGTCCGGACGCGTATCTCTCATTGCGAAGACTACGATCAACGCCAGGACCACCGCTGTCCCGGCTCCCAGGAGGAACGCGAGCTTGGGTGACATTTGTGATTGCTGCTGATCTGCGCTCATGAGGTAAAGCCTTTCTTTAGTCGTTTTGACAAAGCGGAGCAGAAACGGCCGGGATGGGAATGAGAAAATGAGAACAAGAACCGTGCGACTGCGAGCCAGACAGGCTTTCTAATATATCGCCATTCCTGGTGAGCCAGAGTTGTTGTCACTCACCTGCTGAAGTGACGGCAGTCACATGTGTGCGTGTTGGCGGGCAGCGACGGGCCACTTCGGATACAATACGCTCCAAACGCTCCAAAAGTGAAAATGGAAGCCAGAGGCCGTTTATGGAGGCTCGAATGAAGTCAGGGATGAACCGCGCCGTTCTCGTGGTATCGATGGCCGCGCTGTTCGCGAGCACGCTGCTGGCCACTGAGACCACGGGCCGGGGACGTGGGGCTGCGCCTCCGTCGGACCCGAACAGGACTGGGTTTGCCTCAACGGAGATCGAGTCATTCCTGTCACCGGAGTCCATTGAATTCATCCGCCCGGGTTTGAAGATCAAGGTCAATTCCGTCGTGATCGGCTCCGACCGCAGACCGGTGGTCGATCTCACGATCACGGATTCCCTCGATCAGCCGCTCGACCGCCTCGGCAAGATCACTCCGGGAGCGATCTCCATCAGCTTCATCCTGGCGTGGTACGACCCTGCGACGCGGCAATACACGTCGTACACCGTACGGACGCAGACGACCCCGCCGTCCAGCCCCCATCCCGGCGTGTCCGCAATGCAGGCCGGCACAGACGCGGGGGGAACCTTTATGGACCTGGAGACCGGGCACGTCAAATACACATTCAAAACGGCACTCCCCGCGGGCTTCGATGTGACGAAGACCCATACGCTCGGCATCTACGCCACACGCGCGCTCAACGCAGTCCCGGGGATCGACGAAGAACTGAAAAAGAGCTACGTCGCCAACGTCGAATATGACTTCCGTCCGGACGGCACCCCGGTCACTGAGACATGGGACAAGATGCGCACCGCCACGACCTGCAACAGCTGCCACGATCCGCTTTCCGCTCATGGCGGCGCCCGGCAGGACGTGAAGTTGTGCGCGCTTTGCCATCAGCCGCAGACCACCGATCCTGATACGGGCAACACAGTGGACATGAAGGTCATGGCCCACAAGATCCACCGCGGCGAGAACCTCCCCAGCGTAATCGCCGGCACTCCCTACCAGATCATCGGCTTCAATCAGACGGTTGTGGATTTCTCGACCGTGGCCTTCCCTCAGGACATCCGTAATTGCGCGACCTGCCACGAAGGCTCGGATCCGAACAATAAGGGAGCGCAATCGAACGCCTGGTACACCTATCCCAGCCGCGCCGCGTGCGGCTCGTGCCACGACGACATCGATTGGGTCACCGGGATAAATCACCCGGGCGGCCCGCAGTTGAACGACAGCGCCTGCGCCTCCTGCCACATTCCTGACAGCGGCCAGGAGTTCGACGCTTCCATCAAGGGTGCGCATACGATTCCTGAAAAATCGAAACAGCTCAAGGGAATCTCGGCCACGATCGTCAGCGTGAGCGACATGGCCGCCGGCAAGAAGCCTACGGTCGTGTTCAAAATCACGAACGGTGATGGAACGGCGGTCGATGGCACGAAGCTCTCCACGTTCGCGCCCATCGTTGGTGGACCGACCTCAAGCTACTCGAAGTACTTCCGCGAGAGCGCGCTGGCAAAAGCCGTCTTCGACGCGGCCACAGGGACCACCTCCTACACCTTCAACAATGCGCTACCGGCCGACGCCAGTGGAACCTGGACGGTCAGCGCCGACATCTACCGCAACGTCTCGCTGAAACGCGCCGACGGCAAGGCCGACATTGCCGTCCGGGAAGCGGCCTTCAATCCCATCAAGTACGTAGCCGTGACCGGGGCGGTGGACCCACGCCGCATGGTGGTCTCGACAGCACAGTGCAACCAGTGCCACAACCGGCTGGCAGTTCACGGTGGTCAGCGAATGAACACCGAGGAGTGTGTCATCTGCCACAATCCGACCGAGGGCGATCAGTCCCAGCGGCCGGCGACGGAGGGACCGGCCGAGTCCATCTCCTTCAACCGGATGATCCACAAGATTCATAAAGGTGAGGAACTGACGCAGGACTTCACCATTTATGGGTTCGGCGGCAGCCGGAACAACTTCAACGAAGTGCGCTTCCCTGGTGATCTCCGCAATTGCGCGAAATGCCACGTCGGCACTTCGTACACGCTGCCTCTTCCCACCAGGATCGGATCCGTCACCACCCTTCGCGACTACTTCAGTCCGCAGGGTCCGGCCACAGCTTCCTGTCTGGGCTGCCACGACAACAGAGATGCGGCCGCACATGCGTTCCTGAATACGGTCACCTTCCCCGGAGGCACCACTCCCGCCGAAGCCTGTGCAACCTGCCACGGCACCGGCAAGGACTGGTCGGTGGAGCGCGTTCACGCCCGATAGAGTCGAGCGCATGGGGGGACCGCAAGGTCCCCCCACAGCGTCCAGGAGTAAAAATGAGACACCGTTGGATCGGGCCCCTCGCGTTCGTGCTCTGTCTCGCCGTGCCGGGGCTGTGCGCCAGCGGTCCGCAATCCACAACTCCCGCTCCCACTCCCACGGAACAGCCGCAAACCACGACGGCCGCGCCCGCCGAACAGCCCTCGCCCGAGGCTTCGCCGGAGGCGACTCCCGAAGCGACGCCGGCTTCTGCTGGTGAAGCGGAAGCGCTCCCTGCCTGCACGCAGTGCCATGACGCCATGGCCACGTTCGGCTCGAACCCGCATGGTCATGGCAAGGTGAAAGACGGCGAGATTCCCAATGCGGTCTGTGAGACCTGTCACGGTGACGGCCAAGCGCATATCGAGAGCGGTGGCGAAACGGACAAGATCTACAAACCGGTGGGAGTGACGGGCGCGAACAAAACCTGCCTGTCCTGTCACGACGTCAGCACCGACCAGGTCTCCCGTCACGCGGGCGTGCACGCGAATTCAACGGCGGTCAATTGCCTGACCTGCCACGCCATTCACGCTGCGGACCCGCACTCGCCGCATCTGCTGGTAAAACGGGAGATGGCCCTCTGCGACACATGCCACATGACCCAGGTAGCTTCGATGCGCAACAAGCCCTTCGCTCACCGGATCGGGCGGGGCGGAATGGAATGCTCATCGTGCCACGAGCCGCACGGAATGCCGGGGAGAGAAAGCCTGCGCAGGACCCGTGCCGGTGAGCTGCCCTGTCTGTCCTGCCATGCCGATAAGCGTGGCCCCTTTGTTTTCCAGCACGGCGCGCTGGCCGCCGGGGACTGCATGACCTGCCATGAGCCGCACGGTTCCTCGAACCCGAAACAGCTCAAACGAGCTACGGTCGCGCAGCTCTGCATCGAATGTCATTCGCCCATCGGTGGCGATACGCTGGGGTCCCAACCGCCGTCGTTTCATAACCTCAGCAGCCCGCGTTTTCAGAACTGCACGACCTGTCACGTTGCCGTCCACGGCTCCAACCGCGATCCGCAACTGCTGAAGTAGGCGAGGCTGAGATGAGACGAATCCTCACCACATTGCTGTCTGCAACGGTCGTTGCGGTCGCCTTCACTGCCCAGGCGCAAACGGTGCCGTTCGATCTCGAGATCGGCTACCGCTGGCTCGATCTCAAAGGCAGTGAGGACATGTACCGAACCCAGATCAACGAGCGGGACGGCCTGCTCATCCGCAACTTCACTCTGGCCACGTCCGATTTCAGTGGCAGGACCACGTTCATGGACCGCTTCCGCGTCGATGTCAGCGACCTTGGAGCCGGTCCGGCCGGCTCGCTTCGCATCGAAGCAGAAAAGAGCCGCCGCTATCACCTGCGCGTAGGGTATCGCTCCACAAACGCATTCAGTGCGTTGCCCGGATTCGCAAATCCCCTGCTTGGTGAGGGTATCGTCCCGGGACAGCACACCTACGAACGCACGCGCAGAATGCTCGACGTCGATCTGGAACTGCTGCCGGACCGAGCCATCGTACCGTTCGTCGGCTACACATGGAACGACAACCATGGTCCCGGAACAACAACGTACAACCTCGGGCAGGACGAGTTCCGCCTCAGTAACAATCTGAAGGAACGGGACCGCGAGCTCCGGGCCGGCGCATCATTTCACTTCGGATCTGTCCAGGGTCAGCTGACGCAGGGCTGGCGAAGTTTTCGTGGAACTGATTCACTCTCGCTCGCTTCCGGAGCGGGAGCCGGCAACAATCCCGGATCCATCCTCGACCAACCCGTCAGCGCCCAGACCATCAGCCGCACCGACCGCACCGACGTCGACACACCCTTTACGAATTTCTACATCACGGGCCAGCCACTGACGCGCATCCGCCTGATCGGCAACTACGTCCGCTTCGCCGCTGACTCCGACGGCAGCGAGAGCGAGAACGCGGCCGGGACGTTCATTTCATTTCCCATCAGCCGCTTCTTCACGGGGATCTCTGAGCAAGGCAGCTCCTCGGCAAAAAACACCACCTGGCGCGGAGGCGGGCGGGCGGAAATCACCGTATATCCGAACGTCGACGTGTCCGCTGGTTTTCAGAAAGAGCATCGCGAGCTGGACGGCTCAGCGCTCATCACCACGATTTTTCTTCAGAGCATCACCTTCGGAGGGGTAGACCGGCGCGACCTCGAGACCATCCTGAAGGCGTCCAGCTCCCTGGACCGCAACGAGGATGTCCTCAACGCCTCAGTGTCCGCACGGGCCCTGGGACCCTTTGCTCTTCGTGGTGAATATCGGGAATCGAAACAGGACGTCAAGGTTTCGCCGGACCTCTCGGAAATCGTTGTGCCGGGCGCTCAGGAAGGCCAGTTCGACCGACGCGTGCATACGTTCGATGTCAGCGGCACGTTTAGACAGTCCGGCCTCATGCTCGGCGCGGCCTGGCGCACCGACAATGCTGACAATCCCGTCTTTCGGACTGATTTTCTCGATCGTGATCGCGTCCGCGTTCGCGGAGCGTGGAGTTCGCCGAAGGACTTCTTCCGCGCCGGCCTCACCGCGGAGCGCACCAATCAAAGCAACGACCGGCCCGAGGCCGGTTACGATGCGCGAATCCGCCAATATAGCGGCGACGTTGAAGTGGCGCCGAGGGCCTGGTTGCGGCTGCGGGGATCCCTCTCGCAGTTCCGAGCTGACAGCAACATCAGCTTCCGGCATCCGGAAAACTTCAGCATCGACGAGTCGGTTCATAGCGAAAACGGCAAAGCGCGGGAAGGCGGCGTGAGCTTCCTGCGCGGCCCGTTCTCACTCGACACCAGCCTGGGACGATTCGAGAATAGCGGAACGACTCCCTTCGACATGGACCGCTATCGCCTTCGCCTCACGTACGACTTCAAGTCGAAGACAGGGGTCGCGGTCGAATGGGATCGCGACAAATATGACGAACCCTCTCCGTCATACGGAAAGTTCGATGCCAGCCGCTACGGCGTGTACCTCCGCTGGCACCCCTGAATCGTTTCAGTGCCATCAAGCCGGCGGGATCCCCAGGGGATCCTCGCCGAAGATACGACTTGCGGTTGGGACGCTTTTTCAGTCGCTTTTGAGTGTGCGAATGTAAGCGATCACCGCCTGGATCTCGGGCGTCGACATCTTCTGCCCGTACGCCGGCATTTTTTCCTTCCCTCCGGCGATGATCTTCATCAGCTCGATGTCGGTCTGTTTCCGGACTTCGGGCGAGCGAAGATCGCGCATCTTCAGCTTTTTGCCGATCGTAGTCTGTCCGGCGCCGTCGGCGCCATGGCAGCTTACGCACGACTTCTTGAAGAGTGCGGCCCCGTCCGGGCCTGCGGCGATTGCCGGCAATGTCATCACGAAAGTCAGTGCTGCCAGGGACACAAAGCGTATTCTCATGAGTTCTCCTTCGAGTCATCCCCTTGCTAACTGCGATCCAACTACCCTGATTTTCCGACGACAGCTCAGCAAGCTCAGGAACCATCGGTTGTCGATGTCCCCGGCGATCTCCAGCAGCCCGGGCGAGACCGCTTGAAGATCCGCCCACGGCCGGTTGCTCACCGCTTCTTCTCCTCGACCAGTTGGTGCCTGCGCCGTGGGAAGCGCTTGAGCTGCTCGTTCTCCACCGGCGTCACTCCCACCCGATGCAGGACCCGCTTTGCCAGCGGCAGCGCCTCACGCAAGTGCTTCAACTCCAGGATCTTTCGTCGCGTGCTGAGGAACGATCGTTCCCTTCGACCAGCACCGACTTCGATCTACCGTGGTTCTGCGTCAAAATCCGATGGTAGACCCTTCTTACCCATACCCGCTCACGAGGCCGAGCGCTGGGCAGTGAGAAACCTGAGCTTTACGCTCCATGCGGGCGAAGTGCTGGCCCTGGTGGGAGAGAACGGCGAGGGAAAGACCACACTGGTGAAGTTGCTGGCCCGACCTTACGAACCGGATGAAGGACGAATCCTTCTCGATGGACACGATCTGCGCGAGTTCGACCTCAATTCGCTCCGTTCGAATATCGGAGTGATCTTCCAGGACTTCGTCCGCTACCACATGACCGCGGCCGACAACATCGCGGTGGGACGGATCGAAGCGCGGGAGGACCGTTCCCGCATCCGGGCCGCCGCCGAGCGCAGCATGGCCGATGAACTCATCCGCAAATTGGCCCAGGGGTACGATCAGATCATCGGCAAACGATTTCGCACGGGAGTGGATCTCTCGGGAGGTGAATGGCAGAAAGTTGCCATTGCCCGCGCGTACATGCGCGACGCGCAGGTGCTGATCCTGGACGAACCGACCGCCGCGCTCGACGCCCGTTCCGAGTTTGAAGTCTTTCAACGCTTCAAGGAATTGAGCGAAGGCAAGACCGCAGTGCTGATCTCCCATCGCTTCTCCAGCGTGCGAATGGCCGATCGAATCCTCGTTCTCGCCCAAGGGCAGCTGGAGGCTTCCGGAACGCACGAAGAACTGCTGGCGCAGCACGGACGATATGCAGAGCTGTTCGAGTTGCAGGCCGCGGGATACCGATAGCGACATTACGCAGTGCGGATTCGCTCGCCGTTCGAAGCAGTCAGCGTCGAGCTCGCGCCGCTCTGGGTGGGCTGAGGGTCAGAATCGTAGCGGTCACCGCAAGGCAAGGAGTAAGCGACACAGCGATGAAGCGCAAACATAATCCCCAGCTGCCGGATTCGCCGTGGGTTGAGATCGCTTCGGACTGAGTCCGTGAAGTGCTTTCCCCTTCGACCTCGCACTTTGACCGCGACGAGAAACTTCCGATCCACGTACTTGCGCGGTGTTGAATTTTTCTGGACTGGCTCGGCGAGGCCTGTCGTCGGTTGAAACCAAGGGTGCTTAGGCCATTCACCCACTCGATCCCGAATGACCCACAAACAAGGAGCGCCGGTTCAGACCTCGTTGCGCTCCTGAGGCGCATCCTTTTTTGTCACGGCGAGATAGGTCACGACGATGAGAATTGCCGCCAGGAAGATGACACTGGTGACGACGGCCCCGAGCCCCAATCCCCCGTCCTTGGGATACTGGGAAAGGTAGTCGCCCAGGGATGCGCCGAGGGGTCGGGTGACGATGTATGCGATCCAGAAGGAAAGAATGGCGTTCGCGCCGAAGCGAAAATGAGCGAGTGCAACGATAGCGATGATCGCGGCAAAGATGCCGGCCGAAAGCAGGTAGCCAACCTTAAATTGCTCAGCCACGAGATCGCCGACAGCCGTTCCCAGTGCGAACGTGAAGAGAATGGCCAGCCAGTAGAAAGACTCTCGGCGTGTCGTGTAGATCGAGTGGATCGACAGCGACTTCTCGAACCAGTACCACGTGGCAAAGACGATGGCCAGGGCCACGGCGAAAATGATGCTGGTCGTGGTGAGCGGCACATGGAGGTTATCCGTCAGATTGTCGGTGATGAGGGTGCCGAAGACACTGAGGAAAACCACGACCAGCCAGTAGATGGCCGGGGCATATCGCGCCGTCCTGAATTGCACGATCAGCGCGATGACCAGCAGAATGCCCATGACCACGGTCGTGCCGGTCAGGCCGAGGTGAAGGTTTTCGTTGAGTAAGTCGGCCGCGGTCTCGCCCACGGTCGTGCACAAGACCTTCACTACCCAGAAGTAAAGCGTCACCTCGGGGACTTTGCTCAGCATCGTGCGGCCGAACGAGGATGGGGCTGCTACTGCATTTCTCGATGCATCACTCATCGTTTTAATTTAGCAGACGGCAGATGTACCCGGGGTGAATCGCGACGGCAGAGTTCGCCGCAGGGAATCGCGAACGGCTCCCGAAGGGTCAACGACGACGCCTGTAACCGTCACCTGCGCAGAAGCGCGGAAGGCCAGCAACGCGAAGAGCAGAGAACAGAGTCTTTGGCGAAGGGGATGCATCCTTTCGGAGCGCTCGTTACGTGACATCAACTGAAATGAAGGAGGCATTCCCGCTCTCCTTCCTACGAATGATGTGCCAATCGTCTACTGCACCGATTACTGCACCGATGAATTTGGCGAAGGTATTCAGGGTCTGACATCGGCTTTGCCGAGGAAAGTGAAGGCCGATCGGTTGATACCTCTCCTTCCCGGAAACCATTGATCAACCGCCAGCGAAAAACTTCGGGCGAATGCGCCCGCGAAGGGTGGCACTCGATCTCGAACCTTACCCGAGGGCTTGCTCGACGCTGACTTCCGGACTTCTCTATACACCGATGCCAGGTTCGAGAGTTTGCGGAGAGGCTGTTGCTGGCAAGGGGCGGTATTCGGAAACACAATGCGACGAAGAGAATGAGTTACGGCTCGATCGCTTTGCAGTGTTTGCCTTTTGTTTGCCGACGCGTGGAAAGGTTATTGAGTGTTTATCTCTCCGCCGCGAATCTTTCGGAATTGATAAAAGGCAGGAAGGCCTCGCCCGCTCACGTTCGGGCCGCTCATGACTATGTTGGGCAGCGATCCGGCTCTCTCTGGCCAAGAACCATCGACAGCTTTAAGTAGCTTGCTTTTCATTATGATACGGGAGGCGTTGGTCTCGAACGGCGACTTTCGAAACTCCCGTCGTTCCTGGTTCGTCTAGCTTTCTGCCCGGCCGAACTGATCTTCAGCCCGTTTCTATTATTGACGGTTCATTGACAGTCCGGCTGACGCTGGAATGACGTCCCATCCGTAGCATCCACCCCGTACACGACTCCGATTTTCCAAGGGTGGACTGATGACACGTCACAGAAATGTGAAGCATGTTGTTCGACTTCTGGCGGGATTTCTCGCCGCCTCGGCCGTAACGGCGTATGCGCAGACGCAGCCCGCCATCACCATCAACGACATCGGCCTGACGGCGAATGAACGGGGTCCAGCCGTCGCTGCCTTCACCGTCCAGCTCTCCGCTCCGGCGTTCGCGGATGTGGCCATCGAGTACATCACTGAAGACCGTGACGCTCACGCCGGATCCGATTACGAGCAGGCAGCGGGAACGTTGATCATTCCCCGTGGTGAAACAGCGGCGCGACTGCTCGTCCGAGTGCTCCCTGGCGCCGGTCGAAATGAAGATCGAAAGTTCCTCGTCACGCTCGCCCATCCCCGCGGAGCGTCATTGGCCGAGAGCAGCGGAGTCTGCACGATCTACGGAAACGGACGCAGCGCAGGCACGGCAACAACGGTCGGAGCTTCGTCATGAATGCGCACACGACAGTGAACGCCTCAGCAAACGTCGACTCTCTTGCCAGAGCGTCCTCGAACAAACCCGGACGAATGGGCGTTCTGCATGCGCTTACATTCGTCGCAGCCGTTCTCTTCGTAGCCTCTCCGTCCTTTGCCGACACGATCCAATTCGCGCCTTCCAGTTACACGGTGGCCGAATCTGTGGGCACCGTTCCCATCACGCTCACGCGTAGCGGGACGGGTGTCGGCTCGCACACTGTGTCTTACGCCACCAGCGACGGAACGGCATTCGCCGGCTCCGACTACGTGACCAAAAACGGCACGGTCACCTGGAGCGACGGCGACCTCTCCACCAAGACCATCTCTATCACCATCAATAACGACACTCGGGACGAGCCCGATGAGACCTTCTCCGTGAATCTCTCCAATCCCACTTCCGGCAACGGAGC
>JBDTRY010000002.1:0-63788 GCA_039931435.1 Acidobacteriota bacterium | reverse complement strand
CGAAAATCAGGAGAAGTACGTGCCGTACGAACCAGAACAGCGTGAGGAGGAGTACGGTGGCCACGACGAGCACCAGCTTCTTCAGAAAGTTCGCCATCTCCTGGCTTCGAATATCGAACAGCCTCTGCTCGGATCTCACTGCCCCAGGTACCTGTCGATGACCTGATCGAATTGGCTGCGCCCGACAGCGCCGACCTGCCGCCCGACCACTTCTCCTTCGTTGAAGAAAAGCAGCGTGGGAATGCTGGAGACCTGGTATCGCGCAGCCGTCCGTTGGTTCTCGTCGACGTTCAGTTTGGCGAATCGAATGCCTTTCCGCTCCTCCGCGACGGCTTCGAACACTGGAGCGAACTGGCGGCAGGGGCCGCACCACGGGGCCCAGAAGTCGACGACCACAGGTTCGCCTGCGGAAATCAGTGAAGCAAAGTCGGAGTCGGTCGCCGTGATGGGCTCGGCAGTCGGAGATCCGAGAGGAGCGCGGCACTTTCCACAGAGGGCGGCTTTCCCTTCCGAGAGTGAAGGAACCCGATTTGACTGCCCGCACTGAGAACAAGCGATGATCTCACCAGCCATGGCAACCTCCTCCGGCGGTCTCTTGCGAAGGAAGCGCCAGAACAGCGGTCAACGCGTGTGATCGACGGACTCTCGCTAGCGGAGGGTCGATGAATGTCCGGCACGCTGGACCCTGCTGTACATCCGGTCCACACTGGCGATGGTCACCGCTACCGGCATCCCCGCCTTTTAGTTTTTTCGCGCCTGATTTCGCCAACCGGGACGTTAGACTGCACCGCGTGGTCACCGTCGAATCGATTTCCTCGTCGCGCAACGACCTTGCCGCCCTGCTCGCTGGAACGAGCAACGCCCCCTACCCTCTGGACATGGTGATCCGCGAGAAGCTGGATCGTCCCGGGGTGGACGGGGCCGCGGAGGTGCTGGGCGCAATCGAGGAGGGCCGGCTTGTGGGCGCGGTCGTTCGATGCGGACGATTCGTCCGGCTCATCGGAGTCGCATCCTCTGCCCGCCGGCGCGGCCTGGGTCGCACACTGATGGCTGCGGTCGAAAGCCGCGCAGCAGCCTCAGGCGAAACGAACGTCGTGATCGCGGCGGAGCCGGGAAACTACTTCACCCCCGGGGTGTGGACGGAGGACGCCGGATCGTTGGCCTTTTTCGATTCGCTTGGTTATTCGCGGCCCGCCCGAGCCGTGAACCTGCGCGCCGACCTTGGCTTTCTGGAAACGCAGGGACCGGATGCGGGCACCGGGTCGAGGATCCGCCGGCCGAACATTGGCGAGCGTGTGCGGGTGGCGAATTACATCAGGGAAGAGTTCGGCAGGAGCTGGTGCTTCGAGGCAGACTTCGCCTTCGAACACCCTCTGCCCTCGATGTTCATCGCCGAGGAAGGTAGTGAGATCGTAGGATTCAGCGCGCATCTGGCCAACAACGCCGGATTGCCATGGTACGGACCAACCGGGGTGAGCAGCGCTGCCCGTGGCCGGGGTTTCGGGCGTGGTCTGCTCCTTGCGTCGCTCAGAGACATGAAGGTCCGCGGATTCGGAGAAGCGATTATCGCCTGGGCGGCAGCTCTGGATTTTTACAAACGCGCCTGTGGAGCTTCACCCGCGGCACGATTCGTCATTCTGGAGAAGAATCTTTGAACCTGAGGAGGGCGGTCGATAGGATCGGCAACCGTAAATGAAAGAGAAAAAACGTCGCGGCAAGGCGAAGCAGGCGGGGAAATCGAAAGGGACGTTTCTTCCTCAGATAATCGGAATGACCGGAGGCGTAGTGATGTCATCCCTGGCCTTCTGGTTTTTTCAGCGTCAGGCCGATCGAGTCGTGGCCGGAAAGGCGGACGCCCTCGACATCAGAATTCTCCACGCCACGCAGAGCCTGAGCTCGAAACGTGCCGACGAGGTGATGAGGCTGGCGACCTACATGGGTACGCACATCGCCGTCGGTACGGGCGCTGGACTCACTGCTCTGATGATGATGAAACGCCATAAGCCCGGTGAGGCATTGACCGTGGTGGTCAGCACGGGTGGAGCCATGGCCATCAACACGATTCTCAAAAACATCTTCCGGCGGCAGAGGCCCCAGCAACTGCGCAGGCTGATCCGCCTGCCGAAGTCCCACAGTTTTCCCAGCGGACATTCCCTTCTGGCCGCGGCCACATTTCCGATCATCGCCCATCATCTCGTTTACGACGAGGGCCTGGCGAAACAGGTCTGCGCTCAGGCCGTGGCCGGTGTGACCATCCTCAGCGTGGGTGTCTCACGAGTTTACTTTGGCGTTCACTTCCCTTCCGATGTTCTTGCCGGTTTCGCGGCCGGCCTGGGGTGGCTGGGGCTGACCTCCCTCTCGCTCGCCCTCATCGAAGGGGACCGGGCCGAGCGCGGCTGAATCGCCGAAACCCGACCCGCGAGAATGAATCACGGCCGCAAAAGATTTGTTCTAATGGATCCGCCGGAACACCGACGCAGAAAAAGGATAGTCAATGACCACGTCTTACTCTTACGGTGCAAATTTCGCCTTCATCGAGGAGCTTCACGAGAAGTACCTTCACGATCCATCCTCGGTGAGCGCCAACTGGCGTGAATTCTTCGAGGGGTACGCGCCAGCGCGACCGGAAGATGCCTACATCGACGAACTGGAAGAGTCGCTGGCCCAAACGCAGGCCGCGGCCGCGCCGATGGCCCGCCACGTATCGCTTCCCTCGGCACCGGCTCCTGCCCCCAGCACGGCCGCAGTGTCCTCCCCGAAGACGCCGCCGGCCGCCCCAGTCAGCAGTGAAACGGGGAGCGTAGCCGAAGAGGCCGCACAGAAGGTCGTTCCGCTCCGCGGAGTAGCCTCACGCATCGTTCAGAACATGGAGAGCTCGCTGAGCGTGCCCACCGCCACCTCGGTACGGGTGCTGCCGGTAAAAGTGCTCGAGGAGAACCGGCGCACGATCAACGCGCACCTGGCCATGGTCGGTCAGCCGAAAGCGTCCTACACCCATGTCATCGGCTGGGCCATCGTCAAAGCCCTGAAAGATTTCCCGCGAATGAACTCGTCGTTCGTCATGAACGACGGTCAGCCGGCGCGTATCGATCGCGATCGTGTCAACCTCGGTCTGGCCATCGACGTGGAGAAGAAGGATGGCTCCCGCTCTCTGGTCGTTCCAAACGTGAAGAACGCAGAGACACTCGACTTCGCCGGCTTCCTGAAAAACTACAACGATCTGGTGCGCAAGGCCCGGAATAACAGTCTGGAGATTGCCGACTTCGAAGGCACATCGATCTCGCTGACCAACCCCGGCACGATCGGGACCGTCTCGTCAATTCCGCGGCTGATGGAGTCTCAGGGCACCATCGTAGCCACCGGACAGATCGACTACCCGGCCGAGTATTCAGCAGCGGACCCCATGACTCTGGCCGACCTTGGAATCTCCAAGGTCATGACCATTACCAGCACCTACGACCACAGAATCATTCAGGGGGCGGAGTCCGGAGCGTTCCTGGCGAAGATTCACAGCCTGCTCATCGGCGAGGACGGCTTTTACACGGAAATCTTTCGCGACCTGCGCATCCCGTACGAGCCGGAACACTGGTCAATGGATCGGAGGTCCTCGGTGCTCAACTCGCATCGGGACGAATCGATCCGGAGAGAGGCGGCCGTTCTGCAGCTGATCAACGTCTACCGCGTCCGCGGTCACCTGCTTGCGGATCTCGACCCTCTTGAATACAAGGTCGGACATCATTCGGAACTGAACCTTGCCTCCTGGGGCCTGACGATCTGGGACCTCGACCGGGAATTCCTCTGCGGAGGCCTGTGCGGAAACAGCTCCAGCAAACTGCGCGACATCCTCGATACCCTCCGTCAGACGTATTGCAGCCGGCTCGGCGCTGAATACATGCACATCCAGGATCCAGTGCAGAAGAAGTGGCTGCAGGATCAGATGGAACCGACCCGGAACTCCGCCCCGCTCGACGGCGCGCTGAAGCGCCGCATCCTCGTGAAGCTCAACGACGCCGAAGCCTTCGAACGTTTCCTGCACACCAAGTACGTCGGTCACAAGCGCTTCTCGATGGAGGGAGCGGAGACTGCCATTCCCCTTCTGGATCACATCCTCAATCTCTGCGGACAGGACGCCGTCGAGGAAGTAGTCATGGGGATGGCTCACCGCGGCCGCCTGAACGTGCTGGCGAACATCCTCGGAAAATCCTACGAGAAGATCTTTCATGAGTTCGAGGGCGACATCGATCCGAACACCACCCAGGGATCGGGCGACGTCAAATATCACCTCGGCGCCGAAGGTACGCACACCACCACCGATGGCCGGGACCTGGACATCACCCTGGCTTCGAATCCGAGCCATCTCGAAGCCGTCGATCCGATCGTGGAAGGCATGGTGCGCTCGAAGCAGAAGCTCAGCAACGATTTCAGCCGCTCGCGCGTCATCCCACTTCTCATTCACGGTGACGCGGCATTCGCCGGTCAGGGAGTCGTGGCCGAGACTCTGAATTTCTCGCAGCTTCGTGGATACAAGACCGGCGGCACCATCCACTTCGTGATCAACAATCAGATCGGATTCACCACGGGCTCGGAAGCGGCACGATCAACCACCTACGCAACAGATGTGGCCAAGATGGTCCAGGCGCCGATCTTTCATGTGAACGGCGACGATCCCGAAGCCTGCATCCGGGCGGCCACGCTTGCCTATCGCTTCCGACAGGAGTTCAAGAAGGACGTAGTGATCGACATGGTCTGCTACCGGCGGCATGGACACAACGAGGGTGACGAGCCCTCCCTGACCCAGCCGCGGATGTACAAGCTGATCAAGGAACATCGATCTGTCCGAAAGCTGTACACGGAAACGCTGTTGCGCAAAGGGGATCTCGATCCTGAGGAGGCTGAGCGATGGCTGGAGGCGTTCCAGCAGAAGCTGCAGGAGGCCTTCGACCGCACCCGTGAGTCGGATTCTCCCCCACCCGTTCAATCCGCTCCTCTCTGGACCGACGAGGATGTGACCGGCTATCAGAATTCACCGTCTGTCGACACGAGCGTGAACACGGAAACGCTGCAGAAGGTGGGTGAAGCAATCACGACCCTCCGCGAGGGATTCACCATTCATCCCAAGCTCCGCGGTCTGATCGAGAAGCGGAAGGCCATGGTCTCCGGCGCCCAATCGCTGGACTGGGCCACCGCCGAGGCCCTGGCTTTCGGCACGCTGCTCATGGACGGATTTCGAGTACGACTCAGCGGCCAGGACAGCGGCAGAGGAACATTCTCGCAACGGCACGCGGTCCTTTTCGATTTCGGCAGCGGCGCCCGTTTCACGCCACTGAACCTGCTGGCCAGCGATCAGGGCTACGCCATGGAGGAGCCGGACATCGTTCCCCCGGAGCAGCTCGACGCCATCCGCGCTGAGGCGATGGGGAATGGAGCGGCAGTGAACTTCTCCGTGTACGATTCGCTGCTTTCGGAGTACGGCGTACTGGGGTTCGAATACGGCTACTCAGTGGCCGACCCGAACACGCTCGTCCTCTGGGAAGCGCAGTTCGGGGATTTCATGAACGGCGCTCAGATTGTCATCGACCAGTTCATCACCAGTGCCGAGGAAAAGTGGGGACAGCACAGCGGTGTGGTTCTTCTGCTCCCCCACGGATACGAAGGTCAGGGGCCGGAGCACTCCAGCGCCCGACTGGAACGTTTCCTCATCCTCAGTGCCGAGGGAAACATGTTCGTCGTCAACGCCACCACGCCCGCGCAGTACTTTCACGTCCTGCGCAGACAGATGCAGACGAACCCACGCAAGCCGCTCGTAATCATGACGCCGAAGTCGCTGCTCCGGCATCCGCGGGCGGTCTCCTCCGTACAGGAGCTGCTCGAGGGCAGATTTGAGCCGGTCCTCGACGATCCTCGTTTCGGCGCCGACGCCGAAACGGACCGCGGCGCAGTGTCGCGAATATTGATCACGTCCGGAAAAATCTTCTACGAACTGGACTCCGCCCGCACGGAGCGGAATGCTGGCCACGTTGCTGTTTTGCGGCTGGAGCAGTTCTACCCCTGGCCCGACGCACTTCTGCGGGGCGTTCTGGCCCGCTATGCGAACGCCACCGAGGTTGTGTGGGTGCAGGAGGAACCGCGCAACATGGGAGGCTGGGACTTCATCGACGAACGTTTGATCGGTGCGCTTCGCCAGGGGCAGACCCTGAAGTATGTCGGACGTCCCTTCAGCGCTTCACCGGCCACCGGGTCCCACCATCGCCACGAGGAGCAGCAGAAAGCGATCGTGGAAATGGCGCTGGAGGCGGGTTCGTAGGACTCTTCACGACCGACGCGAGCCGGGCGACAGCCCGGTGAACAACGGCGAACGCATCATGGCCCGTGACGGCCCGATGCCGACGGCGCGAGCGGCCTCGAGAAGCTTCAGGTGCTGACGAATGCGCCGGCGGGCGCCATCAACCGGCCGTGCCACGACTGCGATGCGGGTCTCTCCCATCGCCCATGGCGAAGGTCGCCGAGCGTCTGCACCGCGTTGTCGAAGACGATTGATTCCCCGGTCACCGCACCACGCTGCGCCAGGTTTCGGAACTCGTCCCGCGTCGCAGCCTGAACCTCGCCCCGGTCGTCCCGATAAAAAATCGATCCGGAATCGACAAGGGAGATCCCGAGTTCGCCGCTCAGCGACTGCAGAAGTTTGAACAAGCGATCGATCGAGCATCCCGATGGATCGACCGAAGGCTCGACGGCGACGACGAGAAATCTCTGATCGCGAAGATCTCCCGCTGTCGTCAGCGGTGCTCCATGGGCCGCCCAGTTTCTCTGAAATTCTTCAACGGCGCGCAGGAGGACCTCGGACTGCTCCGGATTGAGGGCCGACGACGCTCCAAAGATCCACACGTGGGCATCGTCAGGCAGGTTCTTCATTGCAGTCACTGGCATCCAATCCTCCGGTTCACTATCTCTTCGAAGCACACAACAGAAGGCGGTCGCTGCATTCTTCCACATTCGAAATCAGCGCCTGAGAAGTAAACTAGGACTATGTCACTCGATTCAATCCGGAAGCTGCTGGGAAACGCCTTCGGCGGCATCCATCAGGAATCCGACGCCGATCCCGCGCGCCAGGTGCAGCTGGCTACTGCCGCCATCCTCCTGGAAATCGCGTACGCCGACGACTCGTTCTCGAATGAAGAGCAGAAAGGCCTCCTCACCTTTCTCGAGCAACGCTTCGGTATCTCCGGAACGGATGCGCGAGAATTGATCGAGTCCGCAGATGAGATGCGAAGCAACACCATCGATCACTGGAACCTCACAAACCTCATCCGAGGCACCACCACCCTAGACGAGCGGATCGAGATCGTGAAGACGATGTGGAGAATGGTCTACTCTGACGGCCAACTGCATCAGTATGAGAACTATCTGGTGCGAAAGCTGGCCGACCTTCTGGGTCTGGAACACCACGTAATGATCGCAGCGAAGCTGGCCGTTCAGGCTGAGTCGCAGGGCTGATCCTGCAGCGTACCTACCGGCGTACTCATCAATAACTTTTACGTGCAGTTTTGGAATGAAGCCAGGTTTTGCGCAGTTAGCAGATCTGGTTTGGCAGCCGAACCTGCCACGTCAGGCGACGTGCCGGCTGCCGGCGAGGCGAGGCCTCACGTTCGCAAAGGAGAGCGTTGATGAGAGAGTCCGGAAGCGTCAAGTGGTTCAACGAGGCCAAAGGGTACGGCTTCATAACGGGTGCCAATGGCGAAGAACTGTTCGTCCATTATTCAGCCATTCAGGGCGACGGATTCAAGACCCTGAAGGAAGGCGCAGCGGTGGAATACGACGTCACCCAGGGCCCGAAAGGCCTGCAGGCAACCAACGTCACCGCGGTCTGACAGAACCTTTGAGGTCGAATCACCGAGCCTCGCCACCGCGAGGCTTTTTCGCTTTATGAATTCTCCCTGTCATCGCGTATGGTCCGTTGAGAGGAGAGCGAACCCGATCATCTTGTACAGAAGGCGCGCCCCGACGTTGGCATCCCACTCCGTGTCACCGGGAGAGACTTCGCAGAGATCGAGGCCTACGATTCTCCGTCCTGAACGTACCACCGCCCGCAGAAGTGAGATCGCCTCGTGCCAGGAAAGGCCACCGGGAACAGGCGTTCCCGTGTGCGGACAGAGCGTCGGATCCAGACCGTCGATGTCCCAGGAGAGATAGACGTCGCCGGGAAGCCCGGCCACGATGCGGTCAGCAATTTCCGCAAACGGCGTTCCACGATCCTTTTCGGACGCGATATCGGGATCGAACCAGGTGACGATCTTTCCGCCGGACTGCTCGATCATTTCGAACTCGGCACGGCCGATGTCCCGGACGCCCACCTGCACCAGTTTCCCGACGTCCGGAATCTCACGGATGACATTGTTGAAGATCGAGGCATGGGACCAGTGAAATCCCTCGTATCGGTGGCGAAGATCGGCGTGAGCATCGAGGTGAAGAATTCCCATTCCCGGGAACTGTTCGGCATGCGCACGAATCGATCCGAAGGGCACGGAGTGGTCGCCTCCCAGAGTGACCACCAGCTTACCCATGGCCAGAAGTTCGTGGGTCGTTCTGTAAACCCAATCGTTGAGGCGATCCCCCAGCTCATCCACCTTCGCCGCGATTGCCCGCTCCGATTCGTCGCGCACCCCACCGGCTTCGACGATGGGAGCGGCCAGAGCCTTGCCCTCGTCGTTCCAGGCGATCACCATCTCGGGAATGGCCAGCATGGCGATGCCCTGCTCGTACGGCTTGCCTGTTTCGCGGTCGAAAAGGTCGACCTGGCGAGAGGCATTGAGAACGGCGGCGGGACCCGCAGCCGCTCCGCCTCCGTAGGAGGTGGTGGCCTCGAAGGGAACGGGAACGATGACTACGCGCGCCTCCTCCGGCTTGAACGGTAGTCCGTACACTCCGGAATCGGGAGCGCCTGCAGCGTCGGGATCGAAGGTCATGGAGAAAGGGAATTCCCGGTTGAGGAGGTCGGCATTCCCCGCGGATTTGTTCCGCCGATCGTCAACATCAATCGAGGTCCATGGGATTGAGGAAGGGCTTATCCGACTTGTCGGCGCGCTGCATCGCTTCCTTGAATTTTTCCTCGAGGATCCTTCCGCGGTCCTTCTGGCTCTCCAGGTTCTTCTCGAATTTTCTGGCCATGTCCGACTTGCTCGATGCCAATTGGGAAACCATGGCCTCCAGCGAAGGCGGTCCGGACGACTTCCGGGGGGTATGCATCAGCACTTCGCCGCTGATCCGATCGACGACGATCAGCGATTCGCAGCAGGGACAGGTCACTTCGAAATTCGCAGCCACTTCCGGCCTCCGTTCAATCCTCGATCATTTTAGCGCGAACCTCGACGCGGATGCTCGTGGGGCCGCACGTGCGGCCCGCACCCCTTTGCCCTTCCCGGGGTCGAATCGTTGACCGAGTGCACCATCCCCGGAGAAATCCCGGCCGCCTGCCATGCAGCCCTACGAGGGTGCCCCGCTTTCGGATCCGCCCTGCAGGGCCTGCCTGAGATCGTCGATGAGATCGTCCGGATGTTCCAGCCCGACGGAGAGCCTGATCAGATTCTCAGGCACTTTCGAGAGTGGGCCTTCGCTGGAGGCCCGATGCTCGATCAGACTCTCCACGCCCCCGAGGCTCGTGGCCCGGACGAAAATGCGTGTTGCGGCTACGACGGCGATGGCCCGGGCCCTGTCGCCACGAACACGGAACGAGACCATCCCGCCGAAGGCCAGCATCTGACGGGAGGCCGTCCCGTGTCCGGGATCGGTGGGCAGGCCGGGATAATGCACCATCTCCACCGCCTCGTGCGAGGCAAGAAACTGTGCCACCGCTGAAGCGTTGGCGCAGTGCATCCGCATGCGGGCAGAGAGAGAGCGAATCCCCCGAAGAACGAGCCAGGAATTGAATGGAGAGGCCACCGCACCAAGGATGTGACGTACGTGCAGAACCCGCTCGTAAAAATCATCCTTGTGAAGAAAGGTCAGCGATCCCCCCTGAACATCGCTGTGGCCTCCCAGGTACTTCGTGGTGGAGTGAAGGACGATGTCTGCACCCTGTTCGAGAGGGCGTTGCAGAGCAGGGGTGGCAAAGGTTCCGTCGACGAGAAGCCTGGCCCCACCACGGTGCGCGAGCGCTGCCACCTCCCGGATATCGGTGATGTTCATCAGCGGATTCGAGGGAGTCTCGGCCCAGACCAGATCTGCCGGGCGGGCCAGGGCCGCCTCCACCTCGTCGGGACGGTGCATGGAAACGAGCTGACACTCGATTCCCCAGTTCTGCAGGAAATCGGAGGCCAGCACCCTGAATGAATAGTAGCTGTCTGCGGTGAGGATGATGCGCGCGCCGGGTCGCAGAGATTGGGCCACGGCAGCTCCGGCCGCCATCCCCGAAGAAAAAGCGAGCGATGCCGCGCCGCCATCGAGAGTGGCCAATGCAGCCTCGAGGCGCTCCTGAGTTGGATTGGTTTCGCGAATGTAGCCGTAGCCGTGCGGCGTTTCGCCGTCTGCCTTCCGCTCGAACGTCGTGGACAGATGAATCGGTGGGGCGATGGCCCCGCTCTCGGGGTCCGGGTGCCCTCCGGCATGGACGGCGCGCGTCTCGAAATTCAACGATTTCTCTTCCGACCCTGTTGCCGTCATCGTCACCTCATGTCAGAGTAACCCCGCATTCTGCCAGCATCGGGTCGAACTCCGTCAAATCATGTCCTCTTCAGAACGTTCCGGGATCCACCTTGGATCCATCGCCGGCACCTCGATCCAGGTTGAGGTGAGCTTTATCATTCTCATCGGGCTCTTTGTGCTGATGGACCTGCAGAGCCATGTGCCAGTGGAGCGGGCGCTGCTCTGGATCCCTGTACTCTTCCTGAGCATCCTCCTTCATGAGCTCGGACATGCCGCGATCATCGGCATTTTCGGATTCGGATCGAGCCGGATCAGTCTGGCCGGATTCGGAGGCTTCACGCTGAACGTTCGCAAGGCCCGTCCGTGGCAGGAGATCCTGATCAGTCTGGCGGGCCCGATCAGCAGCGCTCTCATCGCCCTGGGGGCAACGCTGGTCATGGCCACGGTGCCAATCGCCTCCAGTGATCCGATGCTCCGGCAGTTTTTTCCGTTGCTGCAGTGGGCGAACATCGCCTGGGCAATCTTCAACCTGGTCCCCATCCATCCTCTGGATGGTGGACAGGCTTTGCGCAACCTGGCGCGAATATTTACGAAGGAGCGCACGGCCATAACGCTCTCCGTATGGATCTCGATGATTCTTGGTGGACTGCTGGTAGTGTTCGGCCTGTTTCGGCGCGACTACTTCCTGCTGATTATTGCCGGGCTGCTGACGATGCAGAACTATCAGGAATGGACCGTGATCAGGTCGATTCCCAGATAGAAGTCGCCACGGAACGAGCCAACGATGCCTCCAACTCCTTCCGTTATTAAACGGATGACGTCGCTCACTGGTGCTCTCCACTCCCCTCCCGTACAATTGCCAGGCGAGTCTCGCGCCCCATGGCCAGTAGAAGAGTGCAGAAACCGCTGCCTCTGACCTCACAGCTGCGACTTATCCAGTTGAGGCGGCAGAATCGAACGCGTCGATTTTCTCTCACGAAAATGGCCGCGCGTGTCTATCGCGCCGCTCGATCGGGCAGGGAGCTGCCAGCAAGGGAAAGTTCGGAAAGCGGTTTGCTACGCACGACCGCGGCGATCCTTCGAGCCCAGCAGGAGGCTACGCGGGACGGTATTCTCGTGGTCGACCGGGCCGGCAAAATTCTCTCAGTGAACCGCCGCTTTTTCGAGATCTGGCAAATCTCGCCGTCACTGGCCACGACGCAGGACGACAAGGGCCTGCTCTCGTACGCCAAGTCCATGGTCATCGACCCGCGGGAGTTTCTCAGCGAAGTAGCCTATCTCTACAACCGCGACCGCGAGGTCAGGACGGACGACCGCGTTCCCCTCAAGGACGGACGCGTTCTCTCGCGAGCGTCGGTTCCCGTCATTGACGACACCGGCGAGGTCGCTGGCCGCGCCTGGTATTTCCGGGACATCTCCGACGAGGAGCGGGCCGCGGCCCTCAGGTCCGCACTCTTCCGCATTTCCGAGGTGGCTCACACCGCGCCGGATCTTACCGAACTCTATCGATCGATCCACCGCATCGTCGGCGAACTGATGGACGCCACGAACTTTTCCATCGCCCTCTACGACGAACCCACCAATGCCCTCGTCTTCGACTATTACGTCGACCAGAAGGGAAGCAAGCCGCCCGACGCCTCGGAAAAAGGCCTTACCTGGTACGTCCTCCGGACGGGCCAGCCTTTGCTTGCCACTCCTACCCGCTTCAAAGAGCTGATCAGGCGCGGTGAGCTTGAATCCGTTGTTCCCCCCGCGGTGGACTGGATCGGCGTTCCCCTGCTCATCGACTCCGCGACCATCGGTGTTCTCGGAGTGCAGAGCTACACGGACACCGTACGCTACGGTGAAAAGGAAAAGGAAATTCTACTTTTCGTTTCTCAGCACATCGCCAGCGCCATCGCCTACAAGAAGAAGGAAGATGCCTTGCGTGGTGCAAAGGAGCAGTCGGAAAACCTGATCATGGCTGCGAACGCCATCATCACGCACCTCGACGGATCGGGTCGCATCCAGATGGTGAACGAGATGGCCGAGCGCGTCTTCGGGTACGCGAATGCCGAACTAAGAGGCCGGAACTGGCTCGATCTGTTGCAGCCCAGTGCAAGGCCACGCCATCTCTGGGAGGAGTCAGCGTTCCGGCGCGGACGGCCGCTCCCTCGCAATCTCGAATTCACGATTCTCAATCGGTCGGGTGAAGAGCGGCAGATCTCCTGGTACAACAACGAAGTCCGCGAAGGCGAGGCACTCATCGGAACGGTGTGCATCGGCATCGACGTCACCGAGCGCCGGCTTGCCGAAGAAGGTCTGCGGGAGAGTGAGAATCGCTACCGGCAGATGTTCGAGAACAACCCGGCAGTGAAGCTGCTCATCGACCCCACTGACGGAAGGATTGTCGACGCCAACGATGCGGCAACGAATTTTTACGGGTACTCCTTCGACGAATTGACCTCGAAGCATATCTGGGAGATCAACGCCCTCAGCGAGGACGAACTCCGTTCCGATCTGGATAGCGCCGCGAACCAGACCCGGAATCTGTTCTCCTTTCACCACAAGGTGGCCAGCGGCGAGATCCGTGATGTCGAAGTGAACACAGGACCGATCCGCGTCCATGGAAAAACCCTTCTCTACTCCATCGTCAACGACGTCACCGATCGAAAACGAGCGGAGGAGGCCCTTCAGGAATCCGAGGTGAAGTACCGGAAGATCGTCGATTTCGGAGCGATGGGCATCATTCAGGTAGACGTCGAAGGCCACATCCTCACCGCCAATAAGACCTTCGCTCAGATCGTCGGCTTCGAGACTTCGCAGGAGGTTCTGGGCCGGAACGTCGAGGAGTTCTACGTCAGGCCGGAGGATCGAATCAACGTCATGCACAGTTATGACGCCGGCGAAACGGGCGGGCACGAGCTTCAATGGCGACGGCGCGACGACTCCCCGATCTGGGTGCATCTCACCGGCCACTCTGTGGCCGACCGCAGCGGCACTCCCGGCTACTACGAATCCTTCGTTCACGACATCACCGACCGCAAGCACGCCGAAGAAGTGATGCACAACCAGGCTGCAGCATTCGCTGCCTCGATGGATGGAATGGCCATCCTCGACAACAAGGGCTGTTTCACCTACCTCAATGACGCCCACGCCAGGCTCTATGGATACATGGAACCTGAGGCCCTGGTGGGAAAGAGCTGGCAGACACTGTATGACGAAAGGGAATCAACCCACTTCTCGCATGAAGTGATGCCTCGTCTTTTCGAGCTCGGGCATTGGCGTGGAGCGGCGGTAGGCCTGCGCCGCGACGGGAGCTCCTTCCCGCAGGAGGTTTCCCTTACCGCGCTCGAAAACGGCGGGATGGTATGCGTCGTACGCGACACCACCGAGCGCAGTCTGGCCGAGGAGCAGATCCGTCACCTGGCCTATCACGACGTTCTCACGGGGTTGCCCAATCGCCTCCTTCTCAAGGATCGCCTGTCGGTCGCTTTGAGCCGCGCCCAGCGCGAAAAGTCGGAGGTGGCCGTTCTCTTCCTCGACCTCGACAATTTCAAAAAGATCAACGATTCGCTCGGTCACAACATCGGAGACCGTCTGCTGCAGGAAGTGGCGTCCCGATTGACTGGATGCACACGTGAGGCGGACACGGTGGCCCGCCTCGGTGGCGATGAGTTCGTCATCCTTCTGCCGATGCTTGCCCAGGCCGAGGATGCCGTCCTCATCGCCCGCAAAGTTCTGGAAATTTTCAAGCAGCCGTTCAGGGGCGTTGTTGAGGGCAGGGATCTCTTCCTCACCACCAGCATCGGCATCAGCGTCTTTCCGGAGGACGGACGCGACCCGGAGACCATTCTCAAGAATGCCGACACTGCGATGTATCAGGCCAAGGAGTTCGGCCGGGATAACTATCAGATGTTCAACGCCCTGATCAGCGCCAACGCTCTGGAACGCCTGGCCCTGGAGAACGGCTTGCGCAAGGCGGTCGACGCCAACGAGCTGCGCGTTTTCTACCAGCCCATCTACGACATGCGTACGGGACGCATCGACGGAATGGAAGCTCTCGTGCGCTGGGAACATCCGCACCTTGGTCTCCTCGCTCCCGGCGACTTCATCCCACTGGCAGAGCAGTCCGGCCAGATGAACGCCATCGGCGCCTGGATTCTTCGCACTGCCTGCGAGCAACTGCACAGGTGGGAAGAAAAGGGCTTCTCCGGGCTTACGCTGGCCGTCAACCTCGCCGTCTCCCAGCTTCAGCATCCTGATCTCGTTCATACGGTAATGACCATTCTCAGGGAGACGCAGATGTCGAACGGGTCGGTGGAACTGGAGATTACCGAGAGCGGGGCCATGCTCAAGCCGGACACGACGATCCGCTCTCTGCAGGAATTGAAAAGGCTGGGAGTACGAATCTCACTGGACGACTTCGGGATCGGGCACTCATCGCTGGCTTACCTGAAGCGCTTCCCGATCGACACGTTGAAGATCGACCAGTCTTTCGTACGTGACATCACGAAGGATCCGGAGACGGCAGCGATCGTCACAGCCATCATCGCCATGGCCCGGACGCTGAAGTTGAAGCTCATCGCCGAGGGGGTGGAGAACGAAGAGCAGCGGTCCTTCCTGATGAGTTACGGCTGCTACTGCATGCAGGGTTTCCTCTTCAACCGTCCCATCCCCCCGGATCAGTTCGAAGCCCTGCTGGTAAAAAATCGCGCCACGACCGGCAAGAGATCGCGGTTCCCGATTCACTGACGACGGCGCCCTGAACGGCTCACGTCGCAGCGGGGAATTTCAGCGGGTCGGCGGCGTCCCTCGCCCCGTGAAACGGGGAGAGGGATCGAGGGTGAGGGGTCGGCGCTGACTACGGAGTTACGGTGAGGGTCGGTTGATTCCATGCAACGCCAGGCATCTGGGCACGAATGTTCCCAGTTGATCGTCCGATCCACTGCCCAGTCTTTCTGATCTTCTGATTCTTCATTCGAAATTCTAGATTCATCTCGCCCCGGGCGGGTGGAAGCTAGTCATGTTCATCCGGGGTCTCCACGCCGCCCTGATTGCAGCTCCAGCTTCGCCAGATCCCCGGATGAACAATCCCGTCAACGAACAAACTGGTGAGAATTCACGGTCAGTGGCCCGAGATCACGTATTGAACGCAGTCGCCCTGGCTCCGAAAACTGCGGGGGTGGGTGAACCGGGTCCAGCCATCGTTTTTACAGGCGTCCGCTGCTGCAGGGGCCCCACACAGTTGTCCCGTGGAAACAGAAATCGGTGTTCCCACGGGCACGATCAGGGTTTGAATCGTTTCGACTTCGACACTGCCGAAGTTCTTGCCCCGATGCACGCGATTCGGAGCCTCGAGGAAGGCCTGACCCACCGTGAATATTTCCTCACCGCCACACCCGTCCTCGATGGTCAACGCGCCACGCACCACGACCGTGTAGGCCCCAACGCCCGGATGATAGTGCCAGCCGAGCACATCCCCGACTCCGATTGTCACTCGTCGAACCGTAATGTTGGCCGGACCGCCGAACAGATCCGAGTAGGCCATGGTGCCAGCGGCGATCACCTGCGTGGCCGCCTGAACGGTATTGCTCACAAGAAGGGAAAAAAGTCCGATGGCGATCACGCTTCGTTTGCTCATTCTTTCGATATTCATCTCTGCTCTCCTTTGACTTCGCTGCCGAAGTGGGGCTTTCGGACGGCGTTCGAATGCGAACCGGACTCATGCCGTGCCCGCGAATACTCAAGTCCTCATCACTGTCCGCCGGTTTGAGTTTCTGCCATATAATTTCCAGTACTTCGGATCGGATAGAGGCGACTGTCGCTCATGAGAAGTTAGTCAGGGTGGGCCCGGAAGTCCTTACAAAACGCCAGCGTTTTCCCGAAAAACCTCCAAAGTTTCCCAGAAGGCCCCTCGCGAGCGCGTATGGTCAGGCAAGCCAGGCACATTTACGAATTCGGGGCCTTCCGGCTCATCCCCGAAGAACGGCAGCTTCTCCGTGGTACTGAGTTGGTGCCGTTAACTCCAAAGTCGTTCGACTTGCTGGTTGTCCTCGTTGAGAACAGCGGCCATCTTCTCGAAAAAGGCGAGCTCATGACACGCATCTGGCCGGATAGCTTCGTGGAGGAATCGAATCTCTCGGTGAGAATATCTGCATTGAGGCGGACACTAGGGGAAGGCCCTAACGAACACCAATTTGTCGAAACCGTACCCGGCCGCGGTTATCGCTTTGTGGCGAGTGTGCGGGAACGATGGGAAGAGATCGAGGAGACCGGACCTGCCGAGCCGACCCCCCAGGACAGCTACAGCACCGCGCCTGGAAACGGCGAGCGACGGACCGAGGCCTCCCCGTCCCCATCAAGCGTGGCACGCTCGCTGATCGACTCTCATCGCTGGCCGTTGGTTCTCGGCGGCCTGATGTTGTTCGCCGTGCTGGTGGGGCTGACCGCCGTCGGCTTGCAGGAACGCATGCCGGCCAGGGTCGATCCGGGTCGCATTCAATCGCTGGCGGTACTGCCGCTTGAGAATCTATCGAAGGATGGTGCGCAGGAATACTTCGCCGACGGAATGACCGAGGCGCTGATCAACGAGCTGGCAGGAATCGGTGAGCTGCGCGTCATTTCTCTGCCTGGGGTTATGCAGTACAAGCCCGTGAATAAGCCCATTGCAGAGGTCGGCCGTGAGCTGAAGGTGGACGTCGTGCTCAGTGGTTCGGTTCTCCGTTCCGGCCAACGCGTGAAAATGGCCCTTCAACTCATGAACACGGCAACAGGACGGAGTTTATGGGCAGACAGCTACGACAGGGATCTTCGCAATGTGCTGTCATTACAGAGAGCGATAGGACGTGACATCGCAGACATCATTCGGGTCGAACCCACTCCGCCCGATCGGAGGGACTTCCAGAGTGTCCGCTCCGTCGATCCTGAAGCGTACGATGACTACCTTCGTGGAAGATTTTATCTGAACCGTCAGAACGCAGAGGGCAACGCAGCTGCCATCCTGTCTCTCGAGCGCGCCGTGGCCATCGACCCGACGTTCGCCGCGGCTCATGCGGAACTGGCTCAGGCGTATGTCTGGAAACTCTTCCTCTTCGCGCCCGAAGAAGCGCAGTTGGCGGAAAAAGCATTTGTCGCAGCCGAGAGAGCGCTCTCGCTGGATCCAAATTCCGCGGTAGCGTATCTGGCACGCGGCCGCATTCTGTGGACGCCTGCCAACCATTTCCCTCACGAGAAGGCAATTCGCGAGTATCGACGTGCGCTAAGTTTGAACCCAAACCTCGATGAGGCGCGAAATCAACTGGCGCTCGTGTACTGTCACATCGGTGCTTTCGACGAGGCGCTGCAGGAATCCCAGCGAGCCGTCTCGGCCAATCCCAACAACGTACTCGCCCAGTTCCGGATCGGGCAGACGCTCAACTTCCAGGGAAAATACGATCAAGCCCTTGCCGTTCTGCGTGCCATTCCTCAGGAAGCCAATCCCGCGCTTGTCGGCCAGCAAATGGCCTGGGCCCTGCTGAATCTCGGTAGGGAAAAGGAAGCGTCCGACATCCTCGACCAATTCCTCCGAGACTATCCTGAGGATCATGGCGGGCTCTTTACGAGTCTCCAGGCGATCCTGACAGCGTCATCCGGGCAGATAGAGAAAGCGGAAGAGCAGATTCAGCTGGCGGTGAAGAAAGGAAAGGGATTTGGTCACTTCCATCACACGGCCTACCATATCGCCTGTGCCTACGCGCGCATGAACAAACCGGGGCAGGCGGTTCACTGGCTTGAGGTTGCGGCTGACGACGGGTTCCCCTGCTACCCGTTGTTCGCCCAGGATGCCAATCTGGATCCCCTGCGCCAGGATCCCCTCTTCGTGGCCTTTCTGGCGAAGCTCAGGACGCGCTGGGACTACTACAAGTCCATTCTATGAGGGGCAACGCCGGTGGCGTGAATCGTCGTAGCCTTCCTTCGCGGGCCCCATCTCTCTGATCTTCTGAATGCTTCATCCGAAATTCTAAATTCATCTCGCTCCGGCCGGCCCCGCCGGCGTACGCAAAATGTCCCTGACAATTTTCATGTGATGGGCCGTGTGGATCTCCGCGAATCGCAGTGTCTGGCCCACGCTCAGTCCCCCGAAGACGGGATGCCGCACCACCGGAGCGCGCGAGGCGCCCAGCGGGGAGCCCGCGGCGCGTCTGACCAGTTCGCCGACCACGCCCGCCGAGTGCCGGATCTCTTCGCCGGACGCGCGGACCGGTGTGTATCGTTCCGGTGCGCGTCCCCGTCCACGCGGAATCACTCCGATGAACAGGACGATGCGCCCCACCAGCGTGATCGGACGGGACTTGACCGGCTCGGCCGTGATCACACTCTCCAGGATTCCACTGCACACCTTGAGACTGTGGTCGAGATGCTCGGCCGGGGACCAGGCAGAGACGCTCTCCCGAGGAATGTTCAGGTCCGTATCGGAGCGTTCGGTCAGTGAGAGGATCTGTTCGAGCTGGCGCTCAATCCGTTTCAGGTCGCTTCGCATGCGGCGATTGTACATGCGCTCGGATTCACACCTGGCGCACCGAACGAATGGATCATGAAGTTTCCCGAAAGCTGGCGATGGCGCGGTTGAGTTCCGGACGACACCTTTCGGCCTGAGAAGGAACACTCCAGCCCAGAATCTGACTGAAGAACGACTTCCCATCGACGGTGGTGTGGAGGTAAATGATGTTGATGTTGTCGGTGGCCCCTTTTACCTCGTACTGCACCGCCGGGTTGCCGTTGATCTTCAGCGATTTCGGTCCGGTGATCGTCGGAAAGGCCAGCTTGGATAGCAGCGAGGCCAGCGTCACGCGGGAATGCTTCTCGATGTTCCACCCGTAGAGATCTTCCTTGGTTTCGTTCAGCACGATCAGAAAACAACCCTGCCCCTCGTGGCCCGCCTGGATCTCCGCGGCTTTGTTCAGATCCATGACCACCCAGGACGCGGGGACGGAGACCTGCGTCTTCCCGTCCGGCGATGACAGCGTCTGCTCCTTCTCCTCGGCACTCAGGGAAAATGCAGCACAGCACAGGATGACGGTCAGAGTGAACAGTCGGCGCACGGAATCCTCCATCGATTGCAGGCTGGAGCGAAGTATAAGCGATCGGGAATCAGCGTTGACCGGAGTGGGCGGGGTCAGAACGAGTAGCGGAGGCTGGCGTGCAGTTCTTCGATCGCGGCGATGAAAGCCGGGCCGGGCTGAATCCTGAAATGCTGGTTCAGCTTCAACGTCAGTGCCCCACCCTCCACCCCGGCCGCCGCAGCAACGTGATCGGGAAGCTCGGTCAGTTTCACGTGGACGGGTATCTCGCCGCGATTGGCCTCGAAGATCTCCCGCAGTCGTTTCACGGATCCCTCACCGGCGCGTGCATAGGGGATTTCCAGGGAAATCACTTTCACTCGTCGATCGCGGATTCCGATCAGCGGCGTAATTTCCAGAGCGTTCAGCTCCGGAGTGACCGGCGCGTCGTAGGAGAGTGTGGCAGACGCGCCGCGGGGCGCCGGCTCGTCGGAGATCTCCGGCACCGCACTCGACTCTTCGTCCTGCTGGTCGCCGTCGATGTCGTCCGGGGGTACGGCCAGCGCGGCGCGCACCTCGTCGAGGCTTTCCACTTCGCGCAGCGAGACGTCGAGACGCACGCCTGCCCCGCCGTTGTCCTCGCGGTCGGAACTGTCGGGCCGGGCGGGCGAGGGCGCAGGCGAAGCGAAGAGAGAAAGGTTGAACTTGTCCACATCCGATCCGATCCGTTCCCGTTCGAGGTCCGCTTCCGTCTTTTCCTCTTCCGGATCTTCGACTTCATAGAAAGAGTGCTCGTCGTCAGTGCTCCCATCGGCATCGGTCGGCGCTGCTGGCTTCGCTCGTTGCGCCGCGTGACCCGAGGTCCTGAAGCGGAGGTTCGTATCTTCCGACCGCACGGAAAAGGCACTCAGGGCCGGAGCGGGTGTCTCTTCGGGGTGGCCGCCGTACTCGTCCTGAATGTGACGGGCCTGCTGCTCGGCCTGAGCGAGAGCGGCGCTTCGGCCTCCCTGCACTCCGCCGGTGTCCTTGACCATGGCCGTGAGCAGAACGGGAACGCCGTTCTCCATCCAGCGCGCGCTCTTTTCGTAGAGGTCACTGAATACGACTACGTCCACGCTGCCGAACTGATCGTCGAGGACGAACTTGGCCATCAAGCGCCCTTCGTTCGGTCCCTTCTTGATCTTCGATCGCTTCAGTTGATTGACGATCCCGCCGATATTCACCGTCTCGTCCACGTGACGGGCCAGCGACTCCGTCGTGGCGCCGGCAAAGATCTTCAGCTCCTCGGTGAAACGGTTCAGCGGGTGGCCGGTGATGTAGAAGCCCAGCGTCTCCTTTTCGAATCGCAGCTTTTCATCGTCAGGCCATTCCTGCCGGGCTGCGCCAGCAGCGGCGAGGCCCGACTGCCCCGTTGATGGGGCCGTTCCCTCGAATGAGAACAGCGAGTTCTGACCGCGCTCCTGCTGTTCGCGCGTTCTGGCTGCCGAGTCAGCCGTGCTCTCCAGAGACTCACAGAGATATCTCCGCGAAGATCCGAACGAGTCGAAGCAGCCGGATTTGATCAGAGCCTCGATGACTTTCTTGTTGCAGGCGCGAAGATCGACCGTCTCGCAGAATTCGTACAGGGACTTGAACTGTCCCAGCCGTGCCCGCGCGGCGAGGATGGATTCGATGGCACCACTGCCGACCCCTTTCACTGCCCCAAGCCCGAATCGGATGTTCGAGCCCACCACGGTGAACGAAAAGTTCGACTCATTGATGTCCGGCGGCAGCAGGGCGATCCCGATCTGCGCGGCCTCGTTGATGAACTTGACCACATTGTCGGTCCGGCCCATTTCCGAGGTTAGAAGGGCGGCCATGAAGTGACGGGGATAGTGGACCTTCAGCCATGCCGTCTGATAGGCGACGAGGGCGTAGGCCACAGAGTGCGACTTGTTGAATCCGTAGCGGGCGAAGGGTTCGATATAATCGAAAATGGCGTTCGCTTTTTCCGGCGTGTAGTTCCTGGCCAGGGCTCCAGCCACGAAGCGATCGCGCTCCTTTTCCATGGCGGCCTTGTCCTTCTTGCCCATGGCCTTACGAAGGAGGTCCGCCTGGCCGAGCGTGTACCCTGCCACGGCCTGAGCGATCTGCATGACCTGCTCCTGGTAGACGATCACGCCGTACGTCTCCTCCAGAATAGGCGTCATGACCGGCACGAGATACTTCGCTTTCGACGTTCCGTTCTTGCGACGCACGTACTCGTCAACCATGCCCGCGTCGAGTGCACCGGGGCGGTAGAGCGCATTCAGCGCCGCAAGATCTTCGAAACGGGTCGGCCTCGCTTTGCGAAGCAGATCCACCATTCCGCCGGACTCGAACTGGAACACGCCTTTCGTCCGCCCTTCCTGAAAGAGGCGGAACACTTCCGGCTCTTCCAGGCTGACGGCGTCAATGTCCACCTGTTCGTGCTCCTGGGCACTGATGGACTTCAGGGCATCGTCAATCACCGTCAGCGTGCGCAGCCCGAGAAAATCCATCTTCAGGAGGCCCATCTTCTCGACGATGCGCATGTCGTACTGCGTAACGATTTCGTCGTTCGACGTGCGGTAGAGTGGAACATAGTTACTGACCGGCTCGGGAGTGATGACCACACCCGCGGCATGGACGCCGGCGTGCCGTGTCAGGCCTTCCAGACGAGCGCCGATCTCGACGATGCGCGCCACCCCGGGGTCACTCTGGATGGCATCAGCAAGAATCGGCGAGACCCTGGCCGCGGTCTTCAGGTCGATACCGATGTCCGAGGGAATGGCCTTTGCGATCTTGTCCACATATGCGTAAGGGTGTCCAAGAACCCTGCCTACATCGCGAACGACGCTTCGTGCCGCCATCGTCCCGAAGGTAATGATCTGGGCTACGCTGTCCGAGCCGTACTTGTTGCGCACGTAGTCAATGACCCGCCCGCGATTGTTCATGCAGAAGTCGATGTCGATGTCGGGCATGGAGATGCGCTCCGGATTCAGGAAGCGCTCGAAGAGTAGGTCGTAGTCCAGGGGATCGATGTTGGTGATATCCATGGAGAAGGCCACCAGCGACCCTGCCGCCGAACCGCGTCCCGGTCCCACAGGAATCCCGTGATCCTTGGCAAACTTGATGAAGTCCCAGACTACGAGGAAGTAGCCGGGAAATCCCATGTTCTTGATGATCTCGATTTCCTGCTCCAGCCGTTCCCGGTAGGCCTCGACTTCCCGCTTCTTGCGCCCCCGGGCAAAGAGCGGCGCCATGGCCGCCAGGCGGCGCTTCAGTCCTTCGCGGGCCACCATCTCGAAGTAGGTGACGGTGTCGCTGCCCGGAGGGAGGGGGAACTTCGGCAGATGATGACCCTTTGGTTCCAGCTTCAGGTTCACCCGTTCGGCAATGGCCAGCGTATTGGCTACAGCGCGGGGATATTTCTGGAAGACAAGACCCATTTCCTCGGGGCTCTTCACGTAGAACTCGCTTGAAAAGAACTTCATGCGCCGCTCGTCGTCGAGGGTCTTGCCTGTGCCGATGGCCAGCAGAACTTCGTGCGCGAAGGAATCGTCCTTGTTCAGGTAATGCGAATCGTTCGTGGCCACCAGCTCCAGCCCGGTTTCGGCGCCCAGTCTGGCCATGGGCTCGATGATTCTCTGCTGGTCCGGGATGCCGTGGTCCTGAATCTCGAGAAAGAAGTTTTCCGGGCCTAGAATCTCTCTGTAAGCCAGAGCGGCGGCGCGAGCTTTCTCCACATTTCCATTGGCCAGCGCCTGCGACACTTCGCCCTTCAGGCAGGAGGAGAGGCAGATCAGCCCTTCCCGGTGCTCTCGGAGCAGTTCACGATCGATGCGCGGCTTGTAATAGAACCCTTCGGTATACCCGGCGCTGACCAGCTTGACGAGATTGCGGTACCCGGCATCGTTCGTGGCCAGGACAATGAGGTGATTGTTCGATCCGGCATCGGCGGACTGATCTTCCACTCCGGCCTTATCGAAGCGAGATCCGAGGGCCATGTACATCTCGCAACCGATGATGGGCTTCACGCCATGGCTCTTCATGGCGTTGTAGAACTCGACCGCACCGAACATGTTGCCGTGATCGGTGATGGCGCAGGCCGGCATTCCCATCCGCTCGGCGGTAGCGGCGAGATCTTCCGGCCGGTTCGCGCCGTCCAGCAGCGAGTATTGAGTATGTAGATGAAGGTGAACGAAGGACATCGATCTGGAGAACTCCGAAATCTTTCCGGATTTTATCAGGACAGAGAGGACTGCGCTCGGACAAGGACGCCCCGATGAGAAACCCGAGTCTTCAGAGGGCTCAGAAGAGGATGCGGCGAGCGAGAAACGCCACTACTGCGGAGCAGGCGCTTCGATGCGGGCCACGATCACGGTGACGTTGTCCGGTGCGCCGCGGGAGAGAGCCAGGTCCACGAGCTGGTCCACCGCACCCTGGGGCGCGGAGGCGCGGCCGATGTCGCGGATCTCTTCGGACGTTACTACTCCATGGAGACCGTCGCTGCAAAGAATGAAGACATCCCCCTCCCGGATCGGGAACGGAGGGCTGATGTCGATATCCACCAGGGGAAGCGGCCCGATGGCGCGCATCAGTTGATTCCGCGCGGGATGTTTCGCGGCCTGCTCGGTGGTAATCAGTCCGCTCTTCAGTAGCGTGGCCACGACCGAATGGTCTTCGGTGAGCTGCTCGATCTGGCCGTCGCGCACACGATAGATCCTCGAGTCTCCGACGTGGCCAAAGAATGCCTCACGGCCCTTGATCACCAGAGCGGAGCAGGTGCTGCCCATGCCCTCGAGGCTCTGGTCGGCCGACGCCTCGGAATTGATCTTCTGGTTGGCGCTGGCAATGGCCGCGCGAAGGGATTCACCAAGGTCCTGAGTTGCTCCGAAGTAATAGGAATCCTTCACGGTAGCGGTCGCCAGCCGGGATGCCGTCGCTCCCCCGCTCTGCCCTCCCATTCCGTCAGCGACCACGAGCAGCCGGCCCTTGCTGGCCAGAGGCATTACGGGGATGGCATAACTGGAGGTTGCAGAATCCTGGTTTTCGGCGCGAACTCTGCCTACGTCACTTCGTTGCCCTACTTCGATGCGAAACGGTGCTTCCTGGGTCATGGAGTCATTTTCCTTTGCGTCTGCTCCGTGGGAGCGTGACGCAGATCATATAGGCTCGGGTCATACGGCGAAATCGGACTGCCCTCGAAACTCTCACCCTGGATGACCTGAGCCGGGCCGCCAGAACAGAGTTCAGCTGTCGAAGGCGATCCCACCGTACGAGAGGCGCCGCGGCGGCGTGTGGGCCGGGTCGAGCGGCGAGTCGAGGAGTTGCCGGAGATTCGTGATCTCGATAAACATGTGTCTGTGCCGCAGGCAATGCCCCGAGATTGCGAAGAATAGAGTGGAAAGCAAAACCCAGTAGATCAGCGAAGCTGTACCGAGCGACGGTAACGACGCCCCGGGCGCGAAGAGCCGTAGATCGCCCGCCATGAACCAGGCAAAGACCGGAAGTGGCAGGCACAACAGAACGGTGAGAACGCGGCTCGCCTGGAACTTGAAGTAGGGACGCAATGAGAGCAGCGTGACCGACAGAAACCAGCCAAAAGCGTAGTACCCGGCAAGCTCGGTCTCGCGAAGCGGCGCCATCACGGAGCCGGAGCCGGCCCGCAGCAGATAGAGCAGGCGAAGGTGCACCGTCGCTACGAGAGTGAACGATGCCGCGGTACAGGCGATCGAGAACGTGGCAAATATGGCGCCGAACAGATTCCTGGCTGCGAGCAACGTCGCCATCCGTAGAAAGATCGCCGCCACGGGCAAGAGGAGAAAGACGATGAGCAGGAGCAGGAAAGCGTTGCCTGTGCCCGCGGCAGGCGAAAACGTGTCGGTAATGATCGCATTCAGCGGCACGGCGTGCGCAAACTGGCTGGCACTACACAGTGCGAGCAGCGCGCAAACGACCACTCCTGCATAAAAAAGAGGCTTCGGCATCTCTGTCAGCGTCTCCGAATCATTGTACGCCAGACTGCGGCTCGTGGAAGGTGCCCATTCCGTGACTGTACGGGCAGGAATCAGAGCGGATTAGAACGTACGCATGGACACGATTTCGTCGAGACGAAGCTCCATTTGCCCGTTGTCGCTCTCCAGTTTCACGAACTCGCCTCCGTCGCGCGTGAAGACGTCCGCGACGCGAACGCGTTGCCGCTGACGCACACCCTGGGCGTCGAACTCGAGCTCGACCTCCTGCTTGTGCATGGCCGCTGCCTCGAGCTCATCGTGGTAATCGCAGGATACAGGTTCATACGGTTTGTCCATGGCAAGTCCTCCGGACCACAGAGAGTTACACGATCGGTGCCCGGGCGAATTCGCAGATGCGTGGGGGTGTAAGGGCAGCGACTCCGAAACTGACTCGGCTCGAAGCCTGCGAGCTGTCATCCTGAGCGGACTAAGAGCGAAGCCGCTGAATCAGAGTGAAGAAACGCTGCATGAATTTTCATCCGCGAGCGCAGCAAATTTGTCATCCCGAGCGCGAGCGAGGGACCCCAGTGGCCGGGGGGCACGATCCATGAAGCGCGTACCACCCGCCCCTCTGGTCTTCCTCGCTCACGCTCGGAATGACCCGTTGGCGAAGCATCGCTTGGTAAATCTCAAGAGCCGACCTCACAGGACGCCATGTGAGTTTCTTACAAGCGAGGGCACAGCGCGGGCGTTGAACCAGAGTGAAGAAACTCTATGGCCGGCATGTCATCCCCAAGCGTCGAGCGAAGGGTCTCTTCTACTTCCCGGTCGCCTTGAGAAACTCCGGCACCGACCGCCGTCGTGCATCAGTCCTTGTTTCCGAGGGCCTTTTCGAAGGCGATGGCCATGGCGCTCTTGCCGGCCTGGGCGTCAGTCTTCCCGTCCTGAACGTACTCGAGGTATTCGCCGCGCTCGGCCGCCGCTTTGGCGCCTTCATGGCTGAGGGCAATGCGGCGACGCTCACGATCCACCGAGAGCACCTTCACGGGAATGTCCTCGCCCACCGGATGGGCCTTGGCCGGGTCGCTGCCTGAAGGTATGTTCAGCTCGGAGACGGGAATCAATCCAGTCAGTCCGGGCTCGAGTTGCACGAACACTCCTGGCTGACCGGCACGCTCGACCGTACCCTTGACTACCGTTCCAGCGGGATAGCGGGTCTCAATATCTTCCCATGGATCGTTCGTGGCCACTTCGCGCATGGCCAGGGAGATGCGCCGACGCTCCGGGTCCACTTCCCGCACCCAGCCTGTAATCGTCGACCCTACCGCCAGCGATTCGTCGGTGGCTTTCGTGCCGATGGGAAGTTGCGATACATGCACGAGGCCGTCGATTCCGGGCTCGAGCTCGACGAAGAGTCCGAAGTCCGTAGCACGGGCAACCTGGCCGGTG
The DNA here is from genome assembly GCA_039931435.1 of Acidobacteriota bacterium. GTDB lineage: Bacteria > Acidobacteriota > Thermoanaerobaculia > Gp7-AA8 > Gp7-AA8 > JBDTRY01. The sequence continues at coordinate 36,724 of JBDTRY010000002.1, read as the reverse complement.
AACTGCGCTCCAGCCGGGTACCGGCCGGCGATGTCTTCCCAGGGATCCTGCTCAAGTTCCTTCATGGAGAGGGAAATCCGCTTGCCACCCTGATCAATCTTCAACACCTTCACGGTGACCTGATCGCCACTCTTCACGACCTCGTTCGGGTCGTTGACGCGCCGGCGGCTGAGCTCGGACACGTGAACGAGTCCGTCCACTCCCCCGAGGTCGACGAAGGCGCCGAAGGGCATGATGGAGCGGACCGTTCCGGTGAGAACGGCACCCGGAACGAGAGTGCGGCGGGTCTCTTCGGCCCGCTCGGCGGCGTTCTGGCGAAGAATCGCAGACCGGGAAACGACCAGCTTGCGTCCATCGTCCGAAAATTCGATGATCTTGAAGTCGTAGGTCTTGCCGATGTAGGCGTCGGCATTGTCGATCTTTCCGAGATCAATCTGGGACAGCGGGCAGAAAGCCCGGCTGCCGCTGACGTTCACGTCAAAGCCGCCCTTGTTGCGGCTGCTGATCTTTCCCTCGACCGGAATCTCGTTCTGGAAGGCCTGTCGCAGGGCCTGCAGGGATGCGCGGCCGGCGAGGAGTTTGCGCGAGATGCGCATCTGCGGCGAGATGGCCACGACGATGCCTTCGATCGTGTCGCCGACTGTCTTTTCCTCCAGCTCCGCGGTGGCCATGACCGCCTCCGATGGGCCCCCGTAAGTGACGAAGGCATCATCTCCGGAAATGGAGATGATCGTTCCGGAGAGTACTTCCCCCTGCTCCGGAGTCTTGAAGTTCAGGCTGGATTCGAACGCCTCCGCAAATGACGGTTCGGCGTTCTCTTTCGAATTGCTCATGGGATGTGTAGAACCTTTCTGATTGGTGCCTCGGTCGGCGAGGTAGGACTGGGACGGCGTATGTTACTCGATATCATAGGAAAGATGAACGCGCGATCCCAACCGCAACTGCCCGCTGCGGGCGGCGTTCCATGGATTAATGATCGCCATCCGCAACAGGGTCGCCCGGTCATTTCATTCCGCCGTGAATTCTATAGGCAACCGCGTGTCCCATTGTTGCTATGCTCGCCGAATCAAGAGCGGTCTCATGAAGGAGAAAACCATGCTCCGAGCCAACGTCGCTTTTACTCTGGCCTTCGTCCTCTCCGCCGCGCACATTACAGCCGCCGATGCCCCGGCAAGCCTCGTGCGAGAAGGTATTCCGGAGATCTCTGATGCATTGGCCGCCCGAGTCGAACCGTATCTCGAGTCACGCTCCGTGGCTTTTCAGGGCTGGAGCCCGGTCGGCCGGCAAATGCTCATTGTCACCCGCTTCGGGAATACACCCCAGCTCCATGTGGTGAAGATCCCCGGCGGAGCCAGGGAGCAGCTCACATTCTTCGACGACCGTGTCGGAGGAGGCTCGTTCTCCCCTGGCGACGGAAAGATCATCGTTTTTTCGCGGGACATCGGCGGGGGCGAGTTTTACCAGCTCTACCGCTTCGACCTCTCCGACGGGACGACGACGCTGCTCACGGACGGGAAATCACGGAACGGCGGGTTGCGCTGGTCGAATGGCGGGGAACGCATCGCCTACTCCTCAACACGGCGGAACGGAAAGGACAGCGACCTCTACGTCATGAATCCAGTCGACCCGAAGTCGGCCCGACTGGTCCTCCAGGTGAAGAGCGGCGGGTGGAGAGTGACCGACTGGTCTCCGGACGATAAGCGCCTCCTTCTCGATGAGGGAATCTCGGCCAATGAAGACCATCTGCACATTCTCGATCTGGCCAGCGGGCAGCTCACGGAAATCACCCCGAAAACGTCCGACCGGGCCACCTGGAACGATGCCCGGTTCTCCGCCGACGGGAAATCAATCTACGTCACTACCGACGCCCGCGGAGAGTTCAGCACTCTGGTCTCCCTGGAACCGGCCACGGGCCGCATCGCTGCTCTGAGCAGCAACACCAAGTGGGATGTCGAGGAGTTCGAACCGTCTCCGGACGGCAAGGCCATCGCCTTCATAACGAATGAAAACGGCGTTGGAAAACTGCACTTGATAGACGCCGCTACGCACAAAGCTCTCTCTGTCCCGGCGGTTCCGGCCGGAGTTTTGTCCCGCATGCGCTGGCACCCTTCGGGCGCTCTGATCGCCTTCGATATCTCCTCGGCGAAATCTCCGAGCGATACCTGGTCCTTGGACGTGAAGACGGGCAGGCTGGAACGATGGACGTTCAGTGAAACGGGAGGTATGGACCCGTCACGAAATGTGGAGCCCGAGCTCGTTCCCATGAAGAGCTTCGATGGCACAGCGATCTCCGCCTTCGTCTACCGGCCCGATCCCTCGAAGTTTCCCGGGAAGCGGCCGGTGATCGTCAACATCCATGGAGGCCCCGAGGGTCAGTCCAGACCCGTCTTTCTCGGGCGCGGAAACTACTTCATCAACGAGATGGGCGTGGCCGTGGTCTATCCCAACGTCCGAGGCTCCACGGGCTACGGGAAGACCTACCTGGCCATGGACAACGGCATGCACCGCGAGGATTCAGTCAAAGACATCGGCACGGTCCTGGACTGGATCGCCGCCGATTCGAAACTGGATGGCTCGCGCGTGGCAGTCTACGGTGGCAGCTACGGCGGCTACATGTCTCTGGCCACACTCACCCACTACTCCGAGCGCATCCGCGCCGGGATCGACGTCGTCGGAATCTCGAACTTCAACACCTTCCTGAAGAACACGCAGTCCTACCGGCAGGATCTCCGGCGCGTAGAGTACGGGGACGAGCGCGAGCCGGGGATGGCGCAGTTCCTGGAGACGATCTCGCCTCTGACCAGTGCTGAGAAAATTCGGAATCCTCTTTTCGTCATCGCCGGGTTCAACGATCCGCGTGTCCCTTACACGGAAGGAGAACAGATGATCAAACGGGTTCGGGCCCAGGGCACGCCGGTGTGGTATCTGCTGGGCAAGAACGAGGGCCACGGATTCGGCAAGAAGGTGAACGCCGACTACCAGATGCTGGCCATGGTGAGTTTCCTGCAGAGATATCTGCTGGACTGAGGAAGGCACCGAGTGGCGGTGTTCTCAGCGACAGGGATCGTCACACGAGCGGGGGATCCCTCCTCGCTTCGCTCGTTCGGGATGACATGTTGAAAAGGGGATGCGCGTTGCGTTCAGGAGCGCTTCGCGTACCTGTCATCCTGAGCGTCGAGCGAAGGATCTCTTCTACCTTCCCGGTTGCTCAAAGGTCTTCGCCCAACATTGAAACCTTCGGCCACGTCAGCGGCAATTGGCTCTCTAGAACTGAACGATCTCCGATACCTTCGAGCGCTTCTCCTGCTCTTTTTTCTTGTCCTTCCAGAATTTTTTCGGTTCGTCCTTCCTGTACTTCTCGAACCGGGGATCGGAATGCAGACTGTTCAGATCGTCGTCTCCGCTGATCACGTCTTCATTCATTCCGGCGTTCGCTGCGCGATCGAGCCAGACGAATGCATTTTCCCTGTCGCCGAGGCGGGCGTAGCTGCATGCCACGTTGTAGGTAGTAGTCGGAATACGATAGCCCTTTGACAGCGCCTGCTGATAGGCACTGATGGCTTCGCCGTACTGGCCGTTCTCATGAAGCGAGTACCCGAGGTTGAACCACGATCTTCCACAGTTGTCACTCTGCACTACGCTTCGAAAATGATCGACGGCTTTCTGCCAGTGAGCGGTCATGAACTTATCGAAGGACATGAACTGGCCGAGCGAAAGTGCGTCCGCTCGCTGCCGCAGCGCCGGAAAACGAGGATCGGAGCGAAGGCCCTGAATGTCCGGGTCCCGATCGAGTTTCCCGGAATTGTCGAAACCATTTTCGACAGCTTTCGTCAGCCAGCGCATCCCCTCATCGCGGTTTCCGTTCAGTGAATACGCGCAGGCCAGGTTGTACATCGTGGTGCTTTCTTTGAATCCATACTGGAGAGCATGCTGGAAGGCGTCGATGGCCCGGGGATAGTCTCCGAGCGAAATCAGGTCGAAGCCCACACCGAACCAGTCTCCGCCTTCCTTCGAATCTGACCTCTTCAGCCTTGAGAACTCGTCATTGGCCTCGGTGAGACGATCATCACCAGTGTCCTTATTGTCGGATGGAAGCGTCTGCATCAGCTGGGCGAAGCGGGGATCTGTCCGCAGCCGATCCAGATCGGAATCGTGGTTCATGTGACCCCGGGAATCGTAACCGGCGTCGATGGCCTTCCTCAGCCAGAGCAGGGCGTTCTCGTGATCGTTCTGAAGGGCGTAGCCGCAGGCGATGTTGTAACTGGACTCGGGAACCTTCGCTCCCAGCTGAATGGCCCGCTCGAATGCTGCACGCGCATCGTCGAACTGATCTTTGTTGTGCAGTGCATATCCGAACCGGTACCAGCCCGCGCCGTCATCGAGAGCCGGCTGGCGATCGCCAGTGAGACGGTTGGACACCACCTCGATGGCTTCCTTCAGACCGCCAAAGTCGGCGGGATTCCGGTCGGTTTTGTTATCCGTGCGGTCGATTACGACATCGTTCCACTCTTTGTCAGTGGAGTCGTCGCTGGCGACCGAGGCAACCTCGGGTTTGGCCGGTGTAACACCGGTACTCTTGTTCACCACCAGTCTGACCAGGGACTCCACAACGCCACTGTGACGGACGCCGTCATTCGTCGCACGTCCGGCAAGAACAGAGAATGGAGCGAGGATGACGATGAGGATCACCGCCAGGATGGCCACTCCCGCCACGGGCGCCGGCGTCGTTTCTTCCTGATCGTTCGCCAGGACGCGCCGGATGCGGGCGATCAGCGAGCCGCCAGTTGCAGCAATAGCCGGAGCCGGAGCGTTTCCTCGAAGCGTTTCCAGTTCGGCCAGGGCCCGGGCATACAGAACCGGATTGCCACAGACTGCCAGTGCCGCGTCGTCGCAGCAGTTCTCCCGTTCGATGCGGATCTGATTGGAGATCCACCACACCGCGGGGTGGTAGAAGAACATCGTTTCCACGAGGGTCTGCAGCAGGTTCACCAGGTAATCGAGGCGGCGAACGTGCGCAATCTCGTGCGCCAGAATCATTTCCAGCTGTTCTGTCGACAATCCGGAGAGCGCCGAAGCCGGAATGAGGATCACCGGCCGGATCACTCCGATCACCGCCGGCACTTCGGCCAGCGACGACTGCAGAATACGCATACGCCGCTTCACATCCATGCGCGCGGCTAACGCAGCAAACCTTCGCTCCCAGATCGCTGGGAGCGCATCGGTGTGCGACGTACGCATCCTCCATACTCCGACCGTTCCCCGGACTACGCGCAGGGAAAGCAGGGCCACGCCAATCGTCCAGAAGAGCACCAGGGCCGGCAGCACCGGAGAAAGAACCTCGCTGATTCCTCCGCGCCAGTCGATGGGCGCGGCCGGTGCCGGGGAGCTACCGCGGATCAGACCAATGAACTCACGGGATCGTTCCACGGTGGCCGATGCGCCCGACTTTGCCATGTCCAGCACCTGCGGAACGGCATAATCTGCGAGGGCGGGCAGCGAAGCCGCTGCCGCATATTCGCGGGAGAATGTGACCAGCGGAGCGGCAACGAGAAGCAGCATTCCGATGCAGCCGAATGCATACCGCAGCCGGGCCGAACGCTTGTCCACGAGTTCGAGTGCACATGCGGTCAGTCCGACCACCATCGCTCCCTGCCAGAGGAAGTGAATCAACGTCCAGCCTAGAGCCTGAATGAGGGTTGCGCTGATAGTCATCGTTGCTCCCTGTACGCAATGATCGTTCTGATCTCGCGTAATTCATCGATCGGAACTTTTGTCGAGCGGTGAATCATCAATTCGTTATTTCTGAACAGCGAAGGTCGGATTCGACGGAACATCTCCCGCCAGAAAGCGTGTCTGCGAAAACCGAAAATCTCCTCCGCCGGCGACCGAGGTGACTCCGATGCGGGTACAAAACCTCGGCCTGAGAAGTCGGTGCTCAGCGTCAGGACCGGCGAACCTGGTGTCTCGCATACCATCCTCGTCTCATCGAATCGAAATGCGTTCATCGACTATTACGTCCAGCGGGGGCGGGAGTTTCGTTCCTGTGAACAGCCCGGCCCACCGACACAACGTATACGACAAAGTTTGCATTGTCAACGAAGACCTTCGTAGGACCAGCGATCCGTTCCCTCGTCAGTCGAAGACTGCCATGACCGGGGCGTGATCGCTGGTTCCGATCTCACTGAGTACACGGCAGGAAACGGCGCGCGATGCCCAGGCCTGGCTGGCCAGTACGTAGTCCAGGCGCCAGCCGATGTTGCGTTGGCGCATGTTGCGCCAGGGCGCCCACCAGGTGAAGAGATCGTCGTTTTCGGGATCCATTGTTCTGCCAAGGTCCACCAGCCCTCGGCTGATGAGCCCTTCCATCAGTTCCCGTTCGTCGGAACGCTGCCCGATGATCCCGGGCTTGCGTTCCCTGGGATGCACGTCGCGATCGGTCAGCGCCACGTTCATGTCTCCGCAGAGGATCAGGGAGAGTCCTTCCCTGTGCGTTCGTTCGACGTATTCATTGATGGCCTGAAGAAAGTCCATCTTGGCCCCGAAGTCCTTGCCCCCGTTCGGCACGTACACGGAGGCCACGACCAGGTCGCCGAGTTGCGTCTGAACGATTCGCGTCTCGTGATCGAACGATGGATGGGTGAAATGAACCTCGCCGGGGAAGGTTTCATTGCGAACGTGGAGGCTCACTCCCGAGTAGCCCTTGTTGCCATGCCATAGGGAGCGGTATCCGGCCAGATCGCAGATCTCGGCGGGAATCTGATCGAGCGACGCTTTCAGTTCCTGAAGGCAGACGACGTCAGGTTCGTCGCGGGTCATCCAGCCGGCGAACTGATCCTTCCGCGCTCTGATCCCGTTCACATTCCATGTGGCAATCTTCATCCGTTCCTTTTACAAGAGCCGGCCTGCCGCTGTCACTCACCGATCGAAAGAAGTAGACTCCTCGGAGGGACGGGCAGGCCCGCCAATACTCAGGCATGGACAACAGCGCTCTAGCAGCCGAGGCTCTGGCGATCGCCGAGGCGATGAGTCAGGACATCGATCCGGTCGGCGGTGGCGAGGATCGGCCGCCGGACAGGACGGGCGTGCATTTGTTGCCGCCGGACCTGCGCAGCCGATTCATCGCCTTCCGCACCACGCTGGTTCAGTGCGGGATCAACGATCCCGTGCTCAGCCGCTTCGACAGTCACACGGTGGCGCAGCCATCGACGATAGAGACCGCCGCCGAACTCAGGGCCCTGGCGACACAGCTGGCCCCCTGAGCCCATCTGCAGTTCGCAAAGGAAGGAAACGAGCGTGTGGCCCTGGTCAAGGTGCTGCTCGCCGCCGTCAACGGCATCGCCGAGGTCCCACCGATCGCTTAAACTGCATTCGAGTAGTCGCCGGCAGAGACGACCCGGGCGGATTCGTGACCTACTCCGTGCAGATTCTGATTGACAAACGGGGTAGCCAGCTATCCATCGCCGTCATGGATCAGCGAAACGGGCTCACCGGTGTGAAGATCATCGACAGCCGCAACCTGTTTCCATGACTTCACCGACAGGCGGGAAAATCGTTGTTATGAACGACCGGCTGGTCCTTCCCGATTTGTATGAACCACCAGACGGCAACGCTATACTTGGCGGCAACTCCGCTCATGCTGCTTCACACTGGAGAAAACCGCATTTGCCACGGCGCTTGAGCGAGAAACAGGGGAGCCAGGATGAAGTAAAACGGTGAGAGAGGCTGGGGGGATCGCACTGCGCTGGGGACGCGTGGCGTTCCTCGTCACTCTGGTGTACGCCATAGTCATGACCGGCACCGACGACCGTTACCTGTTCGCTGGCGCTGCCATGTTCGCCATCCCCGCGGCAGTGTCCTTCGCCCTCCTGGTCAGCCGTCTTCTTCCGCGAGAGAAGGCGATATCCGGAGCGATGGTGGTCCTCACCGGACTGCTCTTCGCATCGCCGGGCGTCGGATACGCTGCCCTGAAAGTCTGGCAGCGCGGCCTCGTTCCTGTCCGTACCGCGGATCGCCAGAAATACCTCCTGGAGCGCATTCCCGGAGACGACGTTCTCGTACTTCTGAACTCAACCTGTGGCTCTCACTACACGGTGTATGCGCTCTTCGTAGAACAGTCCGCTTTTTACGCCGATGGCCGCTTCCTTGGTGACGCCACCGGTCCGTACCGCTACGACACCATCCGTAGACTGGACGATGACCCGGAGGCGCTCTATACCCGGCTCCGGAAATTCGGCGCCGATCACCTTCTCATCAACGAGAGATTTGCCCGGATCGCAATGCCCGTTTCCAACCCCTTGTTTCGCGCTCGCTTCCGGCCGATGCTCATCAGCCCGAGCACCGAGCTCTATGAACTGGCCCCGTGATGTTGGTTCCCTCGGGGAGGCGTGAGGTCCCGAGCGGGTAACGGCGCAAGCGCCAGTGGATGTGTACACGCGGTGCAATGATGATCTTTGTTACCAGAGCCGGAGATCCCTCATCCGATTTTAAGTAGAACACTTGCCAATCTGACGACGCGTGTCGTCACTGCCTGCATCACGGAATATAACCGTTCTCCTGCGGTGCCAGATCCAGAACAATATCGTGGCCAGGATGAAGAGCACGTCGTAGATCACGGTTCCGGCAATGTGGGCCCGCTCCGCCTCGGCCTGAAGAACCACCGGTCTCCAGAATCCCGGTGTCCCCTTTATTCCCACAGCCCACGATCCGAAATTCCACGCCGCGTGAATGCCGATTGGTATGGCCAGTCCTCCAGTGGCGATGGCAGCCATGCCGAACAGAAGCGCGCCCATCCCTGAACCGAAAACGGCGTCTACCCACGGGTAGCCACCGAGCCTGTGCTCCAGAACGAATACAACCGCCACGACAATCTGGGCCGGCCACAGTCCCAGAGCCGCATAAAGCCGTCGCAACGGATATCCACGAAACGCCAACTCCTCCCTGCATGCCAGGGCGAGGTAGGTAATCAACGAAATCAAGGGCGCCATCCCGCCAACCGACGCAGTCCGTACCCAGCGCACTCCGCCAGCCATCGCCGAGATCTGCGCCCAGAGGGCAACGAGCGTGAGCCCGATGAGAAAGCCGATCGCAAGACGAAAAAGACTGCTCCGGTTCGCCGCCGCGCCCACGTCATCGAGGGTCAGGCGGTCCCATCGAACGCAGGCGACGGTAAGTAGAAAGGTGCCGATTGCGGCCACCGCTCCGACGGCCAGCTCAGGCCATCTACCTGACAGGCGAGCGCCGAGCGGGGCGCTCGCAGCGAGTATCACTGCACTTGACAACAGGAACAGCATCGCCCTGATGACGACGCGCGACGTCCCTCCGTCGACGGCCGGACCGCGGACAGGTCGCGACTCCTGTGCCGCAGCATTGTTCATTGGCGTGAAAAGTAGACACGCAATTCCGTCGAACCATCCCCGGAGACGGCCAGATCCGATCGGCCATCCCCGTCCAGGTCCGCCAGGAGCAGTGCGTGCGGTGCGTTCATAGTCATGACGCTGGCGGCATTTCTCGGACCGCGGCGCGAGCCGTAGACGATGGAAACCGTTCTCGACGCTGTGTTGCTGAAGGCCACGTCGTCGTAACCGTCGCCGTTGACATCCCCTGTCGTGACCCGGGCTGAATAGCGTCCGGAGGCTACCCGATCAGGCATGGCGGTGAATCGGCCCTGTCCGTCGTTCCGTATCCAGGTGAGCCCGTCGCCTGCGGTATCACTGACGTGCCCTGAATAGTTGACAACGGCGATATCGGGACGATGATCTCCGTTCATATCGCCGACGGCGACCGAGAACGGAAGAGCTCCGGCGGAGAATGGCGATCCGGAGGCATGGCGAAGGTGAGCATGACCATCCCCGAGGAGGACCGAAACGGTACCGCGCCCCTGATTGGGAACAACGATATCGGTCGACCCGTCGCCGTCGAGATCGGCAACAGCGATATTCCAGTACGGTTTTCTTCCGACTTCCACCGGCAGTCCCGGAGCCTGCCAACCGTTCCGCCCGGAAAGGATCATGAGACGGTTTTCCATCCAGCTGTCAACGACGATGTCCATGCGCCTGTCGCCGTCAAAGTCCGCGACGGCGATGGCGTGTGGATGAGGCTCCGAATGAACCGGAAGCTGCCGTGAAGAGAAGTGACCCCTGCCGTCCCCGGAGAGCAGAGTGAGAGACTGCGTCTCATGATTTGCCACCACCAGATCGCAGTTGCCGTCCCCATCCATGTCCGCCGCAGCAAGCGATGAGGGGTGAGGGCCGGCATCGTACGGTCCTGTGGATCGGAAGCCGCCTTTGCCACTATTGAGAAAAACGATCAGTCGCCCGGACTCACCAGCCACCGCCAGATCGAGATTACGATCACCGTCAAAATCGGCAGCTACGAGAGCGGTGGCGTTGAACTCCGCGGGCAGCGAAAGACGGATGGGAATCGAAAACGAACCTCGCAAGGGTGCGCAGGATGCTATGGCGATGAGTGTGAGGAGCAGCCTTCGGAGCATGCCCTCATGGTAATGCCGATCGCAAATGCTCGAAGGCCAGTGGCCGCCAGGCATAATCGTCACCCTTGCCCGAGGCATTCGACCGAACGCGACTGTTCCCGAGGTGGAACGCTTACGCAGTCTCCGGGTACAGCCGTTCGAACTCCGGGTCGTCGTGGAGAATGGAGAGCATCGGATCCCTCCGCACCCAGCTCGAGTCCGTGAACCCCGCCTCCCATGATTTTTTAAGTGCCGCCAGCCCTTCCGCACGTCGGTCCAGCAGGCAGTAGGTGCAGGCAATGTTGTATAGAACCGTCGCTTCATTCGGTCGAAGGGCCATGGCCAGATTCAGCTCCCGCATGGCATCTTCTCCCCGGCCAGCTTCGGCATACACGCCGGCGAGGATGGCCCGGGCCCGTGCGTCCTCGGGCACCTTCGTAAGATGCGCCTCCAGAGCCTGGACTGTGAGCTGCTGAATGTTCCTCGATACTTCGCTCTTGCCGATGGCCCCGGCGGCGTTGAGGATCGGCACATAGATGTTGTAGTCCTCACCAGACGCGGCTACGGCCTCCTCGGTCATATCCACGACTTCCTGATAGCGACCGGCGGCAAAGAGTGTTCGCCCCAGAAGGTAGTACGCGGCCTCGCAGTCGGACTTGCGGCTGATCGCCTCTCGCACCCTGCGCACGGCGTCGTCGAACTTTCCCTCGGCGTACAGGATCCAGCCTTCTGCCACGAGCACTTCAGGAGCGTCCCGATTGAGCGAGGTGGCTCGCTGGCTGGCAGCGATGGAACGTTCGATCCAATTACGGTTCCGGTTGTAGTCGTAGTGGTTCTGGGCGCAGGCGTTGGCGATCGCCGCCCAGGCCAGAGAAAAGTTCGGGTCGAGAGCCACGGCATTCTCGAACATCTGCAATGCGAACTCGATATCCTGCCTCGTGTTCCGTCGGGCGTAGCTCTTGCCACGAAGATATTGGTCGTAGGCCTGCAGGTTCTGCGTAGGCTTGGAGGCGATAGCTTCCTGCTCCTGCGGTGTCAGTGTCACCCGCAGGGCGTCGGCGATCTTGTGCGCGATTTCGTCCTGGAGCTCGAAGACGTCTTTCATTTCCCGATCGTAGCGTTCCGACCAGAGCGGAAAATCTGTCGCTGCGTCAACGAGTTGAGCGTTGATACGCAGACGCATTCCCGAGCGGCGGATGCTGCCGGTGAGAACGTACGCCGCTCCCAGCTGCTGACCGACCTGTGTCGTCGTGGCACTCTTGTCCCGGAATCCCATCACCGCTGTGCGGGAGTAGGACTTCAATCCTTTGATCTTGGACAACTCCGTGATGATGTCCTCGGTTACACCGTCTCGCAGATATTCGTCTTCCTTGATGCCGCTGAGATTTTCGAAATAGAGCACGGCGATGGACCGCTCCGACTGCTTCTGTCCGCCGCGTGAGTCCGACAGCGAGGTCGCCTGGCGGTCGCCGGAATCCAGATCACGGCGCAGGCGGAGAAAGTCGGTCTTCATCTCCGTGGCTGTCTGATAGCGCAGACTGCGGTCCTTCTCCAGGGCTTTGGACAGAATCATCCCCAACTGAGGTGGCAGTGAAGGATTGACCTGAACGACGGATGCAGGCTCGCGATTGAGCAGGGAATCGAAGATCACCGCCGACGTTTCGCCCTGAAATGGAAGGACGCCAGTTGCCATCTGGTAGAGGACCGTGCCCAGCGAAAACAGATCGGTGCGGGCGTCCGTGAGCTGGCCGCGAGCCTGCTCCGGCGACATGTAGGACACGGTGCCGATCGTGGAACCCGCCTTGGTCAGCTCGTCGGGCCGCACTGCAGTGACCATCGCTGATCCACCGTCCCCGCCGCTTCGCGAGGCCTCGATCTTCGCCAGGCCGAAGTCGAGGATCTTGGCCTGACCACGTCCATTGATGAAAATGTTCGCCGGTTTGAGATCGCGATGAACGATCCCTCTCGTATGAGCGGACTCGAGTGCGTCCGCGATCTCGATGGCCACGTTGAGCAACGAGCCGATCTCCGCAGGACCTCGGCGAATGAGCTCGGCCAGCGTCTCACCCTCCAGCAGTTCCATGACGATGAAGTGTTCGCGGCCGTGCTGTTCGATGGCGTAGACCGTACAGATTCCCGGATGATTCAGCGCGGATGCCGCGCGCGCTTCACGCTGGAAGCGCTGCAGGGCGGCATCGTCGTTGGCCATCTCCGGCGGGAGAAACTTCAGGGCCACTCTCCGTCCGAGCTTCGTGTCTTCTGCTTCGTAAACCACGCCCATGCCGCCCTGGCCGAGCTGCGAGAGAACGCGGTAGTGTGAGATGTCCTGGCCGATCATGACGTCGTTCCCCTCAGCTGCTGGCAGGATAGAGCCGCTCGAATTCGGGGTCGCCATGCAGGGCCTCGAGGTCGGGATCGCGACGCACCCACTCCGTGTCCTTGTACCCTGCCTCGGAGGCACGCTTCAGTGACTCAAGCGCCTCCGACTTCATCAACAACTTCGTGTAGGTACAGGCGCAGTTGTAATACAGCGTGGGGTCGTTGGGACGGAGCGTCACCGCGAACTGCATTTCCCGTTTGGCATCCTCGGGACGATTCAGTTCTGCGTAGTACGAAGCCAGCAGCGATCGGGCACGGGCGTCTTCCGGTACCTTCATGATCTGCCCTTCCAGGGTGAGTATGGCCCGCTGCCGGATGTTGCGGTGCTGCTCCTCTTTGCCCATGGCCGCCAGGGTGTTCATGATCGGAACGAAGACGTTGTAGTCGTCACCGGCGGCTTCCAGGGCCCGCTCGGCCATGTCCACCAGCTCCTGATACTTGCCCACGCTGAACAGGGAACGGCCGAGCAGGTAATAGGCGCCCTCACAGTCCGGCTTCTGAGCGATTGCTCTCCCGACCAGTTCCTGCGCCTCGTCGTGGCGCCCTTCCTTGTAGCGGATCCAGGCCTCGGCCATGAGCACTTCCGGCTGACCCTGTCCCAGCTCCCGGGCACGTTCGGCCGCGGCCATGGCCCGTTGCATCCACTTCTCGGACCGCCCGTAATCGAAGTAGTACAACGTGCAGACGTTGGCGATCCCGGCATGGGCCAGCGCAAAATTCGGATCGAGAGCGATAGCATTTTCGTAGACCTGCAGAGCGAACTCCAGGTCCTGCCTCGTGCGCCGCCGCTCGTAGCTCTTGGCCCGAAGGTAGATGTCGTAGGCCTGCACGTTCTCCGTCGGCTTCTGGGCGATGGCTTTCTGTTCCTGAGGAGAGAGCGTGATGCGCAAGGCGTCGGCAATCTTGTGCGCGATCTCGTCCTGCAGCTCGAATACGTCCTTCATCTCCCGGTCGTATCGTTCCGACCAGAGAGGAAAGTCTGTCTGCGTATCCACCAGTTGCGTGTTGATGCGCAGGCGCACGCCCGAGCGGCGGATGCTTCCCGTGAGAATGTAGGCGGCGCCGAGCTGCCGTCCGATCTGATCCGTGGATACTTCCTTGTCGCGGAACGAGAGCACCGCCGTTCTGGAAAACGTCTTCAGCCCTTTGATCTTGGAAAGCTCGGTGATGATGTCCTCGGTCACGCCATCTCTCAGATACTCGTCGTCGTTCACGCCGCTCAGGTTTTCAAAATAGAGTACGGCGATGGACCGGGCCACGCTTTCGCTCTCTCCGGCGGCTCGTCTCGAATCTGACGAGGCAGAGGGACGGGATCCGGAGTCGAGTTTTCTTCGCAATCGAAGAAGATCGGTTTTCAGATCGGTGGCCGTCTGGTAACGCAGCGACCGGTCTTTTTCCAGCGCTTTGATGATGATGCCATTCAGCGCCGCGGGAAGGTTCGGATTGACCTCGACGATCTCGCGAGGCTCGCGGTTGAGGATGAAGTCGAAGATCACCGCGGACGTGTCCCCCTGGAACGGCAGGACTCCTGTGGCCATCTGGTAGAGGACCGTTCCGAAAGAGAATAGATCCGTACGCGCGTCCGTCAGTTGTCCGCGGGCCTGTTCCGGCGACATATAGGAGATCGTTCCGATCGTGGAGCCCTGCTGGGTGAGCTCCTCCTGACGAACGGCAGTGACCATGGCCGATCCATCGCCGTCGCCTGGCTTCTTGCTCACATCGATCTTGGCCAGGCCAAAGTCGAGGATCTTCACCTGATTCCGTGAGTTGACGAAAATGTTGGCCGGTTTGAGATCCCGATGGACGATGCCTTTGGCGTGCGCCGACTCCAGGGCATCGACGATCTGAATGGCCATCTCCAGCAGCACGGAGATCTCCAGCGGTCCGCGACGGATTACCTCCGACAGCGTTTCGCCCTCGAGGAGCTCCATGACGATGAAGTGATTGCCTTCGTGCTGCTCGATGCCGTGAATGGTACAGATGCCCGGATGATTCAGAGCCGAGGCGGCACGGGCCTCGCGCTGAAAACGCTGCAGCGCGGCCTCGTTCATGGCCATAGCTTCGGGAAGAAACTTCAGGGCCACGCGGCGGCCGAGGTGAGAGTCCTCTGCCTCATAGACCACACCCATACCCCCGCTGCCAAGCTGCGAGGTGATCTGGTAATGCGAGATCGTTTTTCCAAGCAAGTGTTGCCTCCGCAGGGAAGTCGATCCTACAGAGACGTGACAGATGCGTCAATGAACGGGAACGTTGGCCGTTACTGGACAAGCAGGTTGCAAGACTCGGCTGATTGAAGAACTTCAGGCCAGCTCAGACCGTAGCCGACCGGCCTGAAACGAACGCTCCGGTCGATCTCCATGATCTCCGCTGGAGTCCGGGTGCCGCTTCCCACCCATGGCAATCCATCCGGACCGATGATGATGTGCTCGGGATCCCATACAAAAGGAACGGGTGACAGGAAGCGAATCGTTCCCTGCGGTGTAATCCGTTCGACCGAGGCCTTCATCGCTGGCAGAAAACTGCTGTGAGATCTTCGCTCGACACCTCGATTAGAACGCGCTTCACCCTCTCGGGAAACTGGTCATCCCGAGCGGTGGAACCGCACAGGCGCAGGTGTGGCGTGAATGACACGACTTCCGCGGCATGTCATCCTGAAGCGTCGAGCGAAGGATCTCTTCCACCTTCCCGGTTGCCACGAGGAGAGGCACGATCCTGCAACCTCACGTTCACGCTTAGATCGTAACTTGACATCTGTCAATTTCACTTCTACATTTCATCGATGGCCCGAAAGCGACCTCCGGCGCCTCCACCTCCGCCCGAGTCCGAACTGGAGATTCTGGTCCTGCTTCATGAACGTGGGGAGATGGATACGAACTCGGTCCGTGAAGCTCTGCAGAGGTTTCGTCCTATCACCCACGCGTCAATCTCCACGCTTCTGAGGAGACTGGAAATGCGCGGGCTCGTCACGCGGCGAAAGGGAGAGAAAGGGAAGACGTTTCTCTACTCTGCAACCGTGCCCGCCGATGTCACGTACAAGGGTGTGATCGCCCGTCTCCTGGACCGCGTCTTTCACGATGACCCGGCCGCTCTTGTCTCCACGCTTCTCTCGGTGCGCCCGCCGACCGACGCCGAGGCCAGGGAGTTGCGGAGCATGGTGGACCGGCTGCAGACGCGTAGGAAGAAACCCTGACCATGGACGCCCTCACCCTACTCGCTCGACAGTGGTCCGTTCATCTTTTTCACGCTACCTGGCAGGCCGTGGCCGTGGCCCTGCTGCTTCTCGGCGCGGTACGCCTCGTGCCGCGAGCCAGCTCTACGTTACGCTACGCTCTCCTGCTTCTTGCTCTGGTCAAATTTGCCGTTCCTCCCATGCTCCCGCTTCCCTCGGGTCTCTTCAGCGCCTCCCCCGCCGTCGGCAGCAGCCTGATGTGGGCTGTCGAAAAATACCTGCTCGTCTCGCCGTTCATCGTTGTGGCCATGCTCATTCACCTCGCTGGCTTCGTCGTTGGGTTGATACTCATCGCGGTCCGTCAGGCGCGCTTGCTGCGGATGATTTCCCGTTCCCGCCGAGCCACGGCGGACGTGAATACGATCGTCAGCGAACTGGCGGCGAGGTTCGGTGTGCGGTCGCCACGTGTAGTGCAATCCGAAGAAACGAGGGTGCCCTTCATTGCCGGGCCGACGCGTCCGGTGATTGTCCTTCCGGCCCGGGCCGCATATCTGCGCTCATCAGAACCCGTCGCCTCTGCAACGGGTCCCTCGCCAGCCGCGCTCGCCCTGGAAGGCGACGGGGTCATGGATCAACGAGATGGACCGCTCCGCGGGGATCAGAACGTCCTGCGCGACATCCTGGCGCACGAGATGGCCCACCTTGCCTCGGTGGACCTCTCCGTGAACTGGCTGGAGGCCATCCTCGGCGCCTTCTATTGGTGGAACCCGGTCTTCCACCTTCTCGTCCGGCAACTGCGGGCGGCTCGGGAAGAGCGTTGCGATGACAGGGTACTGGCCGAAGCCGTCGCCGACAGCCGCGGATATTCGCTGTCCCTCATCGAAGCTGCCCGTTCCGCCGGCCGTGATCCATTCCCCGTCCTTGGCATCTCCCCTCGCCGCCAGCATCCTCTGGCGCCACGGGTTCTCCGCCTCTCCGATGAATCGATTCAGCGCCGGCGCCGGCGCCGGCTTCTGGGCCTGGAAGTGGCCCTGATCCTCGCCGCCTCACTGCTCCTCCTGCCCGGGCTGCATCGAGCCGCCCATCACGACCACACCGCACACATCTCACATCACTGAGAGAAGGAATCAACCCACTCATGAAAACTCGCTACGCGTACAATATCGACAAATGTCAATTTGTTATGGCCGCGGTCATGCTTTTATTGCCATCGCTGCTGTTTGCGCACGGCAACCGCCGCTTCATCAACGGGCACTGGTTCGACGGTAAAACATTCGTGGACCAGGAAGTCTATTCAGTCGAAGGAACCCTCCGCGGGCAGTTTCAGGGCGAGACGGAAACGGTCGATCTGCACGGCGGCTACGTCATTCCCCCTTTTGCGGAGGCACACACGCATGAGTTCACCGCAACCTTCGACGCCCCACTCGATCGCTATCTCTCTCAGGGCATCTTCTACGCCCGCAATCTCAACGGGGTTCTCGAACTCACCGACGCCGTGCGGCCGCTGGTGAACAATGCGGAGAGTGTGGACGTGGCCTGGGCCGGCGCCGGCATCACGTCCAGCGGGGGCCACCCTGTTCAGATTTTCGACGCCGTTGCCGCGCAGTTGAAGTGGCCGCCGGCGCGCATGCGCAATCAGGCCTACTGGATCGCCGACAATGAGAAAGAACTGAGTGAGATCTGGCCGGCCATCCTGGCCTCGAAGCCCGCGGTCATCAAAGCGTACCTCGAGCACTCCGAGGAGTATGAGAAGCGGAGGAAGGACCCGGCGTTCTATGGAAAGCGCGGTCTGTCGCCGGCCGTCCTCAAGGCCGTCGTTCGTCGCGCCCACGCTGCCGGGCTTCCCGTGAGTGTGCACATCGACACTGCCGCGGATTTCAGGAATGCCGTACTGGCCGGAGCGGACGACATCGCACATCTGCCGCTGGAGCCGCTTACACCAGCCGACGCGCAGCTGGCGGCCGAAAAAGGTGTCTGGGTGGTCACGACTACGCTCAGTCACCGTCCCACTCCAGGGATATCCGACATTGATTCGCTTCATGCAGGCAACCTCGCCCTGCTTCGCCAGGCCGGCGTGAGGGTGGCCCTTGGCACAGACAGTTCGCACTCGGTCGTCGACGAAATCGAGAACGTGCGCCGGCTGGGAGTGTTCTCGGATCTCCAGCTCCTGCGCATGGCTACCATGGACTCCGCGCGGCTGGTATTTCCGAAGAGGAAGATCGGATGCCTGACTGATGGGTGCGAAGCCAGTTTTCTGGTCCTGCAAGGCAATCCGCTCACAGACTTCGCAAACATTCACCGGATCGACCTCCGGGTGAAGACGGGCCACGTTCTACCCACTCCTGCTGGAGCACTTCCTTCCATTGCCACACACCTTGGCGAGCTCCTGTCGAAACACTCCATCGACGAAGTCGTCGCCGCGTACCGCAGTCTCAGGAAATCGGAATCCGGGAAGTGGAACTTCAGCGAACCGCAATTGAACGCCCTCGGATATCAGCTTCTGAAGGAGGGAAAGAAGGTCGAAGCCGTAGCCATCTTCACCTTGAACGTGGAAATGTTTCCGGCGTCGGCCAACGCCTACGACAGTCTCGGAGAAGCTCTGGAGTCGACGGGAGATCACGACGGAGCGATCGCGAACTACGAGAAGGTCCTGGCCATCGCTCCCGGAAACGTGAACGCGACGAAGATGCTGGAGACGATCCGCGGGAAGAAGGCGCCGGAATGAGCAGCATGATGTAACGCGGCCGGCGAGAAACGGCGCACGCGCCGGTGTCGTGACTGAAACGGCCCTTACTGACGTGTCGTCCTGAAGCGGAGCGAGTGATCTCGTGATCGAGAACTCGCAGGCACGTTCATGCGAAGTATTGAGTGATCACCACCATAGTCAGCGTCGAGCCCAATCTGTCATTCTGAGTGGGGAAGCGCAGGCGTCGGTGTCGCGGGAATGACACGACAACCCATAGCGGTCATCCCGAGGTGCATAGAGTGCGTTTCGGCCACGCCGGAACTCGCCCATCGGCTTACTCGGGCGACGCAGTCGCGGCCGCGACTGCGTGCATGAGCTCCAGCGGGCCGGCCGGCTTGACCATGTAGCCGGTAAAACCTGCAGCGAGAATCCGTAGCCGGTCGCTTTCCGATGTGAATGCCGTTACGGCCAGCATCGGGACCCGGCTCTTCGGTTCCGGCAATGCGCGCACCCGGCGAAGGAGATCGATTCCGTCCTCGGAAGGCATGGCGATGTCCGTGATGATCACGTCCGGGCTCGATTTCTTCAACGCCCTCATCGCAGTTTTTACCGACGAGGCCTGAATCACCGTGGCGCCGCATTTCTCGAGCGCAACCACCATGAGCCTGACCGAGTCCGCGTCGTCGTCGACGATGAGCACAGAGGTTTCCACCAGCACCGGCAACTCTCCAGGAACTGCGGGCGACAGTCGTTCGGCAACACTCTCGGAGCCGGTTGCTGGCACCAGAGGAAGCGTCACGGTGAAAGTGGATCCTTGTCCGGGGCCCCCGCTCTCCGCCGCGATCGTACCGCCGTGCAGATCGACGATGTATTTCGAGATGGCCAGACCCAGCCCCAGACCAGGTTTTGCTCGCCTCGAGCCGCTCTCGCCCTGGGCAAACCGTTCGAAGACCCGTGGAAGAAACTCAGAGGGAATCCCTTCACCAGTATCGCTTATCCTGATGATGGCCGCCCCGTCCGACTGCGAGATGGTCACGGCGATGGATCCGCCTGCGGGAGTGAACTTCACCGCATTGCTGAGCAGGTTCCAGATCACCTGCCGCAGGCGGTCCGGGTCTCCGTACACCACGTCCGGTCCCCCGTCGAGATTGGTCCGCGATTTGATTTCTTTTGCCGTAATCGCCGGACGGACCACGTCCATGGTCTCGTCCACCAGAGCACGGAGGAAGAACGGCCTTCGGTCCAGACGGAGCCGTCCGGTAGTGATTCTTGAAATGTCGAGCAGGTCGTCGATCAAACGGATCTGCGCCTGTGTGCCACGCTCGATCGTGCTGATGGCAGTATCCATCGTCTCGGCGTCGAGTTGGGTCATCCTCATGATCTGCGCCCATCCAAGAATGGACGTCATCGGAGTGCGAAGCTCATGCGAGAGCGTGGAGAGGAAGTCATCCTTCAGCCGGTTTGCTTCCAGCGCGTCGTGCCTGGCATGTTCGGCGGTGGAGCGATCACCCTCGGCCGCGTCGCGGGACGCCTCCGCGCTGGTCAACGCCGAACGGAGATCGTGGGTGTCGATCAAAGTGATCACGGCTCCCTCGATCTGGTTGCGACTGCTGCGGTACGGACGCACTCGCAGTGAGTACCAGTGACCAGCACGAGAGCGGACATCGCTGTCCACTGTAGTACGAGCCTCGATCACCCTGCGCAGAAGGCCAGGCAGGTCGGGAAGCTCCATGAGCGGGTTGAACGCTTCGATGGGTCGTCCGATGTCACTCTGGCGGAAACTGAAGAGCCGCTCGGCGGTCGGGTTGAACAGCCGGAGGACGAGCTTGCTGTCGACCATGATCACCGGCGTGTCGATGGAGGCCAGCAGATTCCCGAGATCGTCGCCGAGGACGGCCAGATCGAGGTTGCGGACGCGGAGTTCGTCGTTGACGGTAGCGAGCTCCTCATTCGTCGACTGCAGTTCCTCCGTCGCGGTCTCGAGTTCCTCGATCGTGCTCTGCAGCTCTTCGTTGGCGGACTGCAGTTCCTCATTGGTGGCGTAAATGATCGAGTCCGACTGCTCGTGCTCGTTTGTGAGGTGGGTCAGGTAATGGCGCACGGAGGCAAGCTCCCTGGCCAACCGGACGGACTCGGTCTCCTTCCCGGACGAATGTCGTTTTCCATCCTGGGCGGGCCCTGCTGAAGGTCCCAGCAACTCGAAGGTGATCACATAGACGCGGCCTTGCGCCGAGGTCGAGGTGAGAACCTCGAGATTGACCAGATCCTTCTCTTTTCCGCGGGTCAGCTCGATCTGTTCGCGACGAATGGACGCACTACCGTGCCGGGCCTTGAACAGCGCCGTACGCACGTCGACAAGCAGATCCTGATGAAGGAGCTTCGACAGTTTGAAGCTGGCAGCTCCCGCTGCCGGGGCCAGGAACGGCTGCATGTCTCCGCGGAACTCGATGACATCGCCAGTGTCGTTCACCACCAGACCCGGATGGGCATATCGCTCGATGAGAAGCCGGTCGGCGATGCGCCCCGGATCTTCTTTCATGCTGGGATCGGACCATGCTCCTGGCTTGCCGGCGCCGCCGCTAGCTGAAGCTGCACCGAAGGAAAGATCAAACCGTGGCCGTGATCCCGGCGCCACCCGATAGAGCTTGCGCTTCTTGTCGACGACGATGAACCCATCCGAGTTCGCCTGGAGACTCTCCGAAGGGCCGAGCATGAGCAGCCCGTTGCCATTGAGCGCGTAGCGGAACCTCTGGGCCACCCGTGCCTGCTCCGCGGGCTGGAAATAAATGAGAAGGTTGCTGCAGGAAATGAAGTCCAGCCGTGAGAACGGCGGATCCTTGAGCAGATTGTGCTGGGCAAATACGCACAACTCGCGAACGCTCTTGTTGATCGAATAGCCACCACCCAGAGACGGATCGAAAAATCGTTTCAGACGCTCCGCCGATACCGAGCCCTCGATTGTCTTCGCGTATGTGGCCGCCCGCGCGAACGCCACTGACTCCCCATTGATGTCACTTCCGAATATCTGGACACGCCGGGTCAAGTTCATCTCCTGGAGATACTCCAGGACCAGGATTGCCAGCGAGTACGCCTCCTCGCCAGTCGAGCAGGCCGGAACCCAGAATCGGACCGGCTCCCGCCCTGCCTTGTCGATCAGTGCCGGGAAGACCCGTTTTTTCAACGTGGCCGACGTTTCCGGGTCGCGAAAGAAGCTCGTCACGCCGATGAGAATGTCCCGGTACAGTGCCTGCCGTTCCGATACGTCCTCTTCCAGCCGGCGCCGGTATGCGGCGAGATCTTCGAAGCCGCCGAGCATCATCCGCCGCTGAATGCGCCGTTCGATCGTCGGACTCTTATAGTGAAGGAAGTCGACCCCTTCGGCGGAACGCAGCAGGGCGATGATCCGACTCAGCTCGGCCACTGGCAATTTAGCAGTGCCTTTGGTACCCACAATCCCCGGCGCTGCCAGTTCGGTGAGCTTCCGGGCTATCTCGGCCGGCGAGAGGACGAAGTCCACCAGGCCTTTCTCGATTGCCGACTGCGGCATTTCGCCGAATTGCGCCGAGGCGTCCTGCGCGAAGGTCACGCCGCCTGCTTCTCTGATGTGCATCGCGCCGGCCGTACCGTCGCCATCACTTCCGGAAAGAATGACGCCGATGGACGAGCTGCCGAAGCTATGCGCGAGCGACGCGAACAGGCGATCGATGGGCAGGTGCGGCCTTTCGGAATCCCTTTTGCGTGTGACCATCGCTCCGCGCACATACTCCAGATCGCTGCTGGAGGACATCACGTAGACGCGATTGGCTACGACCGGCGTCGACTCCGTGAGCTCCACGACTGGCATGGGGGTGCTGCGAGAAAGAATGTCGGGTAGCAGGCTTTTCTGGCCGCGAGCGAGATGCTGAACGATGGCAAAGGCCATCCCCGAATCGACTGGCAGATGTCCCAGCAATGCCCGGAATGCGTCCAGCCCGCCCGCCGAGCCGCCGATGCCCACCACGTTTACCGGGGAAATCTTGCCCGCTTTGAATTCCGTAGGAGAGGCCACTTTTCTGCTCGGAACGGGACCGTCCGCGGGAGATCTTTTTTTTGATTTCGCGCGGGGTGATACCTTCGAAGGGCTGGGGGAGGATTTCATTCGTTTTGCCATATTGCAGCGCGTTCAGCGTCCACTGAGGGAGTTGCTCAGATCCGATGGGAAACCAATCTATATTGGCTGGCAGCAATATGCCACGAATAACTTCTTCACGGCTCAGCGACCGCGAACGCGAGACTGCGTCCAAACACGATGTCGTGACCTGCGTAAGCAGGCGTCAGGCACGTATCACCGGACGCCAGCCCGGCGATACGACGCCGGCTGGGGTCGCAGAGGGTAGCCGGAGTGGCGGCCTTCCCGTACAGGCGACCGGACCCTCCCAGTCCACGCGTCGCATCGCAGACTGGGCGCACCAATCCCTGAGAATACGGGCCGCATCCGTGCAGCCCCACGAGCCGGTCTCTCTCATGACTTTCTGGTTTTGACCCCTGCCGGTGAGCGAAGGAATGTCACCCCGCCCCGAACGTCGGCGTCTCACTCGATTCTCAGGATCGTGTCGCCGCTGCCGTTCTCCGTGGCCAGGGTAAAGGGAATCGCTTGCCCCTCGCCGCCCGTCACGGCGATCTCGAGAATAAGATCGTGCATGTCGCCGATTTGCTCACGATCCGGACCAAAGATCGCCGGGCTCATCCGATCGACGAAGATCGACCCGCGTGGCGCGAGCGCATACTCCTTGCTCGCCGTAATCTGGGCGCTCACCGCGCTCCTTGGCACCAGCACGAAGTACCGCAACGTTACCTTCACGATCACGCTCTTGCCGCTGCTCTCAACGAGACCGAACCCTGTCCGGTAGGTTGCCGGCTCAGCCTTAGCAATCGTTCTCGTCGACGCGTCTTCCAGACTGCCGAACTGGCGCCTCTCGCCCACTTTCAATCCTGTAGACGCCGCCATCACCGGCACGCCCGTTCCCGAGCCTCCGCTTGCTCCGGGCTGTGCGTCGGCGGCGTCTTTGAATGTTCCGCTCGTAATGGCAACGGTCCCACTTGCAGGCGTGTAGAGGAGATACCCGCTCGCCATGCTGCTCAGAAACTCGCTGGCGATCACGTCACGCAGGATGCGCGTTTTCCCCGCGTCCACCGTGATGGTTTTGGGAGCTTCAACCGGCTCGGTGGAGCTTCTCCTCACTGGTCGACTACGGGTTGTACTCCTGTGAAAAGCCAGCGTCCCTGTCGCCGTCGTCGTTCCGCGGTTCGTGATCCAGACGTCGGTGCGCGTTCTCTTTCCAGCCGTAACTCCCGACGCAGCCAGCGGGATGATCTGCAATTCGCTGTCTGCTGTGCCGTTCCGCTGGTTCCAGTCGACCAGGTTCGTCGGATCGCCTGTCGCCTCGTCGAAAACCAGCGCCTGCGCCACGATCCTGGAGCCAGGCCCGAGGTTCGTCACGCTCGCGCTCACCGCCCCTGAGGGAGCTTCGTCTGCGAACTCGAGGATCGCGAATGCTCCGATCGTGTCGGTCCGGGTCTTCCTTACCGTCCCGTCTTCACCCAGAAAGTCGGTCCTTACGGAACCGGCCTGTCCCGCGACTTCCTGCACGTAGAGATCGGTGTGTGCTCCGAGATCTTTCCTGATTCCTGTGAGTACCGTTTTTCCGTTCGCTCCGACCCCGCGATCCGATCGCTGCGAGGCGACGCTCCCGCTGAACAGACCTGCCGGATTGATTGGATTTGTCAAGAGCGCGGCGAGGTTGACTTGCGCCGCATTCGCTCCTCTCACTTGCACTCCTCCGACCTGTCCGTCGGGGCGGTTGAATACCCCTTTGAGGAGATCCGAGAAGAGCGCCTTTGCCAGTGGACCGAGCGAGCCGATGAGCGCCTGTTGCACGCTCGTGGTCGGAACTCCGCTCGCAGCGAAGAACAACTTCAGGCCAGCGATAGGGCTCGCTGTCGAATTCAGCATGGTGACATCGCTTACCAGAGTGGCCTTCTTTCCGAGACCGGGAAGAAAGAGTGCGATCTCGCCGCTGGCGAGTGGTGGGATTGCGCTCATCGATGTCGATGGAGTGACGAGGTCCACCACCACCACCTTGATCGACGCTGTTGCGGATGTGTTGCCCAAAGCCTGGATCATCCCGGCAGTTGCACCGCTCGTTGACTGCTCGAGATACATAAGCGTCAAGTTTCCGGTAACGGCACCCAGCAGGCTTTCTGCATCCGGACGTTTACTCCGGTCGATCGAGAAGGTGACGGTCACTGTCTGTCCTGAAGGGATCGTGATCACGCCCGCCTGCGGGATGAGCCAGGGAACGTCCGAGAGGAGAATGCCCTGGAGCGTGGCCGAACCCGAGTTCGTGATCTGAACGGAGCCCGCAGGTTCCGTGACATCGACGCGGTAGGTCTGAGGCAGCGGAACGACAGAACCCTGCGGCGGATTCGCGACAAGAAGGCGGACCGAAACAACGAGAGTGTCCTGGATGCCTGACCCTGAGGCGGTGATGGTTCCTTCGTAGTTGCCGGCCGGCTGCGGCGTGGCCGTGATCGTGACCGTCCGCGTTTCGCCCGCAGCAATGCTGAGGGTCGAAGGTGCGATTGAAAAGAAATTACCGCTCTGGGTGAGGGTGATGGTTGCGGACGAACTGCCGACATTCGTAAAGCTCACCTGATCGGTTGAGCCGGCGGTTCCGGGTGAGCCAAGCATCCCTGCGGGAAGGGCGCTCACGACCACAGCAGGCGTTGCTGCGAGCGTCGTGGCGGAGACTTCGGTGCTGGTTTCGCTTGTGACCACGTTCGCATTCAAGGCGTGAGGAGAGGTCGTCGTCTGAACGACGAAGTAATATTTGGTATTCGCCGCGAGCCCGGTGACCGTCAGCGAGCTCGAAGACTTGTTCGGAGTCGTCGCCGCAAATGGCGTATACGGCCCTCCCGCGGTCGTCGAATAAAGAACGCGGTAGAAGCCCGCGTCGCTTGTATAGGCGATCGGCGTCCAGGCGAGGGTCGCCGAAGAGGGCGCGGTCGAGGTGATGCCGAGATCGCGTGGGGCGACGGTCTGCGTGGTATTCCACCCCGCCTGCCGCGCATCGGCCCAGGCCTTCGCGGCGGAATTGGTTGCGAACAACCCGTTGTAAGAGAGGTTGAGGGTTGTAACTGCGGACAGGCTGGCCAGAGAAGCAGGCAAATCGCTGATGAGGGCATTACTGTCCAGTCTCAGCTCTTTCAAACTGGCCAGACCGCCCAGGGAGGCCGGGATCGAGCCGCTCAGCCGGTTGCCGTCGAGATACAGATATTGCAGATTGGTTAGATTGCCGAGGGAGGGCGGGATCGAGCCGCTCAGCAGGTTGCTGTTCGGATTGATTGCACCTACCGCGTTGAGGGCGGCCGGGATCGAGCGTCCCAGGAGGAGGAACTGGAGACTCGAAAGTTTCCCGAATGAGTCGGGGATACTCCCGCTCAGTTGATTGGAGTTCAGCGCGAGGAGTAGGAGCTTCGAAAGATTCCCAAGTGAGTCGGGGATGGTCCCGCTCAGTTGGTTGGAGAACAGCGCGAGGAATTGGAGCTTCGAGAGATTCCCGAGTGAGTCGGGAATGCTTCCGATCAGTTGGTTGGAGAACAGCGTGAGAAATGTGAGATTCGAAAGACCCCCGAGTGATGCCGGGATGGTCCCGGTTAGTTGGTTGTCGCCCAGCTGGAGTTCTTCGAGCTTCGAGAGATTCCCGAGTGATGACGGGATGGTCCCGATCAGTTGGTTGGAGGCCAGCTCGAGGACTCGGAGATTCGAAAGATTCTTGAGTGATTCGGGGATGCTCCCGATCAGTTTATTGTGGGACAGAAAGAGCAGTTGAAGATTCGAACTCCCCAGTGAGTCGGGGATACTCCCGCTCAGTTGATTGTGCCTCAAGTCGAGCCATGCGAGATTCGGAAGATTCCCGAGTGATGCCGGGATGGTCCCGCCCAGTTGATTCCCGTCTGTTACCAGGTCGCCCCCCAGCAAGAGGGTTTGGAGATTCGAAAGATTCACGAGTGATCCGGGGATGCTCCCTTTCAGTTGATTGGAAAGCAGCCGGATTTGGACTACCGTTGTCTGCCCGGTGTCACATGTCACGCCAAACCACGTGCATTCAGTCCCGGGAGTGCCGAGCCAGTTGGTCCGGTTCGTCCATCCGGGACCATTGGTTGCGTTGTAGAGATCGATCAGTGCTTGCCGTTCGGAAGCCGGGATCGCCGCGTGTGCGATCGACGCCGAGCCACAAAGCAGAACAGCCGCAACGCACCAGGCGCGCGAACCCCCGGATCTCCCCCACCTGCGGCGCGAGGGGGCGCAGCCAGATCGCCGCTCCAGAACTGCACCAGACCGGTTATCCTCCGCCCCTACGAATTCACCGACCCGGTTTCGGGTGGGAGATGGACTGAAACCGGCGATTGCTGTGCGGCACCCCTCAGGATCCTTCTTGCTATTGTGGACAGCGGAGCCGATCTTCATCCTCTTCATGGCACCCTCCAGCGAAACTCCTCATCGGCACGACGCACGACTCCGTTAAGGATAAAGAATTCATTTTGGTCGCTACTCCGACTGGTCTCCAAGGAGCGGTTCAACCGTATGCTACCTCTTCAGCATTGGAAGATGGCTGCAGTTGCATCATCAATCAATCGTGCGAGGAAACAGATCCTGGAGCCTGGTAAAAGCGGATGGCCTGCGCGCGGAGCGTCCCGGTAGGTGAGCGAAGGGATGTCACACCGGCCAGTGTCTCGCGACTCATCCGCCATGACGTGGTCACGACTGCACCGGCGTGCTTCGGGCGTCGATGTATACCCAGGCACGTAGTCCTGACTGCAGAACCGCGCTCACCCTCTTTAACGCCGGCACTTCGTATCCGTCCGCGTTCTTCAGCTCTTCGGGAGTGAGGGCAAACACGGTTCCGGGAACGGCGTCCGCGCTCCTTCCAGTGAACGAGGCCATGGTGTGGAACTCCTTGCCGCTGATGGCCACGACCAGCGGATCGTCGATCTTCAACGAGACCAGCACGAAGCCCGGAAGTGCGTCGATGCTGCCTTTCAGAAGCCGTCGAAACAATGCCGTCTGCACCGCTTCCAGTTGAAGCGTGCCGTAGGAGAAGAGCAGTTCGCTGTGGGAGGAGTCAGGTTGCATTTTCATCTTCCGATGGAAAGCGGGTCTTCTCTCTCAGCAGCCGCCTGGGGATCTGCAAACCCGACGGAAGCCTTCCGGTCAGCGCCATCGTATTTGCGCAAACTAGACATTCCTGACCCCGCACGGCCAGTTCGGTCAGCCGTTTCAGATCCTCAGGCTGAGGATCGTGTTCCGCGCTGCGGAATCGCCTACTGTCCCGGACCGCGATACCCCGGCGACTTTTTTACCGCTGCGTCGAGGTCTTCAGGCGTGATCAGGACAGTGGTCTTCACACCCACTGCGCCGGTGGCACTGATCGTCAGGGCCAGTGCCGCCATGCTCACGTTGTCAGGCAGGTCCGCGATGACGTAAGCATCGGTCTCGCCGAAGGCGTAGTAAAACGACTCGATCGAGCCACCGAGCGATTGCACACCCATCTCGGCGGCAGCGCGACGATTCGTGCCTCCCTCTTTGAGAAGTCCCTTGACGCCATCGCCAACATAATTGGCCTGAAGCAGATATTTCGGCACTGCGGCCTCCTTTCAAATGCCCACCAGAAATGTGATCGGACGCTTACCAGATTCGGCTCCCGATGATGTCTCGTTCGTTCGGAAGCCGGAAGAAACACCGGAAGTATAGTCGGCTCTCCGACCCGCTCGCGAAACAACTTTTACTATCCGTCTTGACTGGCCGGTGTCTGCTGCCGGCGGGTACATTTGTAGTGTAGACGGAGGAATACCGTGCCCCAGATCGCCAGGGTGTGGTCCGCCCGTACTGCGCCGTTCCCGTCCGCATAAACACGGATTTTCTCCCGCATGGTGCGAACGTACCGCGCCCGCACTGTCCCCTCGGGATCGCGCACCGTGAAGTAGAACCCCGGATCGCCAAAACGCCGGCCCGACGAAAGAATGGTCAAGGCGCCGTCTTCTCCGACCGAGGGACGAAGAAGCACGATTGCATTTCCGTTCGGGAGTGGGAAGACGACTTTGACACAGGGCGACTGATACCCGGGCACACCGGCCGTCGAGTAGCAACCGGCGTAGAGAACATTGCCTGTGCGCCGCAGTTCTCGCAGCCATGCCGTGTACATCACTTCCCCGGACGCCGGATCCTGGAGATGAATGATTTCACTCACCGTGCCGCCGCTCGTATCGAGCGGTCGTAGAGGCATGTTCAGCTGCTGGAGCCGGCGGCTGAACATCACCGTGAGGAGCCAGCCGAACGGGCGGAAAACACCGCACCACTCCGCCCAGCTGTCCAGTTCGAAATCAGAGGTATGTTCGTAGAAGTCACGGACTGCAGGAGCGACCTCCGCCGGGTCGAACCCCGGGCCCCGAAGCTGCTTCATGGCCAGCAGCCCACGGGTTCCGCCGCTGCGCCGCACTTGCAACCCCTCCGAAGAAGCAAGCCCGATGAAAAAGTCGCGTCCGATCCCCGAAGGGTCGCCGATGGGCCCTGACAGCCACGACGTGCGGGCCGGGTCGATATTCCGCCCGGTCCACCTCACCCATTGCTGGGTTACGAGGTCGGCAAGCGCGCCGCGTCGTCTATAGCCCCGCATCACCTCTGGATTGTAAGGCGCGAAGACAGGTTGAAATCACGACACGCCATTGCGATAACCAGGAAGTGGTGAGTAACGAGCGAGACGCGCCTCAGCGGTACGGAGGACGAAGCGACAGCTGCTCGGTAGCATTGTCGTGCTGAATGAGATACGTCAGGACTCGTCCACCGCCGGAGACGAGCTGAGCTTTCAGAGTGGCGCCATAGAGGTCCCCCAGCTCGGCTCGTTTGTCCAGTCCCACCAGCGTGGCCACGATGTCCTCGACCGTCAATGACTGGTTCGGAGCCAGCACGAATTCTGTGGAGGGAACGGGAACGGAGGCGCTGGAGGTCTTCTGGGGGTAGTTGAGAGTGATCCGCACCCGCGCTTCCGCGCCCGCGGTCTCGATCAGCCCGAGGTCGGTTCGGAGCGTCCCGTTACGAGGCACTTCTGTAAGCGGCGAGTCGTCAAACGTGAACGGCGACACCACTCCGTTCGCCTTGGCGATCGAAAGCGGCAGCAGGGGGACCGCGATCGTCGGAAAATCATCGCCGGTCGACGTGTCGATTCCCTCGGCAATCATCGTCACATCGCCGCCGGTGGCCTTCAGTGTGAGGTGCCCCTCAAGAGAACCTACTCCGAACTCGAGAGCGACATCACGGATCAGGCGGTTCGTACCTGCAGGGACAGTCCACGATTTCGTCAGCGGCGTCTGCACTCCCCGTGAGCCTCGGATCGCACCCCTCGACCGCGACTGCTGCCGGTAAAGATCGGCCGTAATCGTGGCCGTTCCAGAGCCGGCTCTGTTCGAAAGCTGAAGGTCGTACCTGCCGATACCCGGACCTGCTCGCCGCGCGGCCACGATGGGCAGGATCAACGGCTCGGTTGCTGGAACGCCATATACACGGCGCCAGTCGGCAATCACCGCGCGCTCACCCGTAGTGTGCCGAGTCACGGCGTAGACGGTTGCCCTGCCCGAGCCGGAGACCCTTACCGCCAGCTGCGTTGCACCCGCGGGCACGGCGTCGATCAGGCTCGTTACCCCGAAAGCGGTGAGGTCCCGCGACGTTGAAGAAACCACCGCGCCCGAATCGGAGCGGAACTCGAGCGAGGCATTCGCGGTGAAGCCGGCCAACTCCTGCAGATAGAGGTCGGTCGATACGCTCTGGTCCTTTCGCAGCCCCGGCAGCGTGATCGTATCTTCCGACCCGGAAGCTCGGTCGGAGCGGAACACGGGAAGGACGCTGGTGAATACGCTGCCGGAAGCACTGGTACGCAGCGTTGCCGACGGCACCACGGAATCGTTCGATGCACTGCGAATCTGCAACGAGCCAGTGGGGGTGGACTGCTGAAAGAGATTTTTCGTGATGTTCGAATATGAAAGTGGGTTCGGACCGAATGTGGGCAGAGTGGCGAGAGAGGCCGACGAGCCGCCCACGGGAAGGAGATACATATTGGCGCCGGCGATCGATGTGGATGGCAGTTGACCGCCGAGAGTGAGGTCCGTTCTTGCGTCCGCGCCGCCGATCAGAGGGACCACCAAGGCGAAGTCGCCGATGCCGAAGGGCGGGATGGCCGCAGAGGAGAGCGGCGTGGTGGCCGTGGCCACGACCGCCGCCGCCGTGCGGCTTGTGGCCGGCGGCGTGACTTCCTGCGCGGTCGTAAGAGCCTCGGACTGTTTCAGGAAAAACGGCGAACGGGGGAAGCGCAGAACGATCGTAGCAGTGCCGGAACCCAGATTGCCCAGGGCCGCCTTTGCAGCGAGATCGATGGTGAAGTTGACCTGTACGGATTGACCGACCGGAATGGAGACGAATGTCGTGGCCAGGATCAGCCACGGCACGTCCGTTGAGACCACACCCTCCAGCAACACTGTTCCGTCGTTGCGAAAAGTTACCGAGCCGGTGGGATTCGTTCCCGGAGGACCGTTCACCTCGGTCTGTCCTCCCGAGGCGGATGCGGCGGTAGGTCCGATGGGGATCCCCGTAGAGGCCATACTCACAGCGACTGAGAGACCTCCCGGCACTCCGGCGCCGGAGATTCTGGAGTTGCCTTGATACGGGCCTTGAGGCTGGGCTCTCCCGGAAATGTAGACGAACTGGGATAGTCCGGGACCGATCGTCACTGCCGAACTGTCATGGACGAAAAAGGGCGCATCGGCGCTCAGAGTGACGGTGGTGGTCGAGCCCCCTCGATTGGTGAGGATGTACCGCGTGGCTCCGCCTGTCAGGGTCGCGTACTGCACCATGGCCAGAGGCAGCGAAGAGACGACGATATCCGGCGCCTGCGGCGACACTGCCACGGGTACAGTCACCGTAGCGCTTCCGCACGCCGAATTCGTAGCCGTGACAGAAGCATTGCCTGCGTTGCCGAAGTTCACCGAAACCTGCGGGCCCGTGGAACTTCCCGAGATCGTTCCGCCCGTTACGACCCAGGTCCATCCGTTGGCGCCCGGCTGACAGTTGGTCGCGGCCGCGGCGAAGGTGACGGGAGTGTTTTGAACCGCCGCCGATGGACCGGTGATGCTGATGGCAGGTGCAACGCTGGTTCCCAGCAGTGTGAGGTCGTCGAAGAGTATCCGGTACGAGCCACCGGTCGAGTACTTACCAACGATCAATCCGATTACCGCACCCCGGGCGTCAGGCGGGACGGTGAGCGGATTGAGCCCGTAAGTCTGCCAGGCCTCCTCGTCGTCCGATGTGGGACCGGCTCCAGCGCCGAACCCGGCGCTCCCCGTCAAGCAATTCGCTTCTTTGTACCAATAGAGAAAGATCCATCCGTTGCCTTGCGATGCCTGGCCGGACGGACGACGCAGCCGCCCGCGAAACACCAGCGCTTCTCCGGGAGATACGGCCATGCATTGACTGTAAACATAGGATGCGCCCGGATCGGCAGAGGCGGTGACGATTTCTGCAGCGCCGTTGCCATCGACCGAGGTCCACTGCAGTGTAGTGAAGGATGCGAACCGGGGATCGGACTGCCACGATGATGTATTGCTGTCGAAGGAACCGTTGACAACGCGGTCCTGTCCCGACAGAGCTCCCGCAACCAACAGACAGCTGGCAAGCATCAGGGCACGACGTCGCATAGCCGCAATCCCCTTTCCACAGTGACGGGATTACGACACGATATGTCGGGAAGGCCTTAGCTGCAACAATCGTGTGTCGAGGCGGTGTCCGGTGGAGCGCGCAAGGGCCGTGGGGTGCGCCACCTGCTGCGTAGGTCAGCGGGTCGGCGAGACCAGTAGCGAAGCCTTCTGGAGAACCGCGCCAATGATTTCCGCTGGGAGGCTGCAGACGCGAAGCGAGTTCCGGGCCAGCCGGTCGAGGCTCTTCAATTGATCGGCCAGTACAGCACCTGTGATCGGCAGACCCGCTTCAAAGGGATACCCCCTTAACCTGGCTCGTCTCAGTGACCCTCCATGTTCACCATCGGCAGCTCCACGAAACTGGCTGCACCCGGAGCGTGGTAGATCCGCTGAATGGCCTTCGCGTATTCAGCGGGTCTGGCCAGGAAGATGTTCGGAACGAATGTCTGCGGGTTGCGGTCGTAGAGCGGGAACCATGTCGATTGCACCTGGACCATCATGCGGTGTCCCGGCAGAAACACGTGGTCGGCGGTCGGCAGGGCAAACCGGTAGAGCAACGGTTCGTTGGCCGAAATCGGCTTCGCCTCGTCCAGGCCCTGGCGGTAGCGTCCTCGAAAAATGTCGGCGGAGATCATCAATTGATAGCCGCCCATCTCCGGCTGCGCCGCCACCTCGTCGGGATAGACATCGATGAGTTTCACCACCCAGTCCGAATCGGTCCCGCTCGTTGATGCCACAAGATTCGCCACGGGCTGGCCGCTGATCTTCACGGATTCGGTGAGCGGGTCGGAAGCAAACGTGGCCACATCGGTCCGTCCCGAGGATTCGCGCTGATCGCTGACGAGCCACGTACGCCATTGCCCCGAGCCGACGGGACGGGAGACGAACGGCACGGGCTTCGCCGGATCAGAAACGTATTCATCGAAGGCTGCGTTCCCGTCATGCGGAGCGGAGAAACCCAGTTTCTGTCCTGCCTGCAGATAGAGCGGGGTGGGTTTGACCGGGCAGCCGGCGGCGCAACCCGAGGGCCAGGACTGGAGACGCAGCCAGCGGTTGGTCCCTGTCTCGAAGGCGGTTACCGGCGCGACGTCCATCGCCGGCGCGTCATCCTTCAGATAGTGATCGAGAAATGGACGGAGGACATTCTGGCGGAACCAGAGTGACGTGTCGCCGTTGAAGCGGATGGCGCCCAGGAAGCTGCCGTCACGAATTTCCTGTCCATGAAACCACGGGCCGAGGACGAGGTAGACCATGTCGTTGGCGGTGTCCTTGGGTTCGATGGCCCGGTAGACCGCGGGGGCGCCGTAGATGTCTTCCTGATCCCACAGGCTGTGCACGAGCATGACCGGAACTTTCAAGGGCTGGGCAGCGAGCAGCTTGTCCACAGCCTGTTCGCGCCAGAAGGCGTCGTAGGCAGGGTGTTCGACGAGCTTCCGCCAGAAGCCGAGGCTATTCATCCCGTGGATGCGCGCCAGCTCGCCGGCAGAACCGGCGGCCAGAAACATGTCGTAGTCATCGAAATGGTTCGTCCACCACTTCTCGTCATTCTTGCGGTCCGCTTCCTGGTCATAGATGTACGACATTCCCTGTTGACGGAAGGCGCCGTTGTGAAACCAGTCGTCGCCCATCCAGCCGTCCACCATGGGATTCATCGGCACGGAGACTTTCAGCGCCGGGTGGGGATTGACGAGAGCCATCAATGGCAGGAATCCGTCATACGAAATTCCGAGGATTCCAACCTTGCCATTGGACTCGGGGACGTTCTTCACCAGCCAGTCGATGGTGTCGTAGGTGTCGGTGGCATGGTCCACCGGCGTGGAGTTGAGAGGCCCGCGCAGCGGACGATTCATTACATAGTCGCCCTCGGAGCCGTACTTGCCGCGAACGTCCTGAACGACACGAATGTAACCGCCTTCGACGATGACGTCGGTGGCGTTGTCGTATCCCTGGAGGGACGGACCGAGGTGTCCGCTTTCCGAATGCGCGGTAAGGGAGTCAGCGTCGTAGGGAGTGCGCGTGAGAAGGATCGGAGCGTGTTTCGCGCCCCGCGGCACGAGGATGACCGTGTGCAGCTTCACGCCGTCGCGCATGGGAATCATGGCCAGTCGCCGCTCGTAGTCGAAGGTATCCGTAGAGCGGACGAACTTCGACGGGATCTCGCTCGGAAGCTGCGTGTATGTGGCGGGAACCGGAGAGGGTTTCGTCGACTGCGCCTTCAGCTTGTTGCCGGGCAGTTCAGCAACGAACACAGTGAGAACGACGGCGAGGATCAGATTGATTTTTATCGGCGCAAACTCGCTGAACGTCCGCTCCTGCTTCTTCGTCATCTGCTCACCTCTCTGGTTCGTCTGTCGATTGGTTGTTTCGTGAGTCTATCGCACGAGTACGGGGTCGAGACGATAGATAAAAGAATGCGCTCGCAGTGAGGGGGATCTCTTACAGAGCAACCGGGCAGGTAGAACGGATTCTTCGCTCGACACTCTTGATGAAACGAGCGGCGTTGTCACGGGGCGTTGAGAAGTTGTCAACCTTGGGGGAGCGTAGCAACCGAAGGATTTCGTCAACGAGGGGGGTGCCCTTCCTCGCGCTGCAACCGGGAAGGTGGAGGAGATCCTTCACTCGGCGCTTCAGGATGACAGGCCGTGGAAGTCGTGTCATTCACGCCACACCGGCGTTTGCGCGAGCGGAGCGAGGAGGGATCTGCCGCGCGTAACGGGGGCATTCGCTCCAACACGGAAGAGGATTCGCGGTCACTCGATCCGTCCCCGATCACGTTTGAGTCCCGAACGCCGCTTCTTCTCTTCGATGCGCTTCTCTCGGGCCGCTCTGGACGGCCGCGACTTCTTTCGCGGCCGCTCTTCGCGCAACGCCTCGGCCACGAGCTCTGCAAATCGAGCTACAGCTGCTTCGCGATTAGCGAGTTGCGTGCGATGTTTCTGCGACGAGATCTGCAGAATTCCGGCACGGCTGATCCTCGTTTTCAGCCTGTCCAGAACTCTGGACTTCTGTTCGTCATTCAACGCAGCAGAACGTACGACATCGAAAGTAACCGTGATGCGGCTGTTTACCTTGTTCACGTTCTGACCGCCCGGTCCGGCGCTGCGTGAGGCGGTGAACTCGATCTCCGAATCCGGGATCGATATCTCATCGTTGATTTCGATCACCTTCGTTGACTGCCTGGGTTCCTTCGCCGCCGCCTGTCCGCGTCGGCGGAATTGCCAGCATCGAGAAAGTTCACAATGAAGCTGACCGCTTCGTCGATGTTCTCCGGCTCCGTGCGACCGGAGGACTTGCGCGGCTTGAGAGAATGATCTCCGTCTTCGATCCAGGCCATCTCAATCTGTTGGGAGAGCGCGTAGCCCTGCACATCGTCGGGCGTACCAAAAGAGTCGCGCGTTCCCTGGACGAACAGTGTCCGGGTGCGCATAGCTTCGAGGTGGGCTGTGCGCGCTTTCTCCGGGCGGCCGGGCGGATGGAACGGATAGCCCAGACAGACGACGGCGGCCGCTTCCAATTCGTCGGCCACCATCGTGGCCATCCTCCCTCCCATTGATTTCCCGCCGATGGCCACTCTCGATGATGAGCCACGGACTTCCTTGAATACATACCGCCACTGCTGCAGGAGGCTTTCCGTGCTGTCCGGTCGGCCACGACGTCCGGACTCAGCCGCAGCGTTCATGTAGTTGAAGTTGAATCGGATGACTTTCAATCCGGAATCGGCCAGTCCCCGTGCCACAGTGCGCATGAAAGGAGAGTCCATAGGACCTCCTGCGCCGTGCGCGAGGATGAGAGTCAGCGGCGCATCGTCAGGTCCGTCAGCGATGAGTTTCAATTCTGAGGTCGAAGGGCACACGACTTGCTCCACGCGATTGGAAGGAGAAGCTAATGGTACGTCACAAAAGTCACTGCCGTCTGAATCGGTCGCTATGTGTTCTGGCAACAATCATGGCACTGTCTGCGCTCCCGTTCACTGGGGGACGGCGTGACCGCCGGCGACACACGGAATGAACACGACTACGACGGCATGCCATCCCGAAACGAAGCTCGTTCGGAATGACAGTCCTTCCCAAACCCTCAACAACGAGGAGGCGCTTCATTAAAAGCGGACCGACAGCGGGAGCCGCTGAGCCAGAGGCAGGAAACACTATGGCCGGCTGTCATCCTGATCGTCGAGCGAAGGATCTCCTCCACCTTCCCGGTTGCCAGCCCATTCCTCGTTGAAGAGATCCTTCGCTCGCTG
>JBDTRY010000001.1:0-93830 GCA_039931435.1 Acidobacteriota bacterium | reverse complement strand
CTACGAGCAGACGCCCCTGGCAGGAGATAGAAAGTTCGGGAGGCCGGCTCCCACGGTGGGAGCGGAGGGCGGGTCGAGCCTGCGAACACCATAGATACGGGAGTGGCGGCCGCAGCGTTTATAGGGGGCTGCTGCTCCGAAGCGACAGGGGCATCGTCCGCGCTCGCATTCTGCTCGCAGGACCGCACTGGGGTGCGACCGGCATTCTTCGGAATGGCGCATGCAGTCAACAAAGCGAAGGGATTCGTGGTGATCCGAAGATTCTTGCGCTGGTCTGGCAACCTCTCGGGGGCTGGGTTTTCGCGCGGACCATGCGATCCCGGTTCGCCGCGGCCAGATCCCGGCTACCCACTGCGACACCTCCGGAGTCGTGGATCTCGTGGGGATCAGGCCATTCGGACCATGAGGCGGGCCAGTGGTGTCACATCTATAGACGCGCCGGGCGGAGGGGCAAGGGGTAAGGGGCAAGGGGCAGGGCTCATTCTTGCGGGGTCCGGGGAGCTTGTCATCCTGAGGAGCGAAGCGAGCGAAGGATCTCGTCAACGAGAATCGCGCTCCTCATCGGCGGTGGCAACCGGGAAGGTAGAAGAGATCCTTCGCTCGACGCTTCAGGATGACAGGCCGTGATCGCCCCTCTCCTGCTTCCGGTTGAAACTTCTTATAAACTGTTTGGCCACGACGCACCAATCAAGGAAGAGCATGTCCATACCCCTTCTCGATCTGAAACAGCAGTACCAGGCCATTCGCACGGAAATCATGCGCGTCACAGAGGAGGTCTACGAATCGCAGACCTTCATCCTCGGAAAGCGAGTTGAGGAATTCGAGAGCGACTTCGCCCGCTATTGCCACGCCCGTCACGCCGTTGGAGTTTCGTCCGGCACAGACGCGCTGCTGGTGGCCCTCATGGTTCTGGACATCAAGCCGGGCGACGAGGTCATCGTGCCCGCCTATTCATTTTTCGCCACCGCCGGAGTGGTCGAGCGACTGCAGGCCATTCCCGTTTTCGTGGACATCGAATTGCGCAGCTTCAACATCGACCCCGCGGACATCGCCGAGAATGTCACGTCCCGCACCCGGGCCATTCTCCCGGTCCACCTCTACGGTCAGATTGCAGATATGGAAGCCATTCGCGCCATCGCTGATCCCGCGGGCATCCCCATTGTCGAGGATGCGGCGCAGGCCGTCGGCGCGGAGCTGAACGGACGCCGGACCGGAACTCTGGGCACCGCAGCCTGCTTTTCGTTCTTTCCCTCCAAGAATCTGGGCGCATTCGGCGATGCGGGAGCTGTGACCACGGACGACGAGGCCCTCTTCGAACGTCTCCTCGACTATCGCGTGCACGGCATGCGCCCGAAGTACTTTCATCATTCCGTCGGCGGAAATTTCCGGATCGATGCTCTGCAGGCGGCGATCCTCAATATCAAGCTTCGTTATCTGGATCAGTGGACTGAAGCACGGCAACGTAACGCTGCAACCTACGAGGAACTCTTCACGGCGGCCGGTGTGGGAGAGGCCATCGTGTTGCCGGCAGTCCTGCCTGGCCGGCGCCATGTATTCAATCAGTACATCGTTCGCTTTCCGGAAGGTCGTGGACGTCGCGATGCGGTACTGGCTGCCCTCAGAGCTGAAAGCATCGGATGTGAGATCTACTATCCGCTGCCGCTTCCCGATCAACAGTGTTTCCGTCAGCTGCCGAGTGCCGCCAGGCCCTATCCGAATTCCAGGGCAGCGTCAGAGCAGACCCTGGCCATTCCCATTTTCCCGGAACTGACCCGCGAGCAGATCTCGACGGTCGTGGATGCGATTGCCAAGGCGCTTTCCTGACGAAGATGGAGTCCAAACGCGTTCTCATTACCGGAGGAGCGGGGTTCATCGGCTCGCACATCGTGGACGCCTACCTGTCCCTCGGTCACCAGGTCTGGGTGGCGGACAATCTCTCCACGGGACTTCGCGCCAACCTCAGTCCGGCGGCCCGGCTGCATGTTGGAGACTTTGCGGAATCC
This sequence comes from Acidobacteriota bacterium, assembly GCA_039931435.1. Taxonomy (GTDB): domain Bacteria; phylum Acidobacteriota; class Thermoanaerobaculia; order Gp7-AA8; family Gp7-AA8; genus JBDTRY01. The sequence goes on along the minus strand of JBDTRY010000001.1, from coordinate 91,827 downwards.
GCGGCACTCGAGCTCATCGAGCGCGAAAAAATCCAGATCGTCAACCATCAGGCCGCTCAGATCGACGTGCGCCTCTCCGTCGATGATCCTGCCGGCGACGCCGAACAGAACATCGTGCGAACCCTTCGGCTGCTCCAGCGGTCCCAGTTCGCCGCAGTGGAGAAGGTCATCTTCGCTTCATCGGGCGGAGCGATCTATGGCGATCCGCAGTCCTATCCACAATCCGAGGACCATCCCTGCCAGCCGCTTTCTCCGTACGGTTGTGCGAAGCTGGCCGTGGAGCACTACCTGCACTACTTCGAGAGCGCTTACGGCCTGAAATCCGTCAGGCTCCGTTACGCCAACGTTTATGGTCCACGGCAGAGTAACCGGGGCGAGGCAGGAGTCGTGGCCATCTTCGCCACGCGTGCCTTGCGAGGCGAAACCCTGTACATCAACGGCTCCGGCCAGCAGACCCGTGACTACGTTTTCATCGACGACGTCGTGCGTGCCAACGTCGCCGCTCTCGAGGAAGGGATGGAGGGACCGTTCAACGTTGGAACGGGCGTGGAAACGAGCGTCAGTGCCATCGCCTCAGCTCTCGAGGGTCTTGCCGGAAAACCTCTGCAGATCGTTTATCGCCAGCCAAAGATCGGAGAACAGACGCGCAGTGTCCTCGATGCTGCAAAGATTCGAGAGCGCGCCGGTCTGCCGCCGCCCGTGGATTTCGCGGCTGGTCTGCGGCGAACGTGGCAATGGTTCGTGGAGACGCAATGAGCCGGATCGCTGAGCGGCGCCGGTTCCGGCATGTCCCCTCCCGATTCCGCCGGCTGGCCGCATCGTTCCTCTCTGATCCAGCACCGAACCATCGGGCATCTTGATTCCTCTCCGACACACGCACAATCCCATTACGGTTCCCTGGGTGACCCGCGTTCTCGTTCTACTCAATGTGCTGGTGTTTGCCTGGCAGTTCGCCAGCCCGCGCATGGATGTGATCCTTGTCGGGAAGTTCAGCTTTGTTCCAGCACGAATGTTTCACCCGCAGCTGTACGGGACGTCATTGCTGGTTGCCTCCTCCACTCTCCTTACCTCTCTTTTTCTTCACGGCGGATTCGTTCATCTGATCGGGAACATGCTGTACCTCTGGATTTTCGGTCGGAGTGTCGAGGACCGGCTGGGGCATGGACGGTACCTGGCCTTTTATCTGGCATCGGGGGCCATCGGGAATCTGGCCCAGGCATTTGCCTTTCAGAATTCAGAGATGCCGACCATCGGTGCGTCGGGATGCATCGCCGGAGTCCTCGGTGCGTTTCTCATCCTGTTCCCGAGAGCGCGGGTGGTGACGCTTCTGCCCCTGATCGTCTACTGGGGACTGGCGGAGATTCCAGCGCTGCTGTTCCTTCCGATCTGGTTCGCGCTGCAGTTTCTCAACGGCTGGATGGCCGTCGCTTCGCCGGGAACAGGCCACGAAATGGCCACCGTGGCCTGGTGGGCTCACATTGGCGGATTCGCTTTTGGTTTGCTCTTCGCCTTCTGGTGGAAAGGGAGAATGATCATTCCCACCACATCAGAGGAGCGCTGATCCAGGCGCGTTATAGTGTCTCGATAGCAATCGGCAAGGCCTCGATGGCCATGGAGGCGCCGGCCAGCGATGACATGGAAACGGCGGAAACTTGATCGCTAGACTGCTTTTCGCTCTGGCCGCTCCCTCGGTACTCGACTCCGTGATCCGTGTTCTTCTGTTCTGCTTTTCGTCGCGGGATCACGGACACGATGATTTCGAGCCCGTCGACCGCTGGCTTGTCGTCATCCCAGCGAGGGATGAAGGCGAGAATCTCGATACGACCCTCCGTTCTCTGCCTCCCGATGCCGGGCAGCGCGTTCGTGTCGTGGTCCTCCTCGACGGTCCGGACGCCGTCGGCGAGCGAGTGGCTGGCAGATATCCCGTGATCATCCGGCAGAAGTTGCCGGGAGGTCCGACGAAGGCCTCGGCGTTGCGTTGGCTCGCGGAGAATGATCGGCAGCTGATCTCCGATTCGGACGCCGTTCTGCTGCTCGATGTCGGATCGACGCTCAGCGAACACTTCTTCGACAGGATTCTCTGGCCGGCAGGTGCCGATGGTGTTCAGACCTATCTCCGCGGACGGGGCACGGGGGTTGGGCGGGCCGCGGCCCGATCGGAGCAATTTGCTCAAGTGGTCGAAGACCGTGGACGTGAGCGGCTGGGGTGGAACATCCGTCTCAGAGGTACCGGCACGGCCCTCCGCCCGGATCGATTCCTGAAGACGGTGGCCGCGCTTAGCACCCAGGTCGAGGACCTCGAGGCTTCGCTGCTTCTCTCCGCGGACGGGGCGCGGCTGAAGATGGCGGCAGGCGATGTATGGGTGGCTGACGAGAAGCCGGGGGATGTGAGCCGTGCTTCATCGCAGCGTGCCCGCTGGCTCGCTGGGAAACTCGAATTGGCTGTGCGACACATCCCTTCGATGTACCGGCTCATTGTTCGCGCTCCACTGGAGGGTGTGGCCTTCGTCGCAGAAATGTTCGGCCGGCCGCTGGTACTGTCGGTGATGTTTCGCCTTGTGGTTGCGGCCGTGGTGGTGATGAAGGCTCCTCGAAGTGGATACGAGGGGCGGATACTGGCCGCGATTCTTCTCGCCAGTGCGTCCGTGGATATCGGTCTGCAAATCGTGCGATCCGGTTTCGGCGGTGCCCTCGAACTCGGCGGTTCGTGGCTGCGTGCTCTGCTGCTCACACCGCGGGCACTGTTGAGCTGGATGAGGGCCCGCCGGCCGTGAAATCGCTGCTCGTGGCATCGCGCTTTCCTCTCCCGCCGTACACCGGCGATCGCCTTCGCACTTTGATCTGGCTCGAAGCGATGTCGGCTTCGACGGACCTCACTCTGGTCTGTCCTCCCGGCAATCTGGGCAGGTCCGATGTTCGTCACATATCCGCTCGGCGGTCCTCGGCGGCGTTTGCCTCCTCGCTGGCCCGTGCCGGGCGGAGCGGTCTGCCGATGCATGCCCTCATCGCCGCTAACTACGATTGGCGCCGTGCCCTGAACGATGCGGGCTCGGACTTCGATGTAGCCGTCGTCCTGCTGTCGCGACTCGACCCCTGGGCGTTCCATGAGATTCATGCCCGCCGCTTCGTGCTCGACGCCATCGACTCCCTGGCGATGAGTGTTGCCGAGAGGGCTCGGCAGGCGCGAGGTCCGATGCGGCTGTTCTGGAAACGGGAAGTTTCACGAACTGCGACTCTGGAGAAAGATGTCATCAGCCGATACGACCGCATCGTCGTCGTCAGCGAGGAGGAGCGGGCGTTATTCGGTGAGAGAGCGATCGCCGTTCCGAATGGGGTCGAAATCGCGCCGCTGGACGCGCCTCGGCGAAGCTACGATTTCGGGTTCTGGGGACGTCTGTCGTATTTTGCGAACCGTGACGCTGCCCGAATTCTCCTCGATCGTTTATGGCCTGAGATCCGGCGACGTTGCCCGCGAGCGACACTGTTCATCGGCGGCGCCGATGCTCCCGACTTCGTCCGGGACCGCGACGGGAGCGATGGTGTGACTGTCGAATCACCGATGAACGACAGGACGCAGGCACTACGCAGCATCCGCACCGCTCTCTTTCCCATTCGTTACGGGACCGGACAGTCGAACAAGATTCTTGAGGCCGGGGAGGCTGGCTGCGCCATCGTTTCCACCATGGCCGGGGTCCGAGGACTCGAGGACCTTGCCGCCGTTTCCCTCGTGGCCGATGACGAACGCGGGATCGTGGATGCTGCATGCTCATTGTTTGACGAGCCCTCCGAGGCCGAGGCAATGGGCGCGCGTCTGAGATCGCTGGTGGTCGCGAACTATGACCGCAGACGATCGCTGCAGCGACTGATCGAGATCGTTCACGAAGAGCGGAGCACTCCGTGATCAGGCCGAACTCGCTGGAGCGAAACCTTCGCTTTCTGCTTGTCGCGGCAGGAGACCTGCTCATTGCCGCTGGCTGCATCTCGTTCGCCGTCTTCATTCGCAGGAACATCACCCTGGAGCTGACACGTTCGTTGTTGCCTCCTGAAAAGTTTCCGCTGGACGTCTGGAACATTCTTCTGCCCGCGCTATCGCTGGGCGTGGCCATGGCCCTGAGCGGTTTTTACAATCCTCGAGTTTCGAGACGGCATAAGCCGCTGCTGATCACCGCCCTGGTGGTCCAGGTAGGACTGGTGGCCGTTGGCGCAACGCTCCTCACTCGTCCCTACCCGCGAACGATCCTCATTGCCGTTCCGGTGCTCGAAGCGTTCTTTCTTCCCCTGTGGCGAAGACTGGTCAAGTACATGTTTCCCATTCGTGCCCGCGAAACCGTACTGGTCGGTGCACCCGAGGATCTCGGTCCGTTCTTGAAATCGCTCTCACAGTTTCCGGACGCGCGAATCGACGTAAACGGGCTGGCAGGACCGGGGCCCCTCGAAAGCGGTGACATTCCTTACTGGGGAAAGATCGAAGATCCCGGAGTCGCGAGCAGATTGCACGATGTCGATGAGCTCATCTACGTCGCCCACGAGTCCAACGCCGAATTGCGGATGATGCTTCTTCGAATCCGGGGAGCGCGCGGATTTCTTCTCCTTCCCAGCCACGGAGACGCATTGATCACCTCCGCTGCCTTCGGGTGGGTCGGGGATCAGCCGTTGGTGGAAATCGCTGCCCGCGGCGGCTTCGGATTGGGAGGGGCCACCAAGCGCACCGTCGATCTCGTCGTGGGCTCGTTGATGCTCGTCCTGTCGCTGCCTCTGTGGGCCGTCGTGGCACTGGCCATTCTCCTCGATGACGGACGCCCGCTTCTCATCCGGCAGCGCAGGGCCGGGCGTGACCGCCAGGACTTCCTCATGTGGAAGTTCCGGACCATGCATGCCGCTACGAACAGCGACGACCGCCGCATCGCCCTCGAAGGCGACGAACGCATTACCAGAGTCGGGCTCTGGCTTCGAAGGCACAGGCTGGATGAGCTGCCACAACTTCTGAACATTCTGGCTGGAGAGATGAGCCTCGTCGGTCCCCGTCCGGAACGGCCAGAAATCATCGACGAAATTTGCCAGGCCGTGCCCGGATTCGACCTTCGTCTGATCGTGAGGCCGGGACTGGCCGGGCTGGCTCAGGTCTGGGCCGAATACGATACCGAGGCCTCCATCAAACTGCGATACGACCTGACGTACATCTGCTCGTGGTCGCTGGCGCTGGACAGCCGCATTCTGTTACGAGCGGTGTCCACGGCTCTGTCCGGTCGCGGTCTGTAGACGCGCCAGGTTCGTTTGCAAAGTCCGCTGCTATTCAAAACGATGCAGTAGTCGAGTACATTGAGCGCAGGCATCCTTCGGCTGTGACGCCTCGATCAAATCCTTCATGCGCGGGAAAAATCTTGCACTGCTCTTCCTGCTTGGCGCGGGTCTGCTCTACGTCGGTCTCTCGCCGGGCGTGTACCGGAGCATGGGTTACATCCAGGAGGAGGTCCAGGCCACGCGTTCGATACTCGCGCACGCCGATCTCTATCCGCGACAGGCGGAGGCCTTCGCCTGGCCGCGGAACGGGCTGGTCTCAATTCTCGTGCACTTTCCGTTCGTGGCCCTGGGCCATCTCGTTTTCGGACAGGATGCGTACTTTGAAGACTGGGTGCTGTCGTTCGAACCCATTCTCTTCACGGTCGGAACGCTGGCAATTCTGTTTCTCTGGATCCGACGCCTTACAGGAAGCGAAGGTTGGGCCTTCCTTCTCAGCGCCGCGACCGCATTCGGCACCATGTTCTGGCCTTACGCCTACATCGGCCTCGAAGTGCAGCAGGGTTTCTTTCTGCTCCTCTCCGGCTTCATAGCCTTTGAGCACAACCGCTCGCGAACCTGGCCCCGCGTCATCCTCTTCGCCCTCTGCTGCGCGATCGCCGTTAGCGCGAAGACAGCGGGAACAGTACTGCTTCCGGTGACTGCGCTGATGATCTGGGGATATTTCCGAAGCGATCACTCCAGGCGCATCGCCAGATCCGAGTATCTGAAACTGGTAGTGACAATCCTTCTTATTGCCCTGGTCTACGAAGCGAACTCCCGGCTGCAGATGAAGTTCTGGGATCAGTGGGGAGGGAATCGTGCCTATCTGCTCTTCTGGATGGTGAAGGATCCGATCTCGTACGTGATGAATGTCATCGCCTTTCTCGGCTCTCCGAACAAAGGGCTGATCGTCTTCGCGCCTCTTGCCATTCTCTCGATTCTCGCCATTCCCGGAGCCTGGAAGGAACGGTGGGAGGTTGCCGCGTTCTCGCTCTTCGCCTTCCTCTTTCCTCTTCTCGGCTTCTCGCTGCTCATTCCGTGGACTGATGAGAACTGGGGGCCGCGCTACCTCTACAGTTCCATTGCACCGCTGGTTCTCTGTCTGGCGCTCGTCCATGGCCGGAAGCCCTTTCGGGCGCGACGGGAGGCGCCTCTTCTGGCCGCCCTCGTGTTCGGAATGTTCGTGTCCTTTCTCGGTGCGGCGTTCTCCTACGGTGCGCTGCACCGCGTGGCCCAGCAGACGACCCAGTCCACTCTGGAGACGTTGCAAGGTGATCCAGTCTGGAATCATGTCAAGTTCAACGCCCGTTTGCTTCAGGTCTGGGTTGCCTCACATTGGGGAAATTCGACGGTCTGGAAGCCTTACCACCACTGGTATTTCAGCGTTCCGGACGACGCCCCACGACTGAAAGCGTTCGACCTGCGTGAGGTCATGGAGCCGCAAGCCGTTCTCGTGCGCACCTGGCCCGGTTCCGCGGATGGCAGACCGCCGCGAATGTTGTGGATCTTCCACCTGACAGCGTTTGTGCTCGGAGTGATCCTGCTGCTCACCGGCGCGATGCGGCTATACCGCCGGCCCTCTCTGTTCGAGGAGTGGAGCGAAGCAGCGGAAGAACCGTTGATGGCGGAGGCGCCGGCGGGACCGGGATCCGCCGCGGTGCTTTCAGGAGAGCCCACCGGCGACGAACGGAGTTGAGCGGCGGAGGGTCAGCCGTTCCAGTCGCCGGCGATGGGAAGATCGCTGGGGAGGCCGAATGCCGCTTCTACATCCGGTTTCGCGGCGCTGTTTGCGTTTCGGATTCTGAACGTTGCATCTTGCGGCCGGAACACGCCGATCGTTGCTTTTCCATCTCCGGTCCAGTCGGCGGCCAGCGGAATGTCGCCCGTCGCGCCGAACTGAAAAGTCAGATCCGGGGGTCCCGGCGTGTTGCTATTGCGCAGGTAAAACGTCGAATTCGAGGGCCGGAAAACTCCAATTGTGGTCGTTCCGTTGCCGTCCCAGTCTCCGGCCACGGGAGCATCGTCTTTCTCGCCGAACTTCACTGTGATGTCCGGCTGTCCGTCGGCGTTGCTGCTGCGGAGATAAAAAGTACTCTCAGCGGGTCGATAAACGCCGACGGCGACATGGTGGGATCCGGTCCAGTCACCTGACAGAGGAACGTCGCCGTTCTGGCCGAAGCGGACCACGATGTCCGCGGCTCCCGCGGAGTTCGTGTTGCGAAGATAGAAGACGCCCGCCGATGGACGAAACACGCCTACAGTGGTTGTTCCGTTCCCGTCCCAGTCGCCAACGACCGGGATATCACCGTTCTGCCCGAACTGAAATGAAACGTCGGCGAACTCAGGATCACGGCTGTACGTCAGTGCGAACAGAGATCCGCTGGAACGAAAGACACCGAAGGCAGCGCCGCGGGTTGCCGGAGGTGCTTTCCGGACGGGGGGTGCTCCAGGTTCGGTGTCGCACGCCGACAAAAAAATTAAGGCAGCCGCTGTAGCGGCGGTGATCAGGCGCATGGGCATTGCCTAGTATATGAGAACGGCGCGGGACTCCGCCGGGCAAACGCGTCAGCCATTCCAGTGCCCCACAACCGGGACATCGGCCGCAATTCCGAAGGGGATGGCTCGGTCGGCCGGACCCGCGGTATTTGAATCGCGGAGGTAGAACGTACTCTCGGATGGTCTGTACACTCCGATGGTCTCCGTGCCGTTCCCGTTCCAGTCGCCGGCGATGGGCAGGTCCCCAGGCTTGCCGAAACTGAAGACCGCCTCTGCAGGGCCCTGGACGTTGCTGTTTCGCAGGCTGAAGGTAGCCGTCGTCCGATCGAACAGGCCGGTGGTGGTGATTCCGTCACCGTCCCAGTCGCCGGCAACGGGGATCTGTCCTTCTGCTTCCAGGATGATGGTGATGTCCGGCGGCCCTTCTTCATTGCTGTTTCGCAGATAGAAGGTCTTCGATGCCGGGCGGTAGATCCCCACGGTCGAGGTGCCGTTGCCGTCCCAGTCACCAACGAGAGGGATATCACCCTTCCTTCCAAAACGCACAACCAGATCGGGATCGCCAGCAGAGTTTATGTTGCGGAGATAGAACGTCGAATTCGACGGTCTGTAGACGCCAACCGAGGTGATGCCCCGGTTTGTCCAGTCACCTGAGAGAGGAACGTCTCCTTGCTGTCCAAACTGAAACTGCACATCGGCATATTGCGGATTTCGTCCGAATGCCAAAGCGAACAGCGCCTGCTGTCCGCGAAAAACGCCGATCCCGGACGGCGAACGCTGGTCGATTCCCTGGCCTCTCTGCACGGTGACGATGTCGTAGATATTCTCTCGCCGCTTCGACGACAGCGTGACGGTTGTGTACGGCACTGCATGATTTCGCAGCAGATCGTAGAGAACCGATGTGCGCACGAAATTGAACCGGCCTCCGTCCCGCTCCGGAGACACGGCCACGAAGATCCGGCGGCGACCCTTGTCGCGCAACGCACCGGTGACAGCATTCACGAAGTCATCGGTACCGTTCCAGCTCACGAAATCTTCGCCGCGCAGTTTTCCTGCTGACAGGTAATCGATGTAAGGGGCGAGTCCGATGTTCGTGAACAGGAGGCGATCGTCCGTACCGGAATGCCGTAGATAGTTGAACAGGAGAACGGGCGCCGACTGGTTGGTGATCGAATCCTCGTGCACGGATTGCCTCTGCCAGGAACGCCAGTCAAGGCTCAACACAATGACGTTACCGGCCAGAGCCAGGGCCAGGAGCGCTGCAGCTGACCGATGGCCCGGACCGCCCGTGGAGCTTTCCTGACCCATTCCGGCCGTCAGTCCGGAGGCAACCATCATCGAAGTCAGAACCTGAAACGAGATCATGTGCTCCGGTCTGAGCACGCCTGTGGAGAGCAGCGACAGAGGTACAAGAATGGCCAGGGCGAAGAGAGGGAAGGAACCTTGCCCGCGGCGCCATGACTGGAGAACCAGGACTACGGCTGCGACCCAGGCAATCATAAAGAGGTAATTCGGTGTGGTAACGCTGAGGAAAGGCATCTCGTGAAGAACGTTCACCGAGAAGTACTGAACGATGCGGGTCCACAAGCGCGAGCCGAGCGACGGGGCGCCCGCGCCGAAGGTTCTTCCCAGGACCTTCGAGGAGAGGAAGGTGACGATGCGGCCACTGGGGCAGGCGATGTTGTAGGCGATGAATGGCGAGGCCCCGACGGCGAAACAGATCAGCGGCAGGATAGCGAGCGCCTTCCACCTCCGCACCGACGCCCTCACCGGTGCAACGATGGTCGCCGGACGGATGATCGTGACCCAGGCGAAGAAGGCGATGAGCAGGAGGACGAGGGGATCGATTCGTGTTGTGGCCGCCATCCCCAGCAGCAGCGCCGCGGCCAGAGCCGACGACGCTTTCTCCGTCCGCAGAAACTGAAGAAAAAACGCCGCTGCTCCCAGGAGAAACATGAGAGGAATCAATTCAAATTGAAGATCGGCGACGGAGACGAGAAAGAGGTTCGGGGTCGTCAGCCAGAGTGCGGCCGCCCACCAGCCGGTGCGTACTCCCCACGTTCGGGCGGAAATGAAAAAAATCAGCCAGCCGTCGATCAGGAACGCCAGAATTCCTGCGAATCTGTAGAAATAGGGATCGCCTGTCAGCCCGTAATACCAAGCGGCCACAAACGGAGCGTGAAGGTAGATGAAGCCTCCCCCGACGTACGGGGCCACGGCCAGGGGAATCTGGAACGAGCCAATTCTAAGGGCACAGGGAAGCTGCTCGTGGCGCATCCCGAGCATGGCGCTGAGCTGCGCCTCGTACTCAGGCATGCCCTCGACCCACATCGGCAGGCGATCGTGTGCCGCGGCGAGCAGTGCGAACAGTACGATGCCCAGCGCGAGCAGGGAAAGCCCGTACCGGCGCTTCGCCCCCGATTGATCCTTCAAGCGAAATTCCAAGTACACAGTATCCAGCAGGGGAAGCTCATCTGGAACCAGCCGGATCGCCTCGGTTTCGAATCCTCGCCGACCCGCGGTGGCGGGAAGAGGGCGAATGATTCACAATCCACTGTTGTTCACGATCTACCGGCGGCGATTTGCGCGCCGGCCAGCCTTACTGATGACCACGACTGACGACATCGCCACAAGTATCGCCGAGGAACGCCGCGAACGCCGTTTCGCAGGCGGGGAAGCCACTGGCCTCCTGGAGGAGTGCCGGGACCTGGCCGCCTACCGCCACCTGCTGCGCAGTCTGGTCGTCCGGGATCTCACGGTCCGGTACAAGCGATCCTTCATCGGATTTCTCTGGACGATGCTCAACCCGCTGCTGCTGATGATCATCTTCGTAATCATTTTCTCCGAGCTCTTTCGCTTCAAGATCGTGCACTACGACATCTACTTTCTCAGCGCGTACATCGGTTGGAACTTCTTTGCCCAGTCAACTGTAGGCGCCATGGCCAGTCTGGGCTGGAACGGGCAGCTCATGAAGCAGGTGCGCGCCCCCAAGACGATTTTTGCTCTGGCCACGACGATCTCGGGCCTGGTGAATCTCGTTCTGTCGATGTTCCCCCTGTTGCTGATCATGTGGTGGGTCAAGGCGCCGATCCGCATATCCATCCTTTTTCTGCCGATCAGTTTTGTTGTGCTGGCCATGTTCACCCTGGGTGTATCTCTAGCCGTGTCCTCGATTTCAGTGTTTTTCGTTGATGTGCGCGAGATGTATACGGTGGGATTGACCGCCCTCATGTACCTCACGCCGATCATCTATCCGCTGGACATCATCCCGGAGAAGTTCCTGTGGGTGGTAAAACCGAATCCGCTTCGGTACATGCTGGAGACGATTCGCGCGCCGATCTACTATGGAATCATTCCGCCTATGCGCACGGTGCTGCTGGCGTTAGGGTGCTCGGTCGGTGCCCTGGTTGTGGGCTGGTCTATTTTTCGCCGGCTTTCCCCGAGGTTTTATGCCCATCTATGAGCGTGGCGAAAATGCCGGCCTGGTGAGGGTGGGTGCGCCATGAGTATCTCCAGAAAGAGCTCAAGCACGAAGTCTGTTGAGTTTCACCAGGTCAGCGTGAAGCATCCCCTGGTTCACAGGCGCGTTCCCACGTTCAAGGAATGGCTGGTCCGCGGTGGCACCCGTGACGAGGTGGACGCCTGGTTCATGGCCCTGAAGGACGTTTCATTCCAGATACCGGCGGGGGACACGCTGGGGGTGATCGGGTCAAACGGGGCGGGCAAGTCCACTCTGCTACGCGTGGCCGCCGGGATCATCACGCCCACGTCCGGGTACGCAGTCATCCGCGGGTCGATCGCTCCTCTTATCGAGTTGGGGACCGGCTTCGACGGTGAGCTGACCGGCCTCGAAAACATTTTTTTCAACGGGGCGTTGCTGGGACGGAAGCGAGCGGAGATCCGGCTGAAAGTTGACGAGATCGTGAATTTCGCGGACATCGGTGAATTTATCGATGCACCGCTGCGGACCTATTCCACGGGAATGGTTTCTCGTCTGGCCTTCGCCATTGCCACCACCATTGATCCAGATGTACTCCTCCTCGACGAGATTCTCTCGGTCGGGGACGCCTCGTTTCAGCAGAAGTGCAAAGACCGCATTCTCAATTTCTGGAATCGCGGTACGACCATCATGCTCGTTTCGCACGATCTGGACACGGTCGAAGAACTCTGTACCAACGCCATCTGGATCGCTCATGGTGAGGCTATGGCCTACGGTCCGGCCAGCGAAGTGGTGGCGCAATACCTGGAAGCGACAGCGCCGGCTCTCGTTGAACATTCTGAAGCACCGAGCCCCGCCGGAGTTTCATGATCCCGGCTCCCGCGCACCCGGTCTCGCCGTCTCCGGCCGAGTCTCGACGATGAACGCGAACGTCCTTTTTCTCCGAACGCAGGCAGTGGCCCTGCGCTTTCTGCGCAGGATTTTTCCGCGTTCCGTGAAGCGGTATCTGAAGAGGTTCTGGGATCCGAACCAGGTCATCAGCGCACCGGAGGCGACATTTCTCGGGCCCCGTGTGGACGAGCGCCGCTACCTCACTGCGGGCGAACAGGTGCGAACGAACCGCGGAGAGACACGGCCCGCAAAGTACGACGTCATCTGTTTTTCCATCATCGACTGGGACTTCCGCTGGCAACGCCCGCAACAGGTGATGTCCCAGTTCGCGCGGCAGGGACACCGGATCTTCTACATCAGCACCACGCGCTTCCCGCGGGGTCGAAGGGCGCCCTACGCCATTCAATCACTGCGCGAGAACGTCTGGGAGGTCCAGCTGGCGTCCACGCGCTGGGTCGATCCATACGCCGGATCTCTTGCGGGAAACGTCGTCTCTTCGATCATGCACGATGTCCGCGCTCTCCGCGCCGACTTCGACATCAATTGCGCCGTTTCGGTGGTCCAGGTCGCCACATGGGCTCCCGCTGCCTATGCTGCGCGCGAAGAATTCGGATGGCGCATCGTCTATGACTGCATGGACGAGTGGGACAATTTCCCCGGAATGCATCCCGATCTCCTGGTCGAGGAGCAGCGTCTGCTGGTGGCCACCGACCTGCTCGTGGTCTCCGGTCAGCAGCTCTGGGACAAGTACGCGCCCCTGAACGCCAACACGGTTCTGGCCCGCAACGCCGCCGATTTCGAACACTTCCACAATCCGAAGCGCAACGAGCTGCTCTCGGCGATTGAAGGACCCATCGTTGGCTACTTCGGGGCCATCGCCGAGTGGTTCGATCTCGATCTGATGAAAAAGCTGGCAGCTGAACGGAGCGATATTACCTTTGTGCTGCTGGGCGGCGTCTTTGGGGTAGCGGTTGAAGAACTGCAGGGGATGTCCAATGTCCGATTGCTCGGGCAGAAACCTTACGAACTGATGCCGGCCTATCTGCGGCACTTCGACGCCTGCATCATTCCCTTCAAGGTGAATGCAATCACCGAGGCCACTGATCCGGTGAAGTTTTACGAGTACATCAGTCAGGGAAAACCTGTCGTGGCGCCGCGCATGCCCGAGCTCTATCCCTACGAGGACCTTCTCTATATCGCGACCGATGACGACGACTTCGTGCGGAAGGTGGACCTGGCCATCGAGGAATCCGATCCAGGCATCGTGGAGAGACGAATAGAGATGGCACGACAGAATACCTGGACTGAGCGGGTCACTCGGATCAAGGACGGCATTCGCCGCACGCATCCCGGGATCAGTGTCGTCATCGTTACCTTCAACAATCTGGAATACACACAGCTCTGCCTCGACAGCGTCTACAGGAACACCCTCTGGCCGAACTTCGAGGTGATCGTCGTCGATAATGCCTCGGACGACGGGACGCCGGCGTACCTGAAAGATATGGAACGGACTCACGAGAATGTGAAAGTGATTCTGAATTCCGAGAATCATGGGTTTGCGCGCGCCAACAATCAGGGGCTGTCCGTAGCCAACGGGGACTACCTTGTTTTACTTAACAATGACACGGTTGTGCCGAACGGCTGGCTGTCGAAGCTGGTCCGGCATCTTCCGAAGCCCGAGATCGGTCTGGTGAACAGCGTTACGAACTTCTCCGGGAATGAATCCAAAGTGCCGGTGACGTACATCGATCTTTCGGCGATGGAGCAATTCGCGGAGAACTACACCCGGCAGCGGGAGGGCCAGTTCTTCGACATCCGTGTGGCAGCGATGTACTGCGTGGCCATGCGCCGCGATGTTTTCACCGCGGTGGGCATGCTCGACGAACAGTTCGGCATGGGCATGTTCGAGGACGACGATTACTCGCATCGCGTGCGCCTGGCCGGCCATCGCGTGGTATGCGTCGAAGATGCCTTCGTGCATCACTTCGGTCAGGCGTCGTTCAAGAAGCTCTCGCAGACCGAGTATCAGCAGATCTGGGATCGCAATCAGAAGTACTACGAGGAAAAGTGGGCCACGACCTGGGAAGCGCACCAGCACCGTGGGTGATGCGAAATCATGCTGTAGAAACTCGCCGCGCTTGTCAGTCAGGCCGCGCTCGACTCGGTTCATCTCGCCGCAGGAGATAGATGGTCAGGTGTTCGTTGTCATAAACTTTTGTCGTGTAAGACGCCAGGAACGAAGGGCGGCTGTAGGGCTCGGACTGAGCCGGAGTCCATTCGTCCAGAACGACATAGCGTACGCCGAGGCGGCGGAGACTCTCGGCGATGGATCTGTCGGAGCTGGCATTGATCTGTTCGTGCAGCGGCGCATCCCACTGCCAGGTGCGGATGTTGGCGTGGACATAAAAGCGAACGCGATCCAGTCCTCGGGAGACGACCGGTTCATCCGGATCGGTGTGTTCATTGATGTACTGCCCGGCGCCCCAGGCTCGCTGCGATCTTCCGATGAGCGACTCCCGGGTTTCCTGTCCAAAGGCGCGGCTAAAGGGGAATCGCTCGAAGATTTCCCAGTAGACGGCGGGCATGACGATTCCCTGGAGGAGAACGATGAGAATCACGACGGAGGAGATCAGAACGCTGAGGTTTCGTCCCCCGGCGTAACAGGCCAGCACCAGGACCCCTCCGATCGTCACCCACGGCAGAACCGGCACGTAGAACCGCGCATAGCAGAAAACGAGGCTCCAGATGATGTACGTGCTCGCTGCCAGCGCCAGAAGCCATCGCCTCTGAGCCCTTTTGTCGGAGACCAGCCGCAATCCCCACGGAAAGAGCACCAGAAGCATCAGTCCCATGCCGCCGTTCAGCAGTCCCGATTCCGAAAATCTGGCGCTCTGGAACGTTGCCAGCCATGGGATCTTCAGGATGTTCAACGGCGTGGGCCTGAGCCGGAACGCGTCGACCACATGGTTTTCCCACTCCAGTACCGGCGTTCGGGTTGGAAAAATGTTCGCGTAGTAGGGAAAAACGGGATCTCCGGTGAAATGGTATCGAACGGCGTACCAGGGCACAGCGAAGGCGGCCACAAGTGCCAGGGTCGCTGCGAGCGAGAGCAGCCTGGATACTGCTGATTCATCGTGGCGCCAGAGGATCCATACGAGCCAGCAGAGCAGCACGGGCATGGCCATAAGCGCCAGGATTTTCGTTCCCAGCGCTGCGCCGGCGAGAATTGCGAATGCAGTGATTCCGATACCGCTCCCTGCGAAATCGAGCAGCGCGAGGACCGCGCCACAGAGAAAGAGACAGAGAAAAAGCTCCACATCAGTGGTACTGCTCTCCCAGCCGATGAGCGGAACAGTGAGAAACAGAACGGCCCCTCGCACGCCTGCTTTTGTCCCTGCAACACGGCTGGCGATCAGACCGATGGCACACGCTGCAAGAACGCTGACGAAGAAGACCAGAATCTTTACGGCGGTCTGTCCGGAGATGGAGAGCGCGATCGCGAAGACACTCTCGGCCAGTCCGGCGTTGTAGGCGTGCACGTTGTTCGACAGCTCGACGATACCTCCGCTCGCGGCGTAGGCCTGAGCGACCGGCAGGTGGTAGTTGAGTGCGTCGAACTTCAACTCCGGCGAGATCACCCAGGTGAAGTTCGCCAATGCGAACAGCCCGCCCATGATCAGGAGGAGGCAGGATTCGTATTGGCACGGCCAGCAGCGGAGAAACGTAGCGGGGTTGAAGGAACGCAGCAGCGTCGTTGCTCCGTACGCCGCAAAGAGGAGAATGAGGGGCCAGAGCAAAGCAGCGCGCAGCAGGTGAAACCGGGCCAGAAAAATGCTGGTCATGCCCAGCAGGGCCATGCCGGCAGCAAAGCGAACGGAGTGGCCAGCGGCAGACGAGGGCAGCCGTCCGAAGCCTGCCGAACCGAGTCCACCCGCGGCCAGCAGAGCAGCGAGGCCGCTCGCTACACCGGCAAGCTCACCGGACAGGACGATCATGGCCGCGGAAGAAGAAACGAGCAGGGCTGCGAGGATGGTGAAAACGTAAGGGCGCGTCTTTCCAGGTGCGAGGAAGATTGCGGCAATCGCGGCTGCGATGACCCAGTAGAGCGCGAACCTGTAGTCGTAGCCGAGGATGCGGGGTGACAGATGGGAGAGCTGCAACCAGGCATTGACGAACCCGAAGCCCGTGATGCCGAGCAACCAGCCGGCGAAGAGAATGCGCAAGGGCAGCGAAGGGACGCTCACTTCGTCTTCACGAAACGCATCCGGCATCAGCTCTCCGTCATTCCACGTTTCAGTTCTCGCGGCCAGGGGGATTTGAATCCACTATACCGAAGAACCCAGCCGTCGCTGCCGATTGACGAAGCAGGTGCTGCTGACAAGACCTGTCAGCGGTAGACCGGCCAGTTGCGATATCGTCCATGGGCGCGAAGCTGGCCGGTGTTCGCTCGCGAATCCGTCATGAAAAAAGTTCTCTTTGTTTTCGGAACTCGACCCGAGGCCATCAAGATGGCGCCGGTGATCCGGAAACTGACCGATGAGCCCGGACAGTTCCAGGTGCGTATCTGCGTGACGGGCCAGCACCGGCAGATGCTCGATCAGGTTCTGCGACTCTTCGAAATTCGTCCGGACGTGGATCTTAAGATCATGACTCGGAACCAGGGTCTCAGCGAGATCGCCTCCGCGGCTCTCGCTGGTGTCAGTGCCACTCTGTCCGACGAAAAACCTGACCTCGTCCTCGTGCAGGGGGACACGACCACAACCCTCGCCGCCGCACTGGCGTCGTTCTACGCCAGGATTCCGCTCGGACATATCGAAGCGGGTCTGCGTACGGGCAATCGCTTCGCCCCCTGGCCGGAAGAGGTGAACCGCGTGCTGACGACACAGGTGGCGGACCTCCATTTTGCCCCGACCGAACTCTCGCGAGAGAATCTTCTGCGCGAAGGCATCGTCCCGGAACGTATTCATGTCACCGGGAACACGGTCATCGATGCCCTCCTGCAGACCGTCATCTACATCGATGAACATCCGGAAGTGCAGGAGGAGCTGGCGAAGCAGTTCCAGTGGCTGGACCCCGCCCGTCGCCTCATTCTGGTCACGGGCCACCGGCGGGAGAACTTCGGCGAAGGTTTCGAATCAATCTGCGCGGCGCTGGATCGGATTGCCCGTGAGAACGAGGACGTGGAGATCGTTTATCCCGTCCATCTCAACCCCAACGTCCAGGAGCCTGTGCGCCGGATCCTGGGCAGCGGCTCTGCTCGGAGGGGCGGGCGTATTCACCTGATCGAGCCGGTGGATTACCTGCCCATCGTCAGCCTCATGCGCCGTTGCGCATTCATCCTCACTGATTCCGGTGGCATTCAGGAGGAGGCGCCGAGTCTGGGAAAACCGGTCCTGGTGATGCGCCAGACCACCGAGCGTCCCGAGGCAGTGACAGCGGGCACCGTGCGGCTGGTGGGAACAGACGTCGAGACAATCGTCGAGGAGGCGGGGCGCCTGCTGAATGAGGACGGGCACTACCTGGCCATGAGCCAGGCCCACAATCCCTACGGCGACGGCAAAGCCTCGGAAAGAATTGCCGATGTGCTACGGAGACTAGATGTCCGTTCGCATTTTCGGAGATGATGCAGCGCGCAGGGCCCTTTCGCTTTCGACCTTCCCTCGCACCTCACTGCGAAGTTCAGCAGGAACCTCCATCTCCAGCGATGGCTGGAAAAGCAGAGTCTGGACGAAGCTGTCGACCGCGGCGTTTCTCTGCCCGGCCGCAAACTCGGCCATACCAAGCTGAAAGTAGACTTCGGGTCGCTTCTCCTCAGCCAACGCGGATTTGTACATGACGATCGATTCGTCGATTCGCCCCAGTGTCCTGAGGTTTGCCGCGCGGATCATGAAGATGTTCTGATCGGCACACGAGGTCCGGGAGTCCAGCTCCTCGAGGTTCTGTCGCGCTCGAACGACGGAGGAGGCCCCGCTCGATTGCATGGACTCGACGGTCAGGCCCTCGATCCGCTTCTCCTCAAGGTTGCATCGGTAGGGGACGACGCACAGCCGATAGCCAAGCCAGGCTGAATAGACGATGACCGCGGCCGAGGCAACGACGCGAGCTGCTTTCACCATCCGCACCAGGAGCGGCAGAGGGCGGCGAGAAAAAGATAAGCGGTAGCCGTGCTGATCAACTGCAGCGGAAATTGTGCAAGTGCCAGCACGAAAAATGACGCCACCAGCGGCAGCGCCAGAATTCTTGCAAAGTGCAGACGCCGCGAATCTCCGGACGGGACCGGCGGATCGGCTCCGGTGAGTACACGCAGTCTCTGATCCAGTTCTGGAAGGGAGCCGGCTGCCAGAATGAAAAGGGCGCCGAGAAAGAGCAGGTATCCCGGGAGGCCGGTCTCAGCGAGCACTTCCAGATGATCGTTGTGGACCTCGCTGAAACTGAACGACCAGCTCGAACGTTGGATGTCGGTGACAAGCCCCGGATGACGGGCCTCCGCCAGGATTTTGTAGTCAAAGTAATGGTGGCCGAATGTACCGGGACCGATCCCCAGCAGAGGATGGTCCGCTGCCATCGTTCCGGCAGCGAGGAATGGCGTGAGACGGTTCGTGAGGAGCAGGTTGTATTCGCCGGTCCGGGCGCTGTGGATGAGACTGCGCACACGGTAACGAAGTGGCGCGTAAAGATTGATGAAGATGACTGCGGCGATGAGCGCCGGGGCGGCCAGTTTGAGAGCCATTCGCCACGATGAAACGGCAACCATGGCTGCCATGCCAGTGCCGTAGGCAAGAAGAGAGGTGAGCGTGCGGCTGGCAAGGATTCCCACCAGGAGAACCGCAGCCGTTGCCAGCGCCACGTAACGACGCCGGCCGCGCGTGGCCACAGCGAGGGCGACGGCGGCAAGAGCCGGGCCCGTCAGAAATGCTCCGGCTACATTCGGATTTCCCAGAAATCCCGTCGTGGAAAGATGAGGATCGTAGCTGAGTCTTTCTACGTTCAGCGGCTGCAGTCCCGACTCCTGCATCATGACCATGAGTGCGTTCAGAATCGCCGGAACGAGAAGAAGCCATATGGCCTGCAGTTCCTGCCTCACTGCAAGACGGAGCGTGAGCAGATAAAACAGAGTCAGGGCTGCAGTGGTGGCCAGCGAAACGGCGCTGATGCCTCGATCGCTCGAGAACACAGCGGCCACTGCAGTCCAGGCGAGGGCACCGAGGGCGATTGCCACTGAGGGCTTACGCCAGTCGCGCCGCGAGAATAGGCTCGCGCTTGACGGCCAGGCCATGACGAGAATGGCGGCGATGGCGATCATTCCTGCCCGAAAGAGTATGTCCTTGGGCAGGTTGAACAGATCTTTTCCACTCGGTGAAAACATCAGAGGAATGGCCAGCACGAGCAGGGCCACGACACGCCAGAGCCATCGTTCATGAGTTTCCGGGCCCGGGTCCGGGCGAACCTTCTCTGTACCTGATCTTCGTCGGGGCATTGTTCAGCGATCGGGCTTCACCAGGCGGCGTGGACTTCGGCGGCGGAGGAATCTGACACGAACAGAAACTTCGAGGGCGATACCGGCTGCACGCCCTGGTCTGCCGATCGATTCCATACGTTCGCAAGAATACGCTATTCTCAAAGGGCCGCTCACCCTCGAGGGACAATTCCAATGTACCGGCAGTTCCCGGAATGGCGGTCGTCCTCGAGCGAGGTGCAATGCCATCCGATTCAGAAACGAGCCCTCGCACGATTCGTGACATGAGCCATAGCGAGCTCGTGGCCTTCGTCGAGAAATGGCATGGATCGATGAACGAGGATCAGGCCATGGCTGCTCTGGCAAACGGGAGCTGCCCGGCCAGTGTCTGCCAGCTCATCGCACAGAACGGCAGGCTCACCGCGCATTACGAAGTGCGTCTCACGCTCGTTCGCCACCGCGCCACGCCCCAGCCGCAGGCCATGAAGTTTGTGCACTATCTCTATTGGTCGGATCTCGTCCGGTTGGCCACCGATGTCCGCGTTCATCCCGCCGTGCGCCGCGCCGTCGAGGCCAGGCTCGTTGGGGAGATCTCCTCACGTACTCCTGGTGAGCGGATCGCCTCGGCGAAAATCTGCAGCCGCGCCTTGATCCGCACGTTTCTGCTCGATCCACACCCCCGGGTCTTTCAGGCCATATTGGCGAACCCACGGCTTCCCGAAGAGGAACTTCTCTGGTTCATCGATGGTGAAAACTCTACCCCCGAGAAGTTGACCGCAGTTGCCGGTGACGGGAAGTGGTCACGACGGCATTCGATCAGGCGCGCATTGGCAGTACACCCGCGTTCTCCACACGCGGTTGCGGCAGCGCAGCTTCGTCATCTTTCGCGCCGCGATCTCCACAACATTCTGCTTGATCCTCGTACGTCGGTGTACGTGCGGCGATGCATCGAGAGTCTCGTGGAGGAATCCTAGCGGATTGTTCCTGCCGGCAGGCACCTGCGGATGCTGCCCATTCCTGCACTCGTACTCAATCGGCGTAGAATGAGAAACTTGAGAGATGGCTGAACCTGAAGAGCCCCAGAGGCAGGCTACGAATTCTTTCGGAGAAGAACTTCGGAAAGAGCGTGAGATCCGAGGGATTTCCGTCGAGGAAATCGCGGAGGCCACCAAAATCCGGAAGGGCTTTCTGGAAGCGCTCGAGCGCAATGAATTCAGCGCTCTGCCGGCGCCCGCATTCACCCGGGGATTCGTGCGGGCCTATGCTCGCTATCTCGGTCTCAATCCGGAGGAGATGGTCGATCGGTACGTCTTCTTCGAGCGCTCGGCGCGCAAGGGAATCAATGAGATGCCGACGCCTCTCATCTCCAACGACAGCGCCGCTCTGCAGAAATTGAGAGAGAGCCGCGAACGGGTGCGGCGGAACGCAATCATCATCATTGTGGCGTTCATCATCCTCGCTCTGGCAGCGGCGGCGATCTGGTATTCCATGTACCGCCCTAAAACGAATTTTGTTCCGAAGCCACCGGTCGCCGAAGTGTCGGCGGCGCCGCTCACGGCCTCCGGCGCCGATACCGCTACCAGCGCCACTCCTGCAGCATCGCCGTTTGTCTCGCCGTCCACGAGGCCTTCCAGCACAGCGCCGATTTCTCTGACCATCCGTGCCACGGAGAACACCTGGGTGGACCTGCAGGCTGACGGGCGAGCCGTGCTTACCGGGGAAGTTTCCGCGGGCGACGAAAAGTCCTTTCAGGCGCAGAACGAGTTCAAATTTGCAACGATAGGAAACGCCGGAGGCCTGACGCTGGAACTGAACGGTAAGGCGCTCATGCCACTGGGCCGTCGCGGCGACGTGGTCCACGATCGGATCTTCGACCGCACGTCGGTTATCACCCTCGGTCCCGCGAGCGGAGTTCGCTGATGCCCGGGACCGCTCCTCCTGTTTTGGAGTTGTCGGGATCTTCGATCGTTCAGAGGGTTGTGGAGGGGTCGCTCCCTCGAGAGTTCGTCATCTATGCAGCGAAGGGTTTGCTCCCCCTCCCTCAGGACGACGTCGTGGCCGTCCTGGCCTTCCTTGCCGGCGGTGACGACGAGGAGATTGTCACTACAGCGCGGCAGACGCTCAACGAATTGCCGGCAAAAATCGTGCTCGCTTATGCCAGAAGCGAATTGGCTGAATCCGTCGGACTGGACAGGCTGGCGTTCGCTGCCAGCGATCCCGCGATCATCGAAGCAGTCCTTCGCAACCGAATCACGGCCGATGAAACGGTGGCCTCGCTGGCACGAACAGTAACTCCGTATCTTCAGGAAGTGATCGTCATCAACGAAGAGCGGATCATCCGTCATCCCGATATTCTCGAAGCCCTGCTCCGGAACCCCCAGTTGTCCAGCCACATTCGCCGGCGGGCCCTGGAGGTCCGGGAAGAGTTTTTCGAAAAGAAGGCCCGTCTCGAGGCCATCAGGCAGGAGGTCGAGGAAGAGCTCGACGAGCTCAGCGACGAGGACAAACAGCAGATCGCCGATCTGCTTGAGAGAGCCACCGCTGAGTCTGTCGACGGAGAGGAGCCGGCCGCCATTCCCATGGAGGGTGTCGCTCCGGACAATCTCCCGGTCTTCAATCGTATTCTGGCTATGAGTGTGGCCCAGCGGATCAAGTGCGCATATAAGGGTGGCAGGCCGGAGCGAAACATCCTCGTCCGCGATCGAAACAAGCTGGTCTCTTCCGCGGTTCTACGCAACGGAAGGTGCTCGGATTCGGAGATTGAGGGGTTCGCACAACTGCGCAACGTCGATGATGAGGTGCTCCGCGTCATCGCCACGAATCGCACCTGGACCTCAAAGTATCCCATCGTTCTGGCGCTCGTTCGCAATTCAAAGACGCCGATAGGCGTTGCTCTACCACTCGTCAATCGTCTAACCTTGAAGGATCTGCGGTTCCTGGCCAAAGATCGGAACGTGTCGGATACCATCAGGAAAACTGCAGCAAGAGTCGGAGAGCTACGCGCCAGGCATTGATTAGGGACTATGAAAGTCAACTACTACGAAATTCTGGGCGTGGACCGTGGCGCCTCCGAAGCGCAGATTCGTCAGCGTTTTCGCGAACTGGCCCGGGAGCACCATCCCGACCGTTATAAAGGCCGCAACAAGGGTGACGTGGAAAAACTCTTTCAGACCCTGACAGAGGCGGTGAACATTCTTACCAATCCTGATCGGCGCCGGCAGCACGACAAGGAACTGCCGGGCTCGGCCAAGTCCTCGACGGATCCTCTGCAGATCGCCAGGGCCTATCTGGCCAAAGGTGTGAAGGCCTATAACGAAGGACACTTCGCTGCCGCACGCGAAGACTTCGATATGGCCGTCAAACACAATCCCAGCGATCCCAAAGCCTTTCACTACCTTTCCATGGCTTCCACGCGCAGCCCCGACATGATGCGGCAGGCAGTCCAGGCCATCGAGAGTGCCGTGCAACTCGAGCCGTACAATCCTGTATATCTGAAAGCGGCAGGTTTACTCTGCAAGCGGGCAGGATTGACAGCGAAGGCAGAGCGGTATCTCGAAGACGCCTTGAAATGGGATCAGACCAGCACCGACGTGAAACAGGCTCTTGCGGAACTGCGCCAGAGCAAAGGCGAATCTACCGGCAGGTTCCGGGATCTCTTCAAGAAGGGTTAGGGTGAATGCGGATCGAGGCGTTCGGACTTAGTGACGTTGGCAGACAGCGCCAGCACAACGAGGACTCCTTCCGGGTCGAACCGGAGGCGCAATGCTTCGTCGTCGCTGACGGCATGGGAGGTCATGCCGCAGGAGAGGTCGCCTCGAAAATTGCCGTGGACTCCATTGCGGACTTCATGGTCCAGCCGGACGAGGATGCCGACGGCACCTGGCCCCACGCTTACGATGAGACCCTGAGCCGCTGTACGAACCGGCTTCTGGCGGCCTTTCAGCTTGCCAACACGAAGGTCCTCGAGGCCATGCGTCAGGACCCGGCCTTGCGAGGCATGGGAACGACCGTCGTGGCCACAGGCGTCAACGGCAAAGTTGCCTCGTTTGTTCACCTCGGTGACTCGCGCGGCTATCTGATTCGGGATGGCAAACTGTCGCGGGTCACGAACGATCACTCCTGGGTCTTCGAACAGATCGAGGCTGGCATCCTCACCGAGGAAGAAGCGCAGCATCATCCCTTACGCAATGTGATCACCCGGGCCCTGGGCGGGTCGCTTCAGGTGCTCCCCGAAGTGCGGGAGATAGAATGCCTGGCCGGCGATCTGTACATTCTCTGTTCGGATGGATTGACCGGCATGGTTTCCGAACGGGAGATTCTGGAGATCGTATCCGGGGCTGAGGATCTCCAGACGGCCTGCCGTCAACTTGTCGATTCGGCGAACGAACACGGCGGATATGACAACATCACCGCAGTGGTGGTGCGAATGATCGAGGAGAACGCGTGAACGTCCAGATCGAATACTGCGTCGTTTGAAACTACTACCCGAGAGCCTCCAGTCTGGCGGCCGCGATCAAAAAGAAATTCGATGTGGATGCTACCCTGACCCGTGGCCGCGGCGGCGTATTCAGGGTCGAATCAGGCGGGACGACAATCTTCTCGAAACATGACGAAGGGCGATTCCCCAGCGAACAGGAAATTCTCGACAAGCTCGCAGATCTGGCCTGACTCCTCTGCCCTCGAGAGGCCTGTAAAGAGTCATCGTCAATGGCGACGGTGACGCGCATCTCGCCGGTCCCCACGCGGTGCGGCTGGCACCTTTGCTTTCCCTCCGCGGACGTCGGAGTTCGAGTTCATCATTCTCGAAAAGTGCCCGCCGCATGTCATGCTGCCCTGCGACGTTCCCGGTCCTGATGATCGGGTGACGGACGGGGAACGGGAAAGAGAGTTACTGAAGCTCATGAAAATCGATTCCGACGAAGTAACGCGAATCGCTGCGCTCGCTCACATCGAGTTGAGCCCCGCGGAGATCACCTCGATGGCTGGCGAGCTCTCGTCCATTCTCGAATACATCGCCCAGCTGGAAGCGATCGAGTTGGCACCGCCGGAGCCGGAGCCGGAGATGGCGCTTTCGCTACCAGTTCTCCGCGAAGACGAAGTGACGCCCTCGCTGCCAACGGCTGCGGTCGCGGGAAATGCGCCATCGTTCTCCAACGGATTCTTCGTCGTCCCTCGCATCATCGGTGGCGAATGAGCACTGATGATTTCTTCGGGTCGAGTCTCTCTGAGGTGTCGGCGGCCATCGGCGCGGGCAGCCTCGAACGGGCCCGTTATGCAGAACTCTGGCTCGGGCGAATTCGCGAACACGAGAGCCGTCTTCATTCATTGATTCATTTTGACGAGGGAAAGGCGCGCGCCAGGGCCTCGGCAACGACGTCAGGATCGCTGGCCGGAGTTCCATTCGCAATCAAGGACAACATCGTCACGCGCGACGAACCCACCACCTGCGGTTCGCGCATACTGGGCGCGTTTCAATCACCCGTCGATTCCACAGTCGTGGGGAAGTTGAAAGGCGCCGGGGCTTTCGTAGCCGGGAAAGCCAACCTCGATGAATTCGCCATGGGCTCGTCCACGGAGCATTCGGTATTCGGCGTGACGCGGAATCCCTGGGACCTGCAGCGGGTAGCAGGGGGTTCCTCAGGAGGATCTGCTGCAGCGGTAGCGGCACGGCTTGTCCCCGCCGCCCTCGGCTCGGAAACTGGAGGCTCTGTACGGCAGCCGGCGGCGCTGTGTGGTGTCGTAGGCCTCAAGCCGACCTACGGGCGGATCAGCCGCTCGGGACTGGTGGCCTTTGCCTCGTCGCTCGATCAGATCGGGATCGTCACGCGAACCGCCGCGGACTGCGCCTGGATCCTCCGCGAAATAGCGGGCCACGATCCGGCCGACTCCACCTCCAGCCGGGAACCTGTCCCGGACTACGTTGCGGCGATCGACAACGACATCAGCGGATTGCGATTCGGAGTAGTTCGCGAAGCCCTGGCGTCCCTCTCTACGGAGGTGCGTGACAACTTCAACGATGCCCTGACGGTCCTTCGCAGCGAGGGGGCGGTCGTAGAGGAGATCAGCCTGCCCATACTCTCTTCGGCCATCGCCATCTACTACGTCGTGGCCAACGCCGAAGCCAGCGCAAATCTGTCCAGATTCGACGGGGTGCGATACGGGTTCCGCAGTGCAGATTCCTCGGACCTGCAGCAGCTCTATCGAAACTCACGAGGTCAGGGATTCGGCCCCGAGGTAAAGCGACGGATCATGCTGGGCACGTTTGCGTTGTCCTCCGGCTACTATGACGCGTACTACGGACGGGCTCAGCGCGTCCGCCAGCGCATGCGTACCGACTTCGCCAGCGCTCTGTCGCAGGTGGATTGTCTGCTCACCCCCACCACTCCCGGACCGGCGTTCCTTATCGGCGAGAAGACCAGCGATCCGCTGGCCATGTACCTTTCCGACATTTTCACAGCGCCGGCGAATCTGATCGGCATTCCTGCTGTGGCCGTTCCTTCGGGCTTCACCGACAATGGTCTTCCATTGTCGCTGCAGATCATGGGTCCACATTTTTCCGAGGGCCGTCTGCTTGGTGTCGCCAATCGATATCAGACCCGTACCGGGTTCGCGCAAGTCGTCCCTCCGGAATTCAGATAAGTGCCGGGGAAGATTGGCCTCCCGCGCTCGGCGAGGGGCGGCCTGCTATCATGAGTTTTCTCCCGTCAGCGGGGTGGAGGGTGGTTCGTGCGTACGTGGTGGGTGATGCTGACAGTCGCAATGCTCTGTTCGGGCGCAGTCCTGGCGTCGGAAGGTGAGCTGTCGGCCCCCTTCGGAAAAAATCAGCACGTCGTTCTCGATTCCGATCTCTCCATCTTTCTTGTCGTTACTCCCGAGCCCGGCGATGCCTGGACCCGGCTGGCACTGCGGGCAACCGGCAATGCGGTGAACTGGAAGGCGATCGCCGACCTCAACGGCATGAACCATCGATTGAGCGCCGGCCGCGATGTGCGCATCCCGCTCGGCCTGGTCAAACCCGAGATGCGACGAGCCATCCTCGCTGCGCTCTTTCCGGCCGATCGATCTTTCGCGGATGGAATGATCCATCGGGTGACCTGGGATAAGTCGCTGGAGGGTGAGTCGCTCTGGAAAATCGCCGAATGGTTCACCGGCGACGGAGCCAACTACGCCTCCATCCGCTCGGCAAATTCGATGCAGCGGTTCTCCACCCGTCCGGGCGATCTCATTCGCATTCCTCGAAAATTGCTCTCGCCGGAGTTCGTGGATGAAGCTCCTGCGACATCGAGAGTGGCGGAGGCTGAGGACGATCCCACAGAATCACGTTCCGGCAGACAGGATGTTATCGCTGCGGCCGTGCTTCCCCCTTCGGAAGGGGAGCCTGTGACGCTCGACTACGGGAGTGTGGCAGGACATCCATTCGCCGTCTACAAACTCAAGCGGGGCGAGGCTCTGTACTCGTCGGTGGCCATCCGGTTCAGTGGCCGGGTCTACGCGAAGGACGTGAATGACGTTGTGGACCAGGTAGTCCGCTTCAACGGAATCGCCGACGTCTCCCGCATTCCGGCCGGCTTTCCGGTGAAGATTCCCATGGAACTGTTACTTCCCGAATATCGTCCGGCTGGCGATCCGAAGCGCCTTGCTGACGAGCAGTCCCGGCGCGAGAGCGCCCGGCTTGCCAAACGCGTCGAAGCGAAGGACCTGAGCGGTGTCTACGTGATTCTGGATCCGGGTCACGGAGGGCGGGACATCGGAACCTCACATGAGGATGTGTGGGAGTCCGACTACGTCTACGACGTGGCCTGCAGGCTCAAGGCACTTCTGGAGAAGAAGACCAGGGCGAAGGTGTTCATCACCACTCGCTCACCCTCGCTCGGATACAAAGTGCCGAACTCGGATCTGCTGACGCGTCAGAACGATCACGTCGTCCTCACGTCGCCCAATTATCTCCTGGAGAATACGGTGGTCGGAGTTCACCTGCGCTGGTACCTGGCCAATTCCATTTTCAGTCGTGCCATCAGGAAGAGCACATCGCCTGAAAAGGTCGTGTTCATTTCCATCCACGCCGATTCGCTGCACGCATCGTTGCGCGGAGCCATGGCCTACATTCCAGGGGAGCAGTACGTACAGGGCACATTTTCGAAAAGTGATTCGGTGTATCTGGCTCGGTCCGAAGTCCGTGAGCACCCGACGGTGAGACAGACCGAGGAGCAGGCTCTGCTTGCGGAAGGACTCTCCACGGAGTTCGCCGAAACATTGCTGGACTCATTTCGCGACAACGGTCTCCCGGTGCATCCCTTCAACGCTCTGCGCGATAACGTCGTTCGTGATGGCAGGGAGTGGGTGCCGGCTGTGATCCGCTACAACATGATTCCCACGCGCATGCTTCTGGAGATCTGCAACTTCGGTAACGATCAGGACCGGGCACTGGCAAAAACGAGGGTCTACCGGCAGTCGGTGGCGGAGGCGCTGGAGGAGGGGATCGTCCGCTATTTTGCGCAGAAGAAGAGCGCACCCGAGTTCCGGATGACCGCCAAGTCCGGCGGGTAGAAGCTGGCGGGATAACCGACCTGAATTGCCGGCGGCCACGCATCCATCCATTTTTTCATGGAAGGGGCTGCAGGGCGCGATCCTCTCCGCTCGCATATAATCCCGCTCCGTTGCCATGGTCAGACAATTCGAGGGTGATCACCACGCGGAAGGCTTGCGCTTTGCAATCGTTGCCAGCAGGTTCAATGATGAGATCGTGGCTGGCCTTCTCGCAGGGGCCACGAATTGTCTGCTCCAGCATGGTGCCAGCGACGACTCCCTGGAGATTTTCAGGGTTCCCGGCGCTTTCGAGGTCCCGGGGATGGCTGCGAAGCTCATTCGTTTGAACCGCTACGATGCCGTGGTGGCAATCGGGGCACTGATCCGGGGGGACACTCCGCATTTCGATCACATCGCTTCCCAGGTGACCATGGAGATCTCGCGGGTGTCGGTGGATTCCGGAGTGCCGGTCGCTTTCGGGGTGATTACCTGCAACACCGTCGACCAGGCTCGGGCGCGATCGGGACCTGCGAGTGGAAACAAGGGTTGGGAAGCAGCATTGGCAGCTATCGAGATGGCTAATCTTCACAAAGTAATCGGCTGAGCCGGAAGGAACTGTTCTTTTCATGGGTGCGCGACGCAAAGCACGTGAGCTTGCTCTTCAGATGCTCTTTCAGTACGACATGTCGGGAAACGTGCCGGGCACGATCGTGCTGACCTTCGAGGACCTGCACAAGGTCACGCCCTCGGTTCGCGACTTTGCCGTGAAGCTGTTCGAAGGGACCATTCACGAATCCACGCGGATCGACGAGATGATCGTTGCTCAGGCCGACAACTGGCGCCTGTCCCGCATGGCCGTGGTCGATCGCAACATCATCCGCATGTCCATCTACGAATTCCTCCACGAATCCGACACGCCGAAGCTTGTGATCATCGATGAGGCCATCGAAATTGCCAAGAAGTTCGGCACCCAGAAATCGTCTCAGTTCATCAACGGAATTCTCGATGGCGTGCTGAAACGGTACAATCTTCAGCAGACCAACTGAGAGCGATGACGGAGGACTGCCGCCCGGACACTGGCGAGCGGCTCCAATCGGTCCCTTCACAGGCATGGGACAGCTGCCTTTCAGTCCGAGTCGAGTTGGGGGATCGGGTGAATCTTGTGGCGTGGTGGCGAGCGGCTTCCGGGAGACTGGGATGAGCCTCGCCGGCCGGCTCGAGGATCTTTCTCTCGGGGACATCCTTCAGATCGTTCACCTCAGTCGCCGCTCCGGGACCCTGGAGATTCGCGACGGGGAGCGGCTCTCTGCAATCACCATCTCCAGGGGGCTGATTGTCGCCGCGGGTGCTTCGGATCGTGCCGATCTGAGGAGCTTCCTCCGTGCCCACGGCCAGAACGAGGATCCGGAGCTGGCCCCTGCGGAGGCGATCGAAAGCTGGATTTCGTCGGTAGTCACTCCTCTGCTGGCTTCGGCCCGAGGCGAATTCAGGTTCGTCCTCTCCGAGTCGGGTGGCGCGGACGAACTGGAATACGACGAGCAGCGGCTTCCCTCCGGCGGCTTTGCGCCCCAGCATTTTCTGGCCGCTCCCGAAGTCAAACCGCTGGCCGGGCTCGAAGAGCGGATGCGCGCCGGAAGCGATTTTCTGCGGGGGCCTTCCCCTCGCACGGACGCCGCTCATCAGGAGAACTCCTTCGCCGACCGGATTTTCAGTGCATCCCGTTCGGCCGAAGCGCCTCCGGCAAAGCCCGCCGATGCCTACGTCGACCCCAGTACCGGAGCGCTGATTGGAGAGGCCCGCTTCACCGTGCGCCAGCAGAACGCCGGTGCAGGCGCGGCGGTGGTCGTCTTCGAGCCCGACGCACGCATCCGCGTGGCATTGCGCAGAACGCTGTCGGCCGGCGGTACCGAAGTACGGCAGTTTTCGGCCATCGATGAGGCGCGGGCCGAGATCCAGAGACTGATCGACGACCGCCGCTACTTCGTCACCGTGGCCGATGTGCAGAACGACAGACGTTCGGTCGGCCTTCTGCGACTGGTGAAGGAGGCGAATCACCGTCTGCCCATTGGCATTCTCTTCGGAGACTTTGAAGTGGCCGCGGCCATTCCCATGTTCGACCCGCACCTGGATCTGGTCGTCCCTGAATCCGAGTCAGCATGGGCCGATCCCTCCGCACTTCTGCAGCGTTTGTCGGGTTTCGTTGCCACGGCGATGTCGGACTGGGCGAACTACCTGCTGACGGCCGGAGTGGAGGATGCCGGACAGAGATTCTTCGAGGATGCCCGGCACGACCTCATGGAGCGGCGCTGCTCGCTCCTCGAGAGTCTGATCACGGAGTTGACGGCCGATCAGGACGTGCAGTCGGTGGCGCAGATCCTTCTGCGGGTGGCCAGCGAGTTCCTCGATCGCGGCGCGGTGTTTCTGCCCGAGGGGCAGTTCTTTGTCGGGGCGGCCGGCTTCGGACCCTCAGGCGATGGCGATGAAGTCAACGAACGGGTACGAAAGCTCAGGATTGCCCGATCCGATCCTTCCGTCCTCAGCGAAGTGCTAGCTTCGGGCCGCTCACACCGTGGGAAGCTTCACCGGACGGAGGCCAATGTCACGCTCATTTCGCAACTTGGGAGCGCGCAACCGACCGACGTGGCCGTTTTTCCCATAGGAACGGGAGAGGGTGTGGCCGGAGTCTTTTATGGAGACAATGGTGTACACAGGAGTCCAATGCGTGAGCTGGGAGCCCTCGAGGTTTTCCTCTCACAGGCCGGGCGGGCTCTGGAATCGGGGACGAGGTTGCGCTCGGGCCGTCACGAGGATTTGTTATGAAGATACTGGTCGTTGAGGACTCACCTTCGATGCGCGCTTTCCTGACGAATCTCATCGAACAGGAGGCCATGGTGGACCTGGAAATCTTCGAGGCGGAGAGCGGCTTCGAAGCACTGAAACTCCTCCCGCACCATGCCTTCAGCGCAATCCTTACCGACATCAACATGCCGGACATCAATGGGCTGGAGCTGGTCAGCTTTCTGAAAAATCACGGCGTCTACCGTACCGTCCCCATCATGGTTATATCCACCGAAAAGTCCGAGGAAGACCGCCGCCGGGCCATGGAACTGGGCGCCGAGGATTATCTGGTCAAGCCATTTCAGGAGCGTGACCTGCTGGAGAAACTGAGAAAGCTGTTGGGGGTGACTACCTGACATGGAGAAAGAAGAGGAGCGGGCCCGGCGCGAATTCACATCCGAAGCCGAAGAGCTGCTCGAGTCCTTTGCCGTTGATCTCGCCGAGCTCGATGAAAAACGGGGCACGGTAAGTCCGGCCATCATCAACGATATCTTCCGCGCCATCCATTCTCTGAAGGGGCTGGCAGGAATGCTGGGCTTCACAGGTCTGGCAACGCTCACTCACCAACTCGAGGATCTTCTGGACCGCCTTCGTCTTGGCAAGGTGCAGGTCTCGTCCGAACTTCTCGCGCTGTTGCTCGATTGCCACGCCGAACTGATACGGATGGTTTCGGCAGCTTCCAGCGGAGCGGAGACCGGGGAGCGAAGGGAGATCCTGGAAAGGATCGAAAGGGCGGCCGCCGGGGATCCCACTGGCAAAAAGGCCGATCTGCTCGCCGGCCTTGATCTCGATGCCCAGACGCGCAAGTCACTGACCGAATATGAGGAATACAGACTCCAGGAAAATGTGCGGATCGGCCGAAGCATTTTTTCGCTCACGGTCCAGTACGACTTTCTGGACTTCGACGAGAAACTGCGGGCCCTGACCGCGCGCCTCAACGCCGAAGGCGAGGTCATCTCCACTCTGCCCACCGCCGCGGGAGCGGGAATCGGATTTCGGCTGTTGGTCGGAGCGCTCCTCTCCGGGAAAGAGCTGGTGGCGCTCTCGCCGGAGGCACAGGTTCGTCTCTTACAGTCTGCTCCGGAACCTCGCTCACCCGACGGCGAAGAGGGGTTGGCCAGCATTCGTTCCTTGTCGCAGAACGTCCGCGTAGATATCTCCCGGCTGGATAACGTCATGGATGTTGTCGGGGAGTTGATCCTGGAAAAAGCCAGACTGGACGAGCTCATTGCCGTATCCGGATCCTCCCTGGACCGAAGAACCGCTCGGGAGCTGGGACGCATCTCCGGAGATCTCGAGCGGCGACTGAATCAACTCCGGCGTGCCATCGTCGACCTGAGGATGGTTCCGATCTCACAGCTCTACACGCGTGTGGGAAGAGCGGCCCGCAAGGCAGCAGAAGAGCTGGGGAAGGAAATCGAACTGCTCACCGCCGGCGGCGAGACTGAGCTGGACAAGGTCATGATCGAAGAACTGGCCGATCCCCTCATGCACGTCGTGCGCAACGCCATCGATCACGGGATCGAGACCTCCGAGAAGCGAGTGGCGGCAGGAAAGCCCGTGAAAGGGGAAGTGCGTATACGAGCCTACCAGCAGGGAAGCTTCGTGATCATCGATATCTCGGACGACGGCGAGGGAATCGACGTGGAGTCCGTTCGCCGCTCCGCCGTTCGCAGCAATCTCATCGGCCAGGATGAGGTCGTCGATTTCGAGAGAGCGCGCGAACTGATCTTTTCGCCGGGCCTGTCCACCTCCGAGGCGGTGAGCGAGGTGTCCGGCCGAGGGGTGGGTCTGGACGTGGTGCGCAAGAATATTCACGAGCTGAAGGGCTCGATCGAGGTGCTCAGTGATCGGGGAAGTGGAACGACGATTCGATTGACACTACCCATCACTCTGGCCATCCTGCACGCACTGCTGGTGCGTGTCGGAAACGAGACCTTCGCCCTTCCTCTGACGTCGATCAGCGAGGTGGTGAAGATCCAGGAGAAAGAGATCACAACTGTCGAAGGCCGGGAAATTCTGGCGCTGCGTGATGCGGAGATTCCGCTCCTCCGTCTCTCCGACGCCTACGGAGTCGAAGCGTCCTCACAGAACGGCAGAAAGTTCGTTGCCGTGGTACGTCTCGGCGATCGATTGGCCGGACTGGTGCTCGATGAAGTCGTGCGGCAACAGGAAGTGGTGATCCGGGCGGTCGGTAATCGCATTCGGGGCATTCCCGGAATTGCCGGAGCAACGGAGATCGGGAAAAACCAGATCGCCCTGGTCGTCGACGTCGCCTCTCTCGTCTCCGGCCTGGCGGAAGCGCGAACGGCGCGGCGTGAAAGTCGAACCGCGGTCTCCCGGAGGTGAAGTCTGTTCTGCGAGTTCTTCGGATTCAGGGAAAAGCCGTTCGGAAAAACCCCGAACCCTTCTTTTCTGTACGAGACCGGACAGCATCGAGAGGCGCTGGCTCGGCTCGAGTACGCCGTGGAGGAAAATGAGCTCGCTCTTCTCACCGGAGAAATCGGATGCGGGAAAACGACCATTTCCCGTGCTCTGGTGGACAGGGTCGGCGACTCGCGCCCCGTTATCCTCCTCATCAACCCTCGTCTCACTCCAGCGCAGCTTCTGCGCGCCATCGCCTCGGGGCTGGAATTGCCCGCCGATCGTACGCGTGCCGCATTGCTGGACCGCATCCACGAACGCCTCTACGAATTGCACGAGCAGGACCGCCATCCCTTGTTGATCATCGACGAAGCGCAACTCATCCCGGGCCGGGCCGCGTTCGACGAGATCCGATTGATGACGAACTTTCAGCTCGACGATCAGAATCTGATGTCAGTCGTTCTCATCGGACAGCCCGAACTCGATGACCGCCTGGACCGTCCCCAATACGAGGCCCTGCGGCAACGAATTGGAATCCGCTTCCGGCTTCACGCCCTGGAACCCGACGAAACCGCGAAGTATGTGGATCACCGCATTCGCGTGGCGGGCGGGAGCAGAAATCCCTTTGAAGCGGAAGCACTCGATCTCCTTCATCGCCTTACCGGAGGTGTTCCCCGACTGATCAACGCCGTGGCCACGACCGCGCTCCTCGATGCCTTCGGTGACGATGCCACGAACATCGATCGAGCACGGATCCGATCTTCCGCGGCCGAGCACCGCCTCGGAGCGAAGGAGGATCGCTGATGGTCGATCTCGTAAAGATCCGGAAAAAGGCCCGCGAAAAGAAAGAGCGCGATGCGGCAGCTGCGGCCTCTGCGCTCCCGTCATCGTCACGTTCCTCTGAGCCCGTCGAGCCATCCCGATCTGCTGCGTTATCGCCTGTGAAATCGAAGGAATCGACGAAGCCGGAGGTCGAACAATCACAGATCGAGCCGCAGCCCGTGTCCCGCCTCGATCGCTTCAAGCAGGACGTCCTGGCGCGCCAGGCCCGGGCGGCGGCGATCGCCGACGTCGAGGTGGCCTCCGAGACTTCGAGTGACCAGATGGAAATCCTGACCTTCATGATCGGGACCGAGCAGTTTGCGCTCCCGGTCTCGGACATCGCCGAGATCATGGAGCCCCGCGAGATCACTCGCGTCCCGAACGCCCGGCCTGACGTGCTGGGGATCATCTCCGTGCGCGGTACAATCGTGACGATTCTTGATGTCAGCAGCAGGCTTGGCCACCGGGAGGCAAGGCAGAGTTCGGACTCCCGCTTTCTCATCGTGGAAGAGATAGCCGGACGATCAGGGTTCATCGTCGACCGCATCGGAAGGGTAACCTCAGTGAGCAGTTCCGAGACCCGGCAGGAACCGGCGCTTATTTCGGCAGAGCAGAGTGGCAGGATCCGGGGCGTATTCCGGCGGGAGGGGGAGTTGATCATGCTTCTGAACGTGGACCGCGTTCTGCAGGATGAGAACTGATGTTCATGGCCATTGAATCTCCGGAGGTGCGCTCCACTGATCGCTTTCCCGGTGCAGGCCCGTCTGCTTTCGGCAGCTCGGACCATTCCTCCAAAGCGGCCGGCGATTTCTTCACACTATCGATCAGCAGACGTGGTTGTCGATGAGCGTTGAAGGGCACGTGCAGGAGCGGGCGCGATCGGCGAACGCCGACGTGCGTCAGAAGGCCGCCATGCAGGTGGCCGGCTCGATGACGGACGAGGATCTCCCTCTGCTTTTCGAACTGCTGGGCGACCGCGACTGGCGCGTGCGAAAAACCGTCGTGGATGGAATTCTCAGCAATCCCCGGGAAACAGTGTTGCTGCGCCTTCTTCATTCTCTGCACGACCCCGCCAATGCCGGAAAGAGAAATTCCGCAACCGAGGCATTGATCAGGGTGGGTGACGGAGCGGTGCCATTCATTATCTTCGAGCTCGGCCGGGGAAATGACGTCGACGTACGTCTGGCCCTGATCAATCTTCTGGGCGATCTGCGGAACGACGACGGTTTTGAAACACTCCTGGCGTTCCTGCGAAAAGAATCGGACATCAATCTTCTCTCGGCCGTGGTGTCGTCGGTGGGCAAGTACCGCCGCGCCAGTTCCATCGGCCCGCTGCTGGAGACACTGCAGTCACCGGACCTCTGGCTGAAGTTCCACGTGATCGAGGCTCTTGGCGAGATTGGAGATCGCACGGCTCTGCCTTCCATTCTTCCCCTGTATTCGGAGAAGTCGCTGCGAAAGCCGATTCTCGAAGCGGTCTCCAAGATCGGAGACGTGGGAACAGTCAGCTTTCTTCTCAGAATCATTTCCCAGGAAGAGAAACTGAACCTCACCGCTTTGCGAGCCCTGATTCGAGTCGCTGAAGCGGACAAGCCTCGCATCGTCCAGGCAATGGAAAGGCAATTGATTCAGCGCAAGTTTCGTGAAGCGTTTCCGAGCGAGAAGATCGTGCCGCTCGTCGAGCATCTCCATTCCACTCCCAAGCGCGACGTAAAGAACTTCATCCTCCAGATCCTGGGGTGGACCGGCGACGATCGCGCTGTACCCGTTCTGCTCGACTCCCTCGAGGATCCGGAGAGCGCGGAGGTCGTGGCTCAGGCGCTCGTCGACTTCGGACCCGCGGCATCGATGTCTGTTCTGAACAAGCTGCGTTCGACGGAAGAGGACGAGGTGACGGCCATTCTCCTTCGGGTCGTCAACCTGACCGCCGGCAACGAAGCGGTGCCTACGCTGATTGGCTTCATCGATCACGACAGTGCCATGATCCGCCGCCTGGCCCTGGAGAGTCTGGGACAACTGGGCGACCCCTCGGCAATCGACTACCTGCTGGCTAAGCTCGACGACGGCGACCCCGGTTGTCAGCAGGCCGCGGTGGATTCCGTATGCGCCCTCGTCGCTGCCTTTCCGCAGGTGAAGCCGCAATTACTGGGGAAGATCCGCAGACTGATGGCCGCCGGGACCACACCGGTGAAGGTCAATTCGCTTTCGATCTTTGTGAACATCCAGGGAGAAGGATTTCCGCAGGAACTGCTGCTGGCGTCCAAGGATGGCGACCCTGCCATCCGTCAGAAGGCGGTTTCGCTCATGGGAAGGTTCAGCGAGGAGCGTTTCGCTGATCAGCTTGTGCTGTCGCTGGCGGACGAAGCGACCTCGGTGCGAATCGCTGCCATTCAGGCCATCGTCCTGTTGCGCCCCAGTCACGGGATCGAGCCGTTGATCAGCGCCCTCGAGGATGAGGATCTCTGGATTCGAACGGCAGCGGCAAACGCCCTGGGCGAGTATCGGGACCCGGTGGCCATCGATCCCCTCATCGCGCACCTCGAGAGCGATCCTGCTCCGGTGAAGATCGCCGCCATCGAGGCGCTGGGAAAAATCGGCAGCCGGCGCGCCGCGGATCAGTTGCTCTCCAGCCTTCATGCCCGAGACCTGGAGATTCGCCGCGCCGGGATTCTGGCACTGTCCCGGATTCCCGGAGACGAGATTTTCCGTGAGCTGCTGCGCTGCCTGCATTCTGACGAATGGCGTTTGCGGGCCGCCGGCGTTCTGGCCCTCGGCCAGCGCGGCGATGAACGGGCGCTCGAGGAAATTCACGCCTTGCTCGTCGGCGACGCCGACACATACGTTCAGCACTCGGCGGTGGTAGCGCTGGGAAAACTGGCCGATCGCAGCTCCTTCAGCTATCTCTATCGAGCACTCGAGAATCGCTCCATCCTCGACGACATCCTCGAGCTCTTCGTCCGCCGCAAAGACCTGTTCCGCGATCAGCTCGAGCAGGCATGGAGAACCGCCGACAGCCGGCACGAAGCGCTCATCGCTGCAACTCTACAGGCCATGAAAGAAAGCGCCTCGGTGCACTGACTCTCCTTTTCCCACACTCCCATGGGCGCCTTCGACTTCACCCTGAACCATCAGCTGGACCTGCCGGACGACGTTTTCCGGCAGCTTCGCGACGCCATCTACGCCCGCAGCGGAATTTACTTCGCCGATTCTTCGAAGTACCTGCTTCAGAAGCGGCTCTCCCCCCGCGCTCGCGAGCTGAACTTCGACACCCTCCAGAAGTACTACTACTTTCTCCAGTACGACCCGCGAGCCGATGGAGAATTCGATCGGATCTTCGACCAGATCACCACGAACGAAACCTACTTCTTCCGTGAATCGATGCAGCTCTCGGCCTTCGCCCTGGAGATTGTTCCGGAAGTGCTGTCCAGAGCCCGGGGACGCAAGGTGCGAATCTGGTCGGCCGGCTGCTCCTCGGGTGAGGAGCCCTACACCATCGCCATGCTTCTGACCGAGCACGGTCACTACGAGCGTGGTTCCTTCGAGATTTTTGCCTCCGACATCAACCAGCAGGTTCTGGCTCGGGCGCGAAAGGGCCGCTATCGCGAGAACTCGTTCAGAGCTACGACCCCAGAGTTGCGCGAGAAGTATTTCGTCAGAGAGCCGGACGGCACCTGGCAGATCTCCGACGCCATCCGCAAACGGGTGTCATTCGGGCGGCTCAACCTTTACGATCATCCACGGGTGTCGCTGGTGGGCACGGTGGACATCATTTTCTGTCGCAACGTCATTATCTATTTCGATGATGCCTCCAAGCGCAGTGTCATTGCCAGCTTTCACGAACGGCTCGGCGAGGGCGGCTATTTGCTTCTCGGTCATTCCGAGTCCCTGATCACCCTCTCCACTCAGTTCCGGCTTCGTCACCTTGAGCACGATATGGTTTACCAGAAAGGATGATCGAACGCCGGATGATTCGCGCCATTGTCATTGACGACTCCGCCTTCAACCGAGTGACGATCTCCAGACTGCTGGAGTCGAGTGGCGAGGTGAAGGTCGTGGCCACCGCTGCCGATGGCGAATCGGGGATCAAGCAGACCCTTCGTCATACACCGGATGTGATCACTCTGGACATCGAGATGCCAGGCATCGACGGGTTCGGATTCCTGCGCTGGCTCATGGCCAATCAACCGACGCCGGTCATTGCCGTGTCCTCGAGAGCGGATGCGCAATCCGTATTCAAGGCTCTGGAGCTGGGCGCAGCCGAATTTATCGTCAAGCCGGGAGGACCGATCTCTCCACGACTCGAGGAGGTTCGTGAGGATCTTCTGGCGAAGGTTCGAGCGGCTCACGACGTACGTCTCGACAATCTTGCCGCGCGCATGCAGGCATCCGGGCTACCGCTCGCCCCTCAGGCCGAGAGCGGGCTAAAACTCCTCGTGGATGTCGTCGTCATCGGAGCTTCGACCGGAGGACCTCCAGCATTGCAGACGCTGTTTCAGCGTACTCCTCGCATCAATGTGCCGTTCGTCGTAGCCCAGCACATGCCCGCGGTATTCACACGCTTGTTTGCGGAACGGGTGGATCGGATAAGTTCCTACACGGTCAAGGAAGGTGTGGATGGCGAACGCCTCCGTGCCGCAACGGTTTACGTCGCTCCCGGTGGCATGCAGACCGAGGTCAGAAGGGATGGCGCCGGGCTGATGCTCGATATATACGAACCGGCGGAGGGCGATCTTTACGCTCCGTCGGTCGACCGGCTTTTCGAGAGCGCCAGCCGGGCCTGCGCCGAGCGCGTGCTGGCCATCATTCTCACCGGAATGGGTGCGGACGGTGCCGAAGCAATCCGCACTGTCCGCGGCAGAGGAGGAAAGACGATTGCCGAATCCGCGGAAACGGCCATCATCTTTGGAATGCCCCGAGGTGCCATTGGAACGGGAGCGGTGCAGCACGTGCTGCCTCTCCACGAAATTACCGCGGCGATCAATCGTCTCTGTCACGAGGAATGAAACTTTGTGGCCCTCGGTCCTTGTGCTACATTCGAGGCCTTGATATTGAAGGTCCCGGACGCGGGGTTTTCTCGATGGCATCCCGGAGCTCGGCTGGGGCGATTCACTTCCGGAAAGGTCGAGGGAAGCGCAGCCGTACGAACCCTCGCTTCAGCGTCCGGGAGTGCACAAAGTCGTGGAATTCCCGCCGGGTCGTTGCCGGTGTTCGGGCGGCTCCTGGTTTCTTCCGGCATTCTGTGACGACAGCGGCGCGATCTTCGAAGGGCGGGTAGTCAGCGATGGACAATTCTGTTTTTCTGATCGTCGAAGATTCACCGACGATGCGGCAGTTGATCTCGTTCTCCCTGAAGCGCTTCCGTAACGCGAAGATCATCGAAGCGGTCGACGGCGCGGATGCTCTGAAGAAGCTGGGGGAGTCGAAGGTCGATCTGATCCTCACCGACATCAACATGCCGGTGATGGATGGCCTGAAGTTCGTCTCCATCGTTCGCCAGAGCGACAAGTTCGGCAAGATACCGATCATCATCATCACCACCGAAGGAGCCGACGAAGATCGTGAAAAGGGGATGGCCCTGGGAGCGAATGCCTACCTCACCAAACCCATCCAGTCTTCTCAGCTGGTGCGAACGATCTCCGACCTGCTTCAGACGTGACCACTTCCGTCAGCGGCTCGCGGCGGGAGAAGACGGCCTTTCTCGCCGCCGCCGTCCTCATCCTGCTGGTGTTCCTGACGCTGCGCCTGATGTTGTGCTACGTCCGTTCCCCATTTTTCGATGAGCTGTTCACGGTGTGGATCGCGCGCCGCTCTCCGGGCGGTATCGTGCGCGCGCTGCTTGGGGACTCGGGTCCGCCGCTCTATTACTGGATCGTTGCGCTTCCGGTGCACCTCCTTCGCGGAACGGATTCAAGCATCGCCCAGGTGCCGACGCTCAGGCTCGTCTCGCTTCTGTTCTCGTTCCTTTCAGTGCTGGCCGTTCTGAGCACAAAACGGCTGAAAGAGTCGCGATGGATCGCCGCCGTGCTCCTGTCGTTCTTTCCCGCCAGCGTGTACTTTGCGACCGAAGCACGAGCCTATGCACTTTGTGGAATGCTCGTGGCCTTCGGCGTCCTGGCAGTGCATCGCTGGACCGAAACCGGATCCAGAGGTTCGCTCGTCACATCGTTCGCCTGTTTTTTTCTGGCGGCCTGCTGTCACTACTACGGAGTGCTCTTTCTTGCCGTACCGTTCGTCGTTGCCCTTCTGGTGCGCAGAGAAGGCATGATTCGGGACGCATTTTCCGGGTCTCTTCTCGTCGGGGTGGCCTACAGTCCCTTTTTCTGGCTGGCCTCGCGGCAGCCCCATGATGCCATCCGCTGGATGGCCTCCGAACAGTCCGGCCCCGGCCTCGTCCTTACGGAGTTGCGCCATCTCGGGTTTGCTGCTCCGTTTCCCGCCGTCTTTCTGCCGCCGCCGGCGGTCTGGATCCAGATGATTTCTCTCCTGGCCGTTGCCGCCGTAGTGATGATCGGGTCGATGCGAAGCATGAAAGCGCGCCTCTTCGGAGTCATGACTCTCACTCCCTTGCTTATTGCAGCGATTGGCGCCCTGGCCGGCAAAACGATGTACTACCCTTTGCGATTCGAATCGGTACTGGCCGTGCCTTTGATGCTCTGGCTTGCCTTCTCGCTTCGTGAGCTTCCGCAGCTACTGCGCTCTGTGCTCGTCGGTGTCTTTGTGGCAACGGGTGGCTATTCGATCTACACCGGCGTCCTCGAGCACCGTTCCCGCCCGGATCACCCGTACCGGCTCATCGCTGAGTCGGCCCGACGCAGACTGCCGGAGCGATCAACGATCGTCGTTTCCGGCCTCGAATATCTCGAAGTGATCAGCCAGCGCGATGGGCGATGGTCCCCTGAAGTGCTGACCTTTCCCTCGCGGCAGCAGCGCCATCCAGGCTGGCGGGAAGCGGGCCAGCCCGTTTCCGAACTGGCCGGTGAGGCCGCTTCGTTGCCGGACGCCGCCGGGGCCCGGTTTTTCTGGATTGGAGAGCTGGGCTCCGACGAACAGCGTGCCCTCAGTGTGCAATTTACACTGCACCCCATCCTCTCTGCGGGACCGGTGGTGGTGGCAGTTGCAGAATCGCGCCAGAAGCCCGGGCCCTGAACGTGAAACGGGCAGGGCGGTTGATCTTCCAGCCGGATCTTCATATTGTGAGGTCCAGGATCACAGCGATCTCTCCGTGATTCTCGAGCGGATCACTGGCTTTCGGCTGGGCGATTCCCAGATCAATAAAGGACTTCTAAATGGACGAGCAGCAACTCTTCCTCAAGTTTTTCGAGGACGAAGGCTCCATCACCCGCAAGGTCATGGCCAAAATCCCCGAAGATCAAATGGACTACCGTCCGCATCCCAATTCGAGATCGGCCGGCGAACTGGCCTGGGTGCTGGTGAACGAGGAGGCCGGTCTGGCTCGCGCGCTGGAAAGCGGAAAGTTCGAGTGGGGCCACATGCCCATTCCGGCCACGATGAGCGAGATTCTGGCCGAATGGGATAAGGGACATGACCAGATCGTGGCGCGGCTGAAGGCGCTGGGCCGTGAATCCTGGGAGAGGGAGATCCCCTTCGTCGTCGGCGGTCAGGAACTGATGCGCGAGACCGGCTTCCGGCACGCCTGGATGATTCTGTTCGATCAGGTGCACCATCGCGGACAACTCTCTACCTATTTGCGTCCCATGGGCGCCACCGTTCCATCGATCTACGGCCCCAGCGCCGACGACTCGGGGCAGTAAGACGGCGGCGAATCTGCCTGCCGGCGATCTCAAAGGAGTGCAATGACCAGGATTCTGGTTCTCGGCGCCGGCCGCATGGGATTCGGCGCAGCTTTCGATCTCGCCTGCAACTCGAACACGGACTCGGTGACCATCGCAGATATCGACGGGGAACGCGCAGAGCAGGTCTGCCGCGAGATCGGCCATGAAACGCTCCAGGCTCGTCAGATCGACGTGAACGATCCCGCCGCCGTGGAAGATCTCATGCGTGGTCACGACGCCGTGATCAGTTGCGTGGTCTACAAACACAATGTCGATCTGGCCCGGACGGCCATCCGCGCCGGAACCAATTTTTGCGATCTCGGTGGAAACAACGATGTCGTGGCCGCCGAACTGGCCCTGGACGAGGAAGCGCGTGCCGCTGGCATCAACATCATTCCTGACTGCGGTCTTGCCCCCGGCATGGTTTCGGTCCTGGCCATGCACGGGCTGGAGCGGTTCCCGGAAGCTGATTCCCTCCACATCCGCGTGGGCGGTCTGCCGAAGGATCCGCAACCGCCCCTCGACTATCAGATTGTCTTCTCCGTGGAGGGGCTGATCAACGAATACGTCGAGGCGGCCAGGGTCGTGCGCGACGGGAAACTGATCACCGTCGAATCGATGACGGAACTGGAGACTCTCGATTTCCCTGAACCCTGGGGCCGCATGGAAGCGTTTCAAACCTCCGGGGGAACATCGACGCTGCCGCAATCCCTGGGCACGCGCATCCGCAATCTCGACTACAAGACCATTCGTTACCCCGGCCACTGCGAGCGATTCAAGGCCATGCTCGACCTCGGGCTGGGCCGCAGCGAGCCGGTGGCGATCGACGGGATCTCCATCGCCCCGCGCAGACTCTTCGGGAAGCTCCTCGTCGACAATCTCCCCGCCGATGGACCGGATGTCGTTCTGGTCCGGCTCTCCTTCATGGCCGGTACGGAAGGACGACGCCGCGAACTTCGCTACCAGATCATCGACGAGTACGACGAAGAGAACAACGTCAGCGCCATGATGCGCACAACGGCGTTTCCCGCTTCGATCGTGGCCCAGATGATGGCCAACGGCGAGACCCGCCGGAAGGGAGCGATTCCCCAGGAACAAGCCATCGAACCCAATGCCTTCGTCCGGGAACTGGAGCGCCGGAACATTCGTATCGACCAGG
Organism: Acidobacteriota bacterium; assembly: GCA_039931435.1. Classification (GTDB taxonomy): domain Bacteria; phylum Acidobacteriota; class Thermoanaerobaculia; order Gp7-AA8; family Gp7-AA8; genus JBDTRY01. Next base: position 48,763 of record JBDTRY010000001.1, on the reverse strand, counting down.
AAATGATTACGTAGCTCGCTATTTTGCGAACTGAAGGATGGTCGGGCACCGCCCCGTGAAAAGGGGGCGGATGCGCTGACCGGCGCGGTCTTCGAATCCAGTGCTGCAAGCTCCGACCCTTCAGCCGTCCGATCGCGGGCGACACTCTATAATCGCTGTAACAGGTTCATGACAATGGAACCGGGCTCCCACATCGGCCCTTACGAGATCCTCGACCTGATCGGTTCCGGAGGAATGGGGGAGGTCTATCGCGCCCGCGATACGCACCTCGGCCGCAAAGTGGCCTTGAAGGTCCTGCCCTCCACGGTCACCGAAGATTCGGAACTGTATCAGCGCTTCGAGCGCGAAGCCCGTTCCGCATCGATGCTCTCCCATCCCTCGATCGTCACCATCTACGACGTGGGACGCACCAGCGGCCAACCGTTCATCGTCATGGAGCTCGTGGAAGGGGAGAGCCTTCACAAGATCATCGACCACGAAGCGCCGATGCCGGTGAAGCGCGCACTGGAGATTGCCATCTGTGTCAGCGAGGGACTGGCCGTGGCCCACGCCCGCGGAATCGTTCACCGCGATCTGAAGCCGGACAACCTCATGGTTGGTGCCGCCGGGACAGTGAAGATCCTCGATTTCGGCCTGGCCAAGCTCGATGAGAGTCCCGAGCACGGCGACGATACGGCGCGCTTGTCCAAACGCATCACCGAACCGGGAACGATCCTGGGAACGGTGGGGTACATGTCGCCGGAACAGGCCGTGGGAGATCCCGTCGATTTTCGAACCGACCAGTTCGCACTGGGGACGATTCTCTTCGAAATGCTCACAGGACTGCGTCCCTTCCAACGGGCCACGACCATCGAAACGCTATCCGCGGTTATGCGCGAAGATCCGCCGAACATTCAGCAGATCAACCGCCAGGTTCCGGAGACCCTCTGCTGGATCATCGAGAGGCTGCTCGGCAAGCGTTCTGAAGACCGGTATGGTTCGACATCCGACCTGACGCGCGATCTTCAGAAATCTTTGCAGCATCTTCCATCACCGACGCAGCCCCGCGCCGCCTCGACTCGCTTGCGAGTACCGGCCGGGAAAACTCCCCGTCTCGTCTTCGGCGGAGTGCTCATCGCCGCCGCGCTGGCCGCGCTGGCCTGGCTGGGAATTCATGAGGCACAGACCCAGGAGATTCCGGACAGAAAATATCTGGCGGTGCTGCCCTTCAAGGACTTGAGCGGCCAGCCCGGAGGTCAGCTATTCAGCGACGGCGTCTCGGAGACGGTCAGCGCGCGCCTGGCCGGGCTTCCCGGCATTCAGGTCATGCCCGCGTCCGTGACATCGTCCGTTCGCGATGAGACCGACCTCGGTAAGATCGCCACAGAATTCGGTGCGAATCTCATTCTGCGGGGCACGGTGCAGCGCTCGAACGGGCAGATTCGCATCACCTACATGCTCGTGCACCCCGAGCGGGGGAGTATCGCCGGTGCCACCGTACAGGGACCGGACACAGACATCTTCGCGCTCGAGGATCGTCTGGCGGACAGAGTGGTGGACGCTCTCGATCTCAATGTGCAGAACGCCGTCCGCCAGCCGACAACCGGATTGGAGAATGCTGACGATCAGCAGCGGTATCTCAGCGCCATTGGTCTGTTGCAGCGCTACGAGCGCGCCGACTCGGTCGACGAAGCCATCCGCCTGCTGCAGAACATGTCGCCGCAGGCTGAACGTTCAGCGCTCCTTCATGCCGCCCTGGGCCGCGCTTTTCTCTATCGATACAACCTCTCCCACGATCCTGCCGCTGCGCAGGTGGCCCTGCGCGAGGCTGACCGGGCTGCGGCACTCGACCCGGCAAACTCCGAAGTCAGCTCCACGCGTGGCGAGCTCAGTCTGGCCACGGGGAATACTCAGCGGGCCATCGATGAATTCAGACGGGCCCTGTCGCAGTCGCCGGATTCGCCCCAGGCCACCATCGGCCTTGCCCAGGCCTACGAAGCGCACGGCGATTCCGACGAGGCCCGGAAAATGTACGAACGGGCCATCGCTCTCCGTCCCGGGTTCTGGGGAGGCTACAGCAGGCTGGGTGTGTTCTACGCCAAACAGGGAAATCTCAACGAAGCGACGAAGATGTTCGAGACCGTCACCCGTCTCACTCCCGATAACGCACGGGGCTACCTCCAGCTGGGGAACGTCTATCTGTCGCGGGAAAAGGTTGAGGATGCGCTGGAAGCCTATTCGCATTCCATCAGAATCGAAGCGAACGCCGACGCCCTCTCCAACCGTGCCTTCTGCTTCTACCTGCTCGGTCGCTTTGGGGCTGCCGCGCAATCGCTGGAGACGGCCGTCCAACTCTCGCCGAGAGACTACCTGCTCTGGCTGAATCTCGCCGACGCCTACCGCTGGACTCCGGCCCTGAAAACAAAAGCGGCGACGACGTATGAAAAGGCGGTGGCCCTTGCCAACGATGCTTTGAAGGTCAATCCCAATGATGCACAGGCGCACGCGGTGCTGGCCCTGTCCCTCAGCAAAATCGGTCAGGTGGACGACGCCGTTCGGCATGCGGACCGCGCCATTGCCATCAGTCCGGCCGACCCCACGAACTTCTACGCCGAAGCTGTGGTCTCCACCATCGCCGGCAAGCGGGAAGCGGCGCTGGACTGGCTCCGGAAAGCGAAAGAAGCGGGGTATCCTTCGTGGCAAATCGACAAGGATCCCGAGTTCGACGGGCTGATGGGACGACGGCGGCCCGCTGCTATCGCCGGCTGATGAATCCGAACGAGGAGGCACGATGAGATCGAGTTCTGTTCTGCAGACTGTGAATTCAGCAGTGATTCTGTTTTTGGCAATCACGACGGCCGGTTGCTGTTCCTGGATTCGAACCAGCGGGCAAACGGCTGGAAATAGAGAAATCCATGTTCAGAGCGATGCTTCAATCCCGGCGGAGGATGAAACCGTAGAGGTCTCGAAAAAGAACCCAAAGATCGATTATGTTCTTTCCGCCGTTGCCGGGGACAAGCTCGACATCGAGTGGAAGGACTCTGCTGCTGCGAATAAGGTATTCGACAAGCATTGTCAGACCGACGCGAAATGTTGGGTGAAGGTGAAAAACGACAAGCCCTATGGGCAACCGCCGACAGAGTTCCGATACACAATCGTCGTGTCCCATGCGGCAGGTTCTCCTGACAGGAACGATCCGATCATCATCTGGCGCTGAGCGGGCCTCACAACCGGCCATCAATCCCGGAGTGCTCCCGGGAACGTCGGATCGCGGGCGTCTATCAATGGCTCCAATTTATGAAAAAGGAGAATCTATCGTGAGATCGAATCGCATACGTTCATTGATTCCGGCGGCCATCCTGGGATTTATGGTCATTACATCAGCGGCCTGCCGTTCCTCCTACCCGGCGGCTGGTCCTCCGCCTCCCGCGCCTCCTCCTCCACCACCGCCGCCCCAGATCATGCAGCAAACGGTGCCGGTGAGTTCCGATGGTTCCATTCCAGAGACCATGTTCATCGTCTATGTTTCTGGAAAAGACGACACGGTGGACTGGGACCTCGGCGAAAACTCTCCGGACAACCTGGATATTCAGGTCGTCAGCAATCCGATCGAAGATTCGTTCGATCCTGTCGTATGTCAGGACAAGAATGGCCGGGGCAACACTGCAGACAAGAAGAAAAAGTGTTCGCTGAAAGTGAAGAAGTCGAAGAGCCCGTGTGAACCGGCCATCGGTTACAAGTACAGCATCGTAGTCACACACCCGGACGGCTCGAAGAAGGTGAACGATCCCGTGATCATCTGGCGCTGACGATGCCGAAAGGCCCGAGGTCACGCCGGAGGCGTGCCAGAGATTAGCCGGTGGTAAGCGCCGGAGGCGCGCCACCACTGGATCCGAACCGTCACCCACGAAAAGTTGTCGTGCACCCCGGAGGGGTGCCGGAAGAACTCCTGAATTAGCGTGCCCTCCTCCCCGACACGAGCAAATGCTTGGACGCGTTGGCTCCTGTTCCGAATCGCGCTTCTCACCCGGCTCGCGTTCGCTCGCCACCCTGCTCCCGCAGGCGGGACGAGGGACTGAGTCTCTGCATTCAACATTCAACATTCTCCATTCAACATTCGTACTTCGTCCTTCTCGTGCGCCGCGCCCCTCACCAGGCTCGCGTTCGCTCGCCACCCTGTTCCCGGAGGCGGGACGAGGGACTGAGTCTCTTCATTCAACATTCGTACTTCGTCCTAATCGTGCGCCGCGCCCCTCACCCGGCTCGCGTTCGCTCGCCACACCCCCGCTCTCCAGGCGGAGCGGGGCCGAGGGACTGACGCGTTGCTCTGCGCACCCCCGCGGGTGCCGGTCCGCGCCGCAATCGCCCCCGTGCTATCCTCCGCGCGCGATATCCGCTACGCTCTGATTGAAGTCGATGCCCAGGAAACCCAATCCCCCCAAAGCTCGCAAGCGCAGAAGTAAAACCTCCGATTCCGAGCAACTCTCGTTCGGGATGCCTGCCTCCGGCTCCTCCGCGCTCGACGTCGAACGACTCCCCGTGGCCCGCTTCGCCGAGAAGGCTTACCTCGATTATTCGATGTACGTCATTCTCGACCGGGCGCTGCCCCATCTCGAAGACGGACTGAAACCCGTCCAGCGCCGAATCATCTACGCCATGTCCGAGCTCGGTCTCTCCTGGCAGGCCAAATACAAGAAATCCGCCCGCACCGTCGGCGACGTCATCGGCAAGTTCCATCCGCACGGGGACAGCGCCTGCTACGAGGCCATGGTGCTCATGGCCCAGCCCTTCAGCTATCGCTATCCCCTCATCGAGGGCCAGGGAAACTGGGGCTCGCCGGACGATCCTAAATCGTTCGCAGCCATGCGCTACACCGAGGCCAAGCTCACGCGCTTCGCTCAGGTCCTGCTCGCGGAACTGGGACAAGGAACCGTGGAGTGGGGCGGCAATTTCGACGGCACTCTCGAGGAGCCGAAGCTTCTGCCCGCGCGCCTTCCGCACGTACTTCTGAACGGTGCATCGGGGATCGCCGTGGGCATGGCCACGGACATCCCTCCCCACAACGTCCGGGAGGTCGTCGGCGCGGCCATCGCCCTCCTCGAAGAACCAGACATCAAGACGAAGCTTCTCTGCGAATACATCCTCGGACCCGATTACCCGACCGACGCCGAGATCATCACGCCGCGCAAAGAGATCCTGGAGATGTACGAGACAGGGGCCGGCTCGATCCGCATGCGCGCCCGCTGGGAACGGGAAGACGGTGACGTGATCATTACCGCCCTTCCGCATCAGGTGTCGGGAGCGAAGGTGCTCCAGCAGATCGCCGGGCAGATGCAGGCCAAAAAGCTGCCCATGGTCGAGGACCTTCGTGACGAGTCGGATCACGAAAATCCCACGCGCCTGGTCATCGTGCCCCGCTCCAACCGCGTGGACGTCGAAGAGTTGATGACGCATCTTTTCGCCCTGACCGATCTCGAGCGCACGTACCGCGTCAACTTCACCATGATCGGCCTCGATGGCCGGCCCGGGCAGTTCGGGCTGCGGCAAATCCTCAGCGACTGGCTGACCTTCCGCATCGAGACCGTGCGCCGCCGTCTGCAGTTCCGCTTCGACGCCGTCGAGAAGCGCATGCACATCCTCGAGGGCTACCTCGTCGCCTACCTCAACGTTGATGAAGTGATCCGCATCATCCGCACCGAGGAGAAGCCGAAGCCGGTGCTGATGAAGCGCTTCAGCCTCAGCGACGTCCAGGCGGAGGCCATCCTCGAGTTGAAATTGCGCTACCTCGGGCGCCTGGAGGAAATGGAGATCCGCGGCGAGCAGGACAAGCTCATGGCCGAGCGGGACAAACTGGAGAAGCTCCTGAAATCGGAGACGAAGCTGCGCCGTCAGGTGCGCGAGGAGCTGGAGCGCGATGCTGAAGAATTCGGCGATGATCGCCGCTCGCCGATCGTGGAGCGGGAGGCGGCGCGGGCCCTCGACGAGACGCAGCTCGTGGCAGCCGAACCGGTCACGGTAGTCATTTCCGAACAGGGCTGGGTTCGCGCCGGGAAGGGTCACGACATCGATCCCGCTTCGCTGAGCTACAAAGCCGGCGACGCCTACCTCCATTCTGCGAAAGGCAGCAGCAACCAGCAGGCCTTCTTTCTGGACACCACTGGCCGGAGCTACACCGTTCCCGCGCATCGCCTGCCTTCTGCGCGCGGCCAGGGTGAGCCCTTGAGCAGCAACTTCGATCCGCCGCCGGGCGCCACATTCGCCGGAGTGATGATGGGAGCAGGAGAAGATCTTTACCTCGTCAGCACCAGCGACGGCAACGGTTTCATCGTTACTCTCGATGAGCTGTTCACCAGACAGCGCGCCGGGAAATCGATCGTCAATGTCGGAAAGAACGGGAAGGTGCTCATTCCCCAGCGCGTGTTCAATGTGCAGACGGATCTCGTAGCCGCCGTGAGTTCCGAGGGCAAGCTCCTCGTTTTCTTCGCCTCGGAACTTCCGCAGCTGGCCCGGGGCAAAGGCGTGCGCATCATGAACGTGCGCCCATCGCAGGGCGAACGGATGCTCGGTGCGGTGGTCATTCCTGAGGGGGGAAGCCTGGTGGTGCACGCCGGAAAGCGATTCACGACGCTCAAGGCTGACGACCTCGACGCCTACTTCGGTGGCCGTGCCTTACGCGGTCTTAAACTCCCGCGCGGATTCCAGAACGTGAATTCGATCGAACTGGGCTGAGTGTGCGAACCGCAGAAAGCCTGCGACGGTTGCACTGTGACAGGCCGCGGTTCGATAATCGAACCATCACGAGTCATAGCCGGGAAGGACTGAGCGGATGACGTTGCAATTCGCCGGATACACGATCGATCTCGAGCGCGGGGTTCTTCTCCGCGGCGACGCGGTCGTGCCGCTCTCTCCTCGTGCCCTCGACGTTCTGGAGATGATCCTGACCAATCATCCCGCTCCCGTGGCCCGGGACGACGTCCGCCGCCAGCTATGGGCTGGGACTCCCGTGCTCGACTCCAGCATCAACATGCTCATCGATGAGCTGCGGTCCACGCTGGAGACAGGGAACTCCGGACTGGACCTGGTCTCCACAGGGGAGTACCTGCGTGTGATGGAAAGGCCGGTACGCCTGCACGTCGCTCCCGGCGACGACGGCGGACCGGCCCTGATCTGGGCAAAGCATCGACTGCCACTGCCGCCGGGTGCCTCGACTCTGGGCCGCGACTCCGATGCGGACATCGTCATCGAAGCGCCGACCGTTTCACGGGAACATGCCCGGGTCGTCATCGATGACTCCGGCCAGATCACCATTCAGGACCTGGACAGCAAGAACGGCACGTTTATCGGAGGACAGCGTCTCGACGAAACGGCCACACCGCTCACCGACGGCGACCTCGTGCGCCTCGGCGACGTCGAACTGAAGGTGCAGTTGCCGTCAATCCGGTAAACGCGCATAGGCGGTGTCGTGGCTGCCTGCACGCGAAATCGACGCTTCAGTCGAGAAACGAGCTTCCAGTGAATCAGCCAAAGAGTTTGTCGAGTAGCTCGATGCGCGTGATTCTCAAATGTGAGGCCACGTCGTCGACAATCGAGGACAGCGTACCCACGCGCAGGGCATCATGGCGGGGGATAGAGACATGATGCTGGGTCGGCGAAGTGATCGTAAGTCGCATGTGGCTGCCCGTCTGGCGGGTGATTTCGTAACCGAGGCGGCCGAGGAGCCTGGCCAGATCTTCGCCGCTGACATCGCGCGGCAATCTCAAACCTGGATCACTTCCTCGCGTGTGAAATGAAGGCGGACAACTCGAGGCATTTCCGAATCCTCGAAGTGACAGCGCACCGCGTCACGAATGTTGGCTTCGAGCGCGTCCTCATCGTCCGCTTCAGTGAAAATCGATTCGCCCACAGCGCGAGCTGTATAGCCACCCTCAGGGGCTTCCTCGACCAGAAAGATGATCTCATTCATCGCTATGCATGATAGTCCGGCTGGGCCGAATCGTCACGCAACCCGTCGCCATCCAGCGCAGGATACTCAGCGTTCAACCAGCAGTCGTCAGTGAAGAAAAGTTCCTGAAACTCGTTTCCACGGGTCGTTTCCAGTCTGCGTCCATGATCTGACACCCTGCCACCCCTCTTGCCCGGCGAATTTCTATTGCAATATGCTCAAGCGACGTCTGGTGATGATTCCGAGCCACAACGCCCCGCCAGGCCCTGGCCATGCTTTGACCGAATGCGCCGGCCGCTTCGCCCATGGGACCGCGGAACGGCGAGCGTTCCGACTCCATTCTGAGCCTCGAGAGTACGAGACGATTCGGATTCAATCATGAACGAGGCTGGCGATGAATGAGATCGCAGGAGCCATTTCGATTCACGAATTAGTTTGGGTCCGAAACACTTTCGCCGTTAGTTCCGAACCGGGCGAGTTCTACCCTGAACGTCTGGAAGGATGAGCAGTACATGGCCATTCAGTAGGCCGGTGATTGCCAGGCCTTCAACCGGGCTCAGAACGATGTCGGTGAAACCGAAGCGCTTGTCCAGCGCAGCCTCAAAACGGGGCGGCAAGACGTGACCATCCCGATCCACAAAAGCGGATTCGGGAGTGCTTCCACTGTCAGATGGTATCGTCCACACGACGCGAAAACCGTTGTCGTCCCGCAGTACAGCCCGCAGCGAGGCGGATGTTTCCTGGGAATCGATCGGAAATCCTTCACCGCCCTCCCGGCCGCGAAGATCGATTCCGGTATCGGTCATCAGGAGAGCCAGAAGTTGAACTTTCTTTTTCCTTCGTCTCGTCATCCCATACGATGAGAATTCGCCCCCCGTTTTCCGCGGTCTGCAGGTTTCCCCGGTTTCCGATAGATCCTCTTCTGGTCAGCTGAATTGGAACGGCGGTTCGTATAAATCCATCTCGGTCCATGAGGACGGCCTGTCCGACCGAAGCGGGGGGCGGATCGAAGCCGGCCGGGTCGAACGGCGGGAACTCGATCCACGAGAGAAGGCAGGACAAAGCTGAACAAGCTGCCGACCGCGGAGAATTGGCAGCGGCCGAGATATCGACCGGAACCGATACGGAGGACACCGTGTCCGACCCTGGCTGAAGCCGGATGGCTTTGATCGCCCGCGGCACTAAACCGTAATAGTGCACGGCTCAGAAGCCTGCGGTGATAATGAAACTGTCGCCGTTCCACTCCGGAGTGGCGTACTCGCACACCGTTTCAGCGATGTCGAAGGCGGGAAGACTGGAAAACAACCAGATCCCTCTGATCGTCAACCCAAATGCCGAGGGGACACTCCACGTGGCGAGACAGTCCTGATCGTGGCAACCCAGGCGGAGTTTGTAAAGGTACTCGCCGCTCTCGAGAGGGCGAGAACTGACGAGCTTCCCACTGATCACTTTGCCGCCCATAACCGTTGTTTTCACGTGCTGGAGCTCGTCATACTCGGAGTGATTCCATACGATGGCCAGCCCATTCGGAAGGGGAGCTACGGCGGAGGAGTATCCGGTGTCAATATCCAGGGTTGCCCCGAATAAGTGTTGTGAGGCACAAACGAGAAAGATGAACGCAACTGCCCAGCCGCGTAGGCTCATGCGCTAGTAACGTATGACGGCTGGCATCCGTCCAGAATTGGTCAGCCATCTCTCATCGAGATTTGGACGTTCGTGCGTCTGGGGGTGGTTGGGTCTCCGACCCTCATGAGGCGATCGTCAATAGCGATCTCGGAGCGGGCGCGGTCCGCCTCAACTACGGGTCCCGAGTTACCCGAAAGTTCTAGAAACCCTACATCCATGTGCCTATTTTCGCGCTCACGGGGTAGGGATTGGCCTTCCAAAATCACTCCTTAGGCAAAGGCCAAAATGCGGACTCGAAAGTCGCTCAGGGACGCGACGTGCTGGAAGTCTCGTCTCACGAAACTGGCGAGCATGGTGCTCGTGGCTGGTGCTATGGCCGGCACGGGCGTCGCTGCCGGCGAACCACCTGCGCTCTTTCCTTCACCGCTGCACCTCACCCGCGAAGTCTCCGATTCGCTCTCGGGGAAAATCGACGCCGTCGACGAGTACTGCCTGGCCGACCGGGTGGTGTCTGTCTCACGCGATCGATCGCGGGTGGTCATCGCCGATTACGCAAAGAACCAGTTGACTGAAATCGACCGTCGCTCCGGCACCTGGAGCGTGACGCCGTTTCAATTGATTGCTGCAGCTGGCCGCGCTATGACCTCGCGGCCAGCGCAATCTTCGTCCCAGCCACTGCAGGGAACGATGGCCACCACTCCTCCGCGATCGATCGCCGGACGGATGGGCGACGTCTTCGAGGTTACCCTGGCAAACGGAGAGGGAACCGTGACGATCACCCTCGATCGGACGATGAGGCTGTCCCGTCCGGCCATCGAAGTTCTCACAGGCTCGGCCTACCCTTCCACCCCCGGCATCTCCACCGCGGCGGTGTTTACCGCGGCAGGGTCGCCGGATGGCCCGGTCTCGGCGCAGAGCACCTCGAACGCTGAACAGATCGGCTTGCCGTTGGAGATCGTCATTCGTTTCGATCGCTCCGGCCAGCACCTGCAGTTCAGGAACTCAATCGTGCGTGTGGGGAGTGAGTTTGTTCCGCCCGACCTGCTGGCCGTTCCGGCCGGGTCGCGGCTCGTCGAATCGAATCTCGTGAAAGCGGGTCGTGCGCTTCACGAGATGGACGCGCTCCCGGACGCGGCGGTCAAGCCGTGATGCACGCCCCTGCATGATCGCCCGTCCCGTTGCTCGTCGCTCCCTGGCAGGAAACTCACCCAGGGGAAGCCACGTCACTCCGAGCGTGAGCGAGGAGCCCGAGAGGGGCGGGTGGTACGCAGGAGAGGGCTTCGAACCACCCATCCCTCCGCGATCCCTCACTCACGTTCGGGATGACGCAGCCACGCGTTCATTTGAAGGAAACGCACTTGAGGCACTTGTCATCCTGAGGGAGCGCAGCGAGCGAAGGATCTCTTCAACGTGGAATGGGCTGGCAACCGGGAAGGTGGAAGAGATCCTTCGCTCGACGCTCAGGATGACAGTCGGCCATCGTGTTTCGTCCCTCTGGTTTAGCGGCATTGCTGTGCGTTCCCTGGGGATTTCGTTATTCCTGGCCGTGCTCCATCTCTGCGCTGCCGGAAGCGGCTACGCCCAGACGATCGCCGCGGCAGATCTGCAGATCCAGGGCTCCGGATTGCGCGTGGTCACGGAGTCGGTGACGACGGCCATCGACATTCCGGTCAGCGTTCAGACCGAGTTTGGCGGAAAGCAGAACGATGCCGCACCGGTGGTAGAGGGGCTGGTCGTTCTCGGCGAGCTCACCGGACCCGGACTCGACGCTCCCATTCAGTTTCAGACAGCACCGGGACATCAGTTTCAACTTCCCGGGCTCTCCCGCGAAGGCGTGTACTTTTTACAGAACATCCGCCTGATGAGCAGGAGCAATTTTCTTCAGCCGGCTTCACCCTCCCTGGTGACGATCACCGTAACCAATCTCTTCACCACCAGCGTGCGGGTCAGGCAGCTGACCCCGGAAGAAATCAGAGCGCGAGGCATCAACGTCGATACCACGAACTACGACGTCTACGAGTACACCTTTTCGTTCCTGGTAAACGGACAACTCGTGGAGGTCCCGTTCCCGGTAATCATCGACTCCCGGACGCATGAGCCACGCCTGCCGGTCACGGAGAATCCATACCGGCTACCCCCGGACACTCTGCCACTGCCGCCGCGATGGACACCGCCGGCCACGATTCCGATCGAGCTCTACGAGGCCGGGCCCTCCATTCCGGAACCGGACGCACCGCCTCTATCGGGTTCAGGTCCGCCGGCACGGCACTCCATCCCTGCGGCGCTGGTCATCCCCAACCAGTTCGCGGTTCTCCATCAGTTCTTCTCCATCATGCTCGCCGTCCAGAATGACACTGCGGCGGGAAGCAGCATCAGGCTCGATTCCATCCGGGCCACGATGACTACACCCGCCGAGTTGCGCACAGTGAAGACAACTCCCTCGGTCACCTTCGGTGCAGCAGTGCCGATCGTCGATACCGCGAGCGGCGTTGATTTTCTTGTGGCTCAGGCCGAGGGCAATGCTGAGTGGGTGATGGAGGGTCTCAAGCCGGGCGTGCATACGGTGGAACTAGACATCCGGGCCACGCTGCAGACTCCCGGTCAGGCCGATATGCCCTTGCGGGGCACAGCGCGGGCCTCGATCCAGGTGCATGACCCCCGGTTCAGCATCACGTTCTCTCATCCGGATACGGTGCGCAAGGGTGAGGACTACTCCTCATCCTCCTTCATCACCAACCACAGCGGCGTATCGCAGACCATTCGCGTAGGCAATGTTGTCCCGGACTGCGCCCAGTCGCCCGGCGCGAATGTCTGCCGGGTCGATGGTGCGCAGTCCAGCGAGCTCACCCTCGCCGCAGGGGAGACGAAGTCGATCCTCTACCACCTTCGTGCCGGGGTGACCGGAAGCGTTTTCGCCACCGCCGGAACGGTGGACAGTGAGAACCTCGCGGCGGCGGTGCAGTTGACCATGGGAGTGAGCGAGAGCGGCATTCCTCTGTCTCCGGCCACGCTGGTTCTTCCCTACTACGCCCGCTATCTCGACTCATCATTCGTCGAGGCCAACATGGGGCTCCTCGGACTGGGCTACAGCGTGGCCACCTCGCCCCTCACCCAGGCTACGGCCAGCATTCCGCGGGTCATTCAGACGGATGTCTTCCAGCGGGCCGTGGATATCGCCCGCGCTGGTCAACGAGTATTTCTCGGTGCCGAGCCTCTCGATCCATGGGCCAATCTCACGCTCGATCTCCTCGGCAACAGGACGGAACTCCGTGAATGGGATCAGCTCCGTCGCGCGGAAGACGCCGGACGATCAGCCGGCGCCGCACTCGGCCGTCAGTTGGAGATTGCCGGACTTCAAACCGGTCCCGATTTCTCGACGATTGCCGAGAGGTTCGCCAACCTCACGGCGCATCGATCTCCATTTCTTTTCGCCGCACTGTCCGGGCCAGCGGCCAGCGGCGTGACGCGCCCGTATGCTCTCTCCATCCGAGGCGCGAGCTCGGGCGCGCGGGCCGATGTGCCCAATGAAAGTGCGGCAGGCTGGGTCAGAGAACTTCCCTTCGCGGACATCCTTGCAGTCAATGCCGGCGATGGATCGCGGCAGGGAGAAATCGCTGTCGATGGCCGCTGGACGGAAGATCTGGAGCTTGTCGTCACTCCGGCCCTGAACGGGCCCATGGCTCTCGACGTCGTCTTTCCGGCCTCGGCTGATGGGCAGACGCTCATCGCCCACTTTGATTTCAATGGAGAAAGCGGAAGGGATCTTCATCTTTCCCTCGTGCGCGGAGCCGGATCTCTGAGATTGCTCGATGCGGACGGAGCCCTCGTGGCCACGGCCGCTTCTCAGTCCGTCAATCCAGTTCCTCTGACTCTGGTTGCTGCCCATCAGGATCTTCACCTGGATGGCCAGGGACACGTTGTCTCTGTGCTTTTCAGTCGTCCTGTGGCCGTGCCCGCGGGAGAAGATCTCCTGAGCAAGTTCGCCGCAACCCTCGACTTTCAGTTTGATGGCGTCCAGTACCACGGTTCCCGTCCGATCTCCTCGGCAGCGTTGCAGGAGGACGGCCGCATCATCAATCTCAGCTTCGATCACGCTCTCTCCAGAAACGTTCCTGACAATCCTCCCAGCCGATACGCGATTTCAGTGGACTCACTGCTCGACCCGCTCTCCGCATCGCCCGTGTCATTCACCAATCCCTCGATTCCCGTTCTGGAGAACGACCAGCCAGCGGGGATTCTGTTCGGGAGGGTGCTCGCCGCAGACAACTCACCGATCGCCGATGCCGAGGTGCAGCTGAACAGCGGGGGAGGGGTGCAGTACGACATCACACAGAGCGACGGAACATTTCTGTTCGAGTTCGTCCCTCGGAATCCGGACGCCGGTCTCAGTGGAGCGTATTCGCTGAGTGCCACGAGCACTGCAGGACGGCGTACGTCGCTGGATGGCGCGGTGCGTCTGCCGGGGCGTGTGCAGTTCGTGAACCTTGTCTTCCTGGGCCGCGGCCGATCCGAGGGCTTCGTACACTACGATGATGGAAGTGTGGTCGCTGGCGCGCGGGTCGTGGTGGGAAGCACGATGTTCGATCAACTGCGGCAGACCACGTCCGACGAGACTGGCTTCTATTCGGTCGAAGATCTTCCCGCCGGGCCGCTTACCTTCAGTGCCACCGACGCCGTGGGCAACGTCAGTTTTGCCGCGGCCGAGATTCGATCCGCGGGTGAGGTCATCCATCAGGATCTCTCGATTTTCCGCCAGCCGTTTCCGGGAGTGGGAGTTATCCGCGGTCAGGTGGTGCGGTCGGATAACGGCATGGCAGTGGCCGGTGCGCGCGTAGGTCTCTACAGCCAGGGATACGGTGTGAATGAAACGTCGGCTGATTCCGGCGGACGCTTCGTTTTTGCCAACGTGCCCGCCGGCCTCATTCGCCTCCTTGCCGCGGACTTCACGATCTCGCCGGAGAGCGCCGTCCAGGATTTCGACCTGGCCGCCGACGAAAGCCGTGATGTGACGCTCACGCTGATCGTCAATCCGGCGGCGGCCACCGCTTCGCTGCAGGGAGATGTCGTGCGGGAGGATGCGCTGGCACCCGGAGACCTCAGCCGTTATCAGAACGTGCCGGGCGCCATCGTAGCCATCGATTACGGGGGAAGCACGGTCGCCGACGGTAACGGGCACTACGAATTTCCGTCGCTTCCGCTCTCATTCAACGGAAGGCAGGTCCGCGCTTACGACCCTGGCACAGGCCGCTCGGCTACCGTGTCCGTTCCCTCGCTCGATCCATCGCGCGCCAATTCGCTGCCCATCGTCATCCGGAATTCCAACGGGACGGGAACCATTCGCGTGCGGCTCCTCAGTGCGACCGGTTCTCCTGTCGCCGGCTACCGTGTTCTCCAGCCGGGCTTCCCGCCGACGCTGCTCGAGGCCACCGCGGCCGGAGTCTACGAGCTTCGTAATGTTCCCGCAGGCGGCTCAGCCACGATCTGGGCGGTTCCTCCGGGACCGGGCGGAGCATACGGCGACCAGTTCGCCAGCGGAACTGCTTCGATTGCCTTCGCCGGACAGATCGCTTCACTGATATTGCGTCTGCCTGGCCAGGGCACCGTCCGGGCCACGCTCAGGGCGGACATCGATGTCATCGGTGACGTCGATCTCTCGTATCAGGCCTGGGACGAGGCCGAGCAGTCGACGCTTACGAAGCATCGAACGAGTTCCACTTCCGAGAACGGCGTGGCCGGAGCGGCGACCTTCACGGCAGTTCCCGCACTGCAGAAGTACGTGGTGACGAGCAGTCATCCCGTTTACGGGTACGCTTCAGCGTTGGGGCAGCTGGCCTTCGATGGTGACGCGCAGAGCGTCATTCTGCAATTGAACAAGCTCTCCACTGTCAGCGGAACGGTCTATCAGATCGATGGTGTGACGCCGGTGGCCGGAGCGAGCATCAGTCTCAACGACGGAGCCCAGAGCTTTGGAACGCAGACCACGGCGCTCGATGGACACTTCGAGTTTCAGAACGTGTCCGCTGGACGGTCGTTCCGGTTGATCGCCACAGCCACGCAGAACACGATTTTCAGGACGGGGTTTGCAGACGGCTCAACTCCGTCAGCGGGCGGACCGGTGGAACATGTGAGCGTGGTCATGCGGCGGCAGGGGCGAATCGAAGGACGTGCCGTCCTCGCCAATCTGAAACCCGATCCCGCAGATCCGGCGAGGACCATTCCCGATGACACTCCCGCGGACCTCAGCGATAACGCCCCTGTTCCTCTTGCCCGGTTCTTCGTAAAGGAGATCGGCTTTCCCTCGCGCGACTTCGGAACCGCGGCCGATCCGCTGAGCGCGGATTCTTCGGGGCGATTCTCCGTGGCCAATCTTTTCGAGGGTCCGCTGCGGGCAACGGCCTACGACCCTGCAAATCCCGACCTGCGAGGAGACTGGACGGGGACTCTTTCCGTGGAGGGCGAGCAGCTCACTGCTTTCATCGGTGTGGCCGCGGCAGGGTTCGGTCCGGTGACGATCACCGTCATCGATCCGAACAATGGCAACGGTCCGGTATCGAACGCCGAGGTAACTCTGCTGCGCGGAGGCGCGGCCTACGATCTCACGTCATCCGATGTCTCAGGAGTTGCCAAGTTCTTCGACGTTCCCGCCGGGACCTACACTGCCTCGGCCTACTCGAAGGCAGCCGGACGATCCGGATCCACGACTCCATTCGCTGTAGTCAACGGCGCGGGCGCAAACCAGACGATCACTCTTCAATTCAGCGGCGGAGTCGACGGGAGGTTGGTCGATCCCGAGGCTGCAGGCGCCGGTGTTCCAGGAGCGCAGGTCACCCTCTCCGCCAGTTCGTTCCAGACCCGTGCTTCGACTGACGCGACCGGCTCGTTCAGCTTCGAGGGTGTGCGGGAGGGGACATTCGCACTCTCGGCACGCGACACGCTGTCGAACCGGCGGGCTTCCGCCACATCCTCTCTGTCCCAGTCAAACCCGCGGCCCTTCGTCAATCTGGAGCTCGAGCCTACGCAGACTCTCTACGCCAGCGTTTTTCTTCCGGACGATGCCGGAGGCAACTCGGGCGTTCTCGCCCCCCTCGTGCAGATCAATGTCAGCCAGCTCTGCACCATCGTCTCCTTCCAGACGGTCTGCCAGCAGACTCGTGAAATTCAGGGCAACGACGTGCGCATCCCGGGGATGCTCGAACGGGAGCCTTATGCCCTCGTTGCTCGTGAGATCGGCGGCGCAGAGCGGACGGTCGGATACAACGGCGTCTTTCCGCGTGGATCCCCCGTCGATCCGCTGCGGGTCGTTCTGCCCGCATTCGGATTGGTGCAGGTGCGCGTAACCCAGGGAGGTGCACCGGCCGCCGGTGCCCGCGTGACGGTCAGCGGAGGGGGTCGAGTCCGCGAGGCATACACCGATCCGTCCGGCACCGTGACGGTTGCCGGCATGCCTCTGGGGAACGTCTCGGCGCAGGCCGTATCCTTCGATGGCGGATTGAACGGACTGGCAAGCGGAACGTTGGCCAGCCAATCCAATCCCGCAACGCTGTCCATCGAACTTGGTTCCTACGGCACGCTCAGCGGTTCTGTGGAAGCGGAAGCAGGAGGCCCATCTTCCGGGACGCGAGTCATCGCCAGCTTTGGAATCGTGGTCGAAACACTGACGACGGCCAGCGGGCGGTTCGCCCTCGCCGGGATTCCCGTTCCTGCCGGGGGAACTCTGGTGACCCTCACCTACCTCGGAGCGGACGACGTCACCATCGGCGCACAGCAGACCGTGAGCATCGGCGGCGGCCAGCGCACGTTGGAAGCGCCACCGGTGAAACTCGATTCCACCGCGCCGCGAGTACTGAGCATCACTCCCGCGGACGGCTCGACGAATGTCTCGCCGGACAGTTCCGTGGTCATCCTCTTCAGCGAGGCGATCCGGCCCGACCAGATCAACGGCAGCAGCCTGCAACTCGTTCCCGCTGACGGTTCCGTAGCGGTGAGTACCGTGATCAACACCGAAAATCTTCCTGACGGCTCGCAGCGCGTCACACTCATTCCTCCTCCGCCGCCATCCGGCCAACGATTCCCGCTTCGCAGCAACACGCTCTATCGCGTGATTGTCTCCGGACAGCTCATGGATCTCTCCGGACATCTGCTGGCAGCAGCAGCGGGGGCAAGCTTCATCACCACGGATTACATCGAGCCGCGAGTGGTGAAAGTCATTCCTTCCACATCCACGCCGCTGCAACCAGCGACGACGTTCGAGTTCCAGTTCAGCAAAGCCATCGATCCGGCACCATTCCAGAGCGGCGGCGCGGGAGCGTTCCACCTCTACCGGCTGGACGCCGCGGGAGTGGCCGGCAACGTGGTCGAAGAGATCAGCGGCCGCGTCTTCGTTGCCAACAACAACGTATCGCTATTTTTCGCGCCGGATAATCCGCTGCAGCAGGAGTCGTTCTACAGGGTCGTGTTCTCCGGCGTCCGCGATCTGTCCGGCAATACTCTGGACACGCAGACCTTCCACTTCTTCTCCCGGGATACCACGAGACCGTTCGTCATCCTCAACTCACCTGTGTCCGCGGGACAGCCGCTGATTGCCGGCACGCAGTACACGCTCGCCGTCGACCTTCGCAACGGAACCGCCGTCGGATCTCCCGCCCTGGATGTGGCCAGAGTGGACTACTACCTCGTCGAGGGAGGGGCGGCCACATTCCTCACAGCGGTGACGGCCACTCCCTTCGCCTATCAGTTCGTGGCCCCCACTCTGCCGGGCGAAGGGACGCTCACTCTGCGCGCCATCGCCACTGACCTGTCGCTGAACGTGAGCGATCCCTCAGAGATCACCTGGAGTGTCGTTCAGGACAATGTCCCGGACAATGTGAGCGTCATCCTCACTCCCTCGACTGAAAGTTACGCCGGGAAACGGGTGCACGCCCAGGTCCGCTTTGCCGATGAAGGCGTCCTCGTTAGCGTTCAGGTGAATGTTGCCGGGACGCAGTCGGACGGCAGCACGTACGCGGCCTCGAAGTCGGTCGAAGTGCGCCGCGATACCGCCGGCGATCCCTGGCCCGCGGCGGAGATCGATTTCGACCTCCCGCCCGCTTTGAAGGGCCCGTCTCAAGCAACCTTCACTGCCCACGTCACCGACTCCACGGGGCAGAGCAGCGCGGACGTGACTTCCCAGCTCGCCATCCTCGAAGACAGTGGAGCGCCAGCGCTGACGATCCTCAGTCCGGCGAACGATGCGCTATTCGAAGAGGGAGCCGGAAACAAGATCCAGGTTCGTGTACGGGCAACGGATTCTGAAGTGGGCCTGAAGAGTGTCACCGCGGAGCTTGAGGGGACGCCTCCGGTGGTCATGACCTCGATCAACGCCACGGATTTCACCGCGGACATCCCGGTGCCCTTCGTCGATGGGACCGATCCGGTATCGAAGTCGCTCACGGTCGTGGCCAGTGACTACGTGCCGAACGTCACCACAAAGTCCATCGCATTGCTGATTCAGCCGCTGGTCGATGCGAAGGCGCCGGTCGTCACGTGGCTGTGCGGCTCCGACGGAGCCAGGGCACCCGCCGGCTATGCCATGCGCCTGCGTATCTCCGCGATCGGGAACAGCGCGGGGAACACTTCCAATCCGGTGCAGACGATCGAGTTTTTCGTCGATGGCGTGCCCGATGCCATCCCTGCCACGCCTGTTCCCGGAGCTTCCGGCCAGTTCGAGGGTACGTACACGATTCCGGTGGATGCGCCTGCCGGGACGGTTGTTACCGTTCACGCCCACGCCACGAACGTTGCAGGCCTCGAGGAAGAAGCGACGTCAACAATCACCGTTGTGGCCGGCCGCACGATTGGCAACGACACCACGATTTCGGCCTCGGATCTCTCCTGGGACAACCAGACTTTGATCGTGCAGGGTGGCACGGCAACGATCGACGGTCCGCACTCCTTCACCAACTTCGTGGTTCTCGACGGCGCCGCGGTTACGCATCCGCCTACCCAGATCTCTCTGATCAAACGTCTGCAGGTCACCGCGGACAATGTCTTCGTCTCCTGCAATGGAGTCGTGGACGCGTCCCGCCGCGGATTTTCCGATTCTGTCGGAGGGGTGGGACGTACATGGCCAGGCAGCCTCGCTGGTGGCAGCCCCCAGGGCGTGGGCGGCAGTCACGGAGGGCGGGGTGGCGCGGGCGGAGGGTTCACGTTCGGATCGCTGTTCGATCCCGATACTCCCGGCGCTGCCGGCGGGGAAGGTGATTGCACAAGCTGCGGTGGCGGTGGCGGTGTGGTCATGTTCGATTCGAACCGCTTTGTTCTTGATGGCCTCGTTCGAGCAAACGGGGCGGACAGCGCGTACGGAGCCGGTGCCGGTGGAAGTGTGAATATCCGCGCCCTGACTCTGTCCGGGAGCGGACAGATTCATGCCGATGGAGGGCGGGGGGTGCATCCGGAGGGATCCTTGCAGCGCGGCACCGGCGGAGGAGGGGGGAGGGTCGCCCTGCGATTCACGTCCTCGACACTCGCCGGTAGCAATATCACCGCGTCGGGCGGCGATAACACGGAGTCCAATGACGCCAGGCGTGGCGCGGCGGGAACCATCTACTTCAAGCCGACGGCCGCGCCGTACGGTTCCCTTATCGTTTCTAACTCATCGCTTTCGACGATGACCACCGATCTGGTCATGATCGATTCGCGGCAGGCAGACTCCCTCACCTCGAATTCGGTCCACACCACCGGCGCCAGTTTCCTCGGGCCGGACCATCTCAAGGGACTGCGGCTCGTCGTCGGCGGCGATCGAAGCGTTACCTGGCCTGTACTTGCCAATGACACGGAGACGATCACGGTAGATGTTTCTGCGAATTCTCTGAGCGCCACCGTCGGCGCTCCCTTCCGTGGCCTCGATCGTTTCGACTCGGTCGTTTTGCGCAACGCTCACGTCCTGACCAACGATTACTTCGAGAGTTCGTCCACGATCGACAAGGACTCCGCTTCCACGCTGGTCAGTGCCAACACCGGCGCTCCTCTCGTCGACACGACGAAGATCTCCCTCGTCGGGAACGTCAGCGGCTATTCGCTCGTGGGCCTCGCCGGTGCCGTTCTCGATCCGGACCAGCCGCTGGCCATCACCGTGCGCAACAACCGCACGGACCAGACCTTCACCGGGACTGCCGGTGCGGATGGTTCGTTCAGCATTCCGGTCACTGGCCAGGGGGGCGATGTCGTGGCCATCAAGGCTCTCGACTCGCATCCGTATCCGCTGGAGACGGCTTTCCTCGATGTGGGCACGATCACCGGAAACGCCGGCGCACCGGCACTCGATGCAGCGAGGATCACTCTGGCCGGCCTCTCGATCATCGGAGATCCTGGTGCGGTCACAGATCCCGATCTGCCCATTCTTCTTATTGCCAGGAACGACCGCACATCCTCTCTCTACTCTGCACAAGCCAACGTAGACGGTTCGTTTGCCGTCGTCGTGGACGGCCAGAGCGGTGACACGATCTCCCTCATCGCCCGGGATTCCAATCCGCTCCCTCTGGATTCGGCACGCGTTGTCGTTGGAACGCTGGCTCTGGAGACCGGCACCACCCAGATCGAGAAGTCCACCTGGACCAGTGATGCAGCGTTCAGGGCGCGCCGCGTGGCTAATGATGGAAGTGTCATCGCTGTCTCCTCCTACCCTGCCAGTGCCACCGACGGTGTCTCTCCGGTCGTCGCCATTCTCGATAGCAGCAACCCCGCTGTTCCTACCCTGCTTCGCGCGACGATTCTGCCTGACCCGGTTCGATCGGTGACCGTCGCCAGTGGAGACGTCCTTGCCCTGACAACCAGTGACAGTGTCGGGGCGCGCGTCTTTTCAATCCGGCCCGCCGACGGGACGTTCACGAATTCCCCCTCGGCGCGGTTCTCAACCGCTGAGACGATGCTCGCTGCCGGGGATCGTCTCTACGTGGCCGCCAACTCCGGAATTGCAGTCCTTGATGTCCGCGATCCCGCTGCTCTTCAGCTTCTCGGCGGAGTCAACGGCGTCCTCAGCCCGCCCATGAACTTCCGCAGCCTCGTGGCCCTGGACTCCCGTTTCATCGTGGCCATCTCGCCCGAACAGTCCGGCGGACAGGGCCACGACGTCGTCGTTTTTGATTTCGCGGACGAGAGCAGTCCTCGAAAGATTGCCGATCTCGACGTGCCTTCCTTCGATGCTGCAGCCGGCACGATCCATGGCCGCACTCTGTTCCTGGTCAGCTCCGCGAATGCCGAGGTCGTTTCCGTCGACCTGAGCGATCCGGCGGCGCCTGCGGTCACAGCCCGAGCGCCCCTGCTTGCGCCGGCCGGGAACATCGCCTCGATCGAAACGGACGCCTTCGCCGCGGACGGAACGAGCGGGCTGGTCACGCTCGATCTATCGCAGCCGCTCGCGTCGAGCGTCCGTGGATACATCGCGCTGCCCGGTCCCGCAGTGGACGTGGCTCTCACGGCAAATTTTGCCTTCGTCGCCGATGAATCCGGTCTGGCCATCGTGCCCGTGCGCACTGCGCCTGTCATCGATCTCGCCGCCATCTCTGTGAACCGTTCCGGAGCAAACGGAACCGTCACCGGAACGGCCGGAGCCATTCGTGGTCTGGTTTCCCTGCAGGTCACTCTTCGCGATCCGGCACGCGGTTCAGTTCTGAGCGGCCTCGCCGTCAATTCCGACGGCTCGTTCGCCGGTTCGCTGCCGGCCAGCCCGGGCGACGAGTTGACCATCGAGGTTCTGGACGGCGGTGGAAAAACTGCCGGGCCGGTGAGCGTCGGACGCCTACCGTTCGGTGCAACGTTCTCCAACTCGTTCGACCCTGCGGTCCTGGCCACGGGATTCCGGGCCCGGGCCATGGCCGTCGAAGGAAATGACCTCATCGTCTCCGACACGGACTGGGCCGACGAGCAGTCCACGCCCGATCGCATTCTGCACTTTGATATTTCCGATCCTTCCCGTCCGGTTCTCAAGCGTTCAGTTCCAATCCCACCCAACGTGTACGCACTGGCATTGAAGGACGGCTGGGCACTGATTGGCGATTCCTACGGTCTGGAAACGATCGACCTCAGGGATCCGGCGTCCGTTCTGCGCCAGCCTCCTGGCACGGGAGATCTTTTTCTGGATGGCGCAATTCTCGTTCAGGGCGAGTTCGCCTTCACCGCTCCCGGCGGTGAGTACGACGGCCGCATCCGGCTCTATGACATTTCGAATCCCTCGTCGCCGCGCTTCCTGAAGGATCAGTCCGGATTCTCCGAAGGCATCTACACGCAGCTCCTTCCCTACGGTTCCGACTACCTGATCGGCCTCGATCCGGATGAGTACTGGGGAGGCGACGTCGATGTCGTCATCTTCGATCGTCGCGATCCTGGACATCTGAAGAAGACCGGCGCGTTGAGCATTCCGCTCTTCAGTGCATTTCGCGGAGCGGTGACCGGGAACGCGCTCTACGCTGCAGGGCTTGACGGCAAGCTGGCCGTAATCGATCTCTCCGACGTCAATGCGCCGGTGCTCAGAGTCCTGGTGGAGACGCCCGGCGGAAGCCCGCACGCTGTCGTGGCCCAGCAGCAGACGCTGTGGATTGCAGACGGTTCCGCGGGATTGACGCAGTTGAATATCAGCGACCCGTTCAACCCGGTTGTCGTTGGCTCGCAGACCCTCAGTGCTCCGGCCTGGGACATTGCTTCGGATGGACGAGCGATGTTTGTCGCCCACGAAACAGGCCTGACCACGGTCGAAGAGATCGCCCTTGAACCTGAACTGGCGAACGGACTCATTCACGTGACCTCGTCTGCCGCGGCAGCGGTGAGCGGCGAACAGGGCGCAGCGCATGGTCTGTTGCCGCTGCAGGTCGAACTCCGCAATGCGCGAACGAATGCCGTTGGGACTTCCATGGTATCCGGAGATGGGTCCTTCGCCGTGGGGGTCGCTGCCATTACTGGCGACCGGCTGGAGATTACGCTCGTTGATGGCAATGCGGTGCGAGGCCGTCCGTTGGATCTCGGACCATTCTCCGCCGTGCCCGCGCTCCCGATTGCAGCGAGTGTCTCCGATGCGAACTACGGTCCACGTTCGCTCAAGCTGGCCGGGACGACCCTCGTGGCCGCGGATGAATCGTTTCCGCTCACGGCCGGATCCGACAAGCTCGTTCTCTACGATGCTTCGACCAGCGTCCCGTCGTACCTGCGGACGGTCACCGTGGGGAACGGTGTCATCTCCGACGTGAAAGTCTCCGGAAACTGGGCATTCATAGCCGATCGTGGACTGTCCACCGTGAATCTGGGCTCGTTGTCGACGACAGCGGCGACGAATCAGTCGAGTGGCTCCTATCCGCAGAACGCCGTGGCCATCGCCGGAGACATTGCGTTCGTCGGCGGATACGACGGCGATATCACCGTCTATAACGTGGCCAGCCCCGCTGCGCCGGTTTTCATCAAGCGCTACTCCAGCAGCACCGGGTTGAACCATGCCGTGATCGAGGAGTTGATTCCTCTCGGCGCAGATCACCTCGTTGCTCTTACGCGGCGATCCGTTTATCGCCCGGTCGTGGACCGCGCCGTAATCCTCGATCGCCGGGATCTCAACGCTATCTCGAGTGTCGCCGAACTGGCGTTGCCCGAACTTCTCGAGCCCAGAGGCACGGTGAACGGATCGTTCCTTTATCTCCTCGATCAGTCGTCCGCGGAGTTAATCGTCGTCGATCTCACAAGTCCAGCCACCCCTGTGGTTCGAGGCCGTGTCACTCTCCCGGCGAACGGTCAAACGCTCGAAGTTGCTGGCTCTACCGTGACCATTGCCTGCGGATTCGCCGGGCTGGTCACTGTCGATGTATCCAATCCATCGACACCATTGATCACTTCCACGACTGCCATCGACGGCTATGCCTGGGATTCAGCGAGGACTGCCGAAGGCGTATACGTGGCGAACGGCAAGGGACTGGTCTTCATCGATGCGCCGTCGCCACCCACGATTGCAGTTGGCGGGATTTCCATACAGCCGCTTTCTGCAACGGAGGCGCGGGTTACAGGCCCGGCCCAAACCGTAACGGGCAGAGCCCCGCTCGCCGTTCAGGTCATGGATGCGGAATCAGGTGCCACGGCGACGACAGTGGTTGCGGCCGACGGCTCGTTCGGCGTGACGATCACCGCGGCCACCGGCGACACCCTGACCCTGCTGGCCTCCGATCGCGGAGGTCTGTCCCGCGGGCCGGTGACCATCGGAACGGTCCCCGCCTTCTCCGCTGACCTGAACATTCTGGCGAGCGCGATCGCCCTGACGAAGTCCTCTGCGGGCGTTGTTGTCCTGACGGGTTCTCCGGGATCCATCACCGGCACGGGATCGATCTCGGCGACCGTCACCAATCAGTCCGCGTCGACCACGGCCGGACCGGTTTCCGTGAACGCCGACGGTTCGTTCAGCGCCTCGATCGCTGGCCTCACCGGCGAAACGATGGCCGTCACCGCTTCGGACGGGGTGAACAGTCTCGGGCCTGTCGTCGTAGGGAGTGCCCCACCCGATCCGTTCATATCCGTGCCTGTCACCGCGGACATCAGTGACAGTAATTTCCGCGCTCGACAAGTCGCTGCTGACGGCGATCGCCTTCTCCTTGCCAGCCATGACGATGCCGGCGAGGGCGGATCGGACAAGGTTGTGATCTTCGATCTGAATGACCCCGGCGCTCCGGCCTACGTGACCACCGTCTCCACGGGCAACGGGCCGGTCAACGACGTTCTCGCCGCGAAGGGGTGGGCCTTCGTAGCCTCCAACGCGCTGAGTACGTTTGCACTCGATCAAAGTACGCCGTCCGTTCATGCGCTCACCACGACCGCACCCACCGAGGCTATAGCCCTGGCGGGCACCTATCTCTATGGTTCGTGGAAGACTACCTCGGGTACATACCTCGACGTCTGGGACGTATCGGATCCTTCCGAGCCGAGGAGGCTGTTCGAGGATCTCCTCTATCCAAGTGCTGTCTCCATCACCGCTCTACTGCCCTACGGCGATGATTATCTGGTGGGCCTGAGTGCCACCGAGGACGTCTCGGGGGACCACGACGTCCTGATCATGGATCGTCGCGATCCGGATTATCCCTGGGTCATAAGCACCTTGGGCATCCCCGGACTGCGCGCCTTCCGCGGTCGCATCGTAGGGTCAACTCTCTTTATCACCGGAACCGATGGTCGATTGGGTACGGTCGACCTCACCGACCCGGCCAACCCGCGGTTGATCGGAGCCGTCACGACCTCCGGAAGCGCCCGGGGAGTCGATCTCGCCGGTTCCCGGGCGGTCGTGGCGGAGAGCGGAGGCACGGAGATGTTGGACGTCAGCAATCTCGCCGCGCCGCGATCGATTTCTCTCGAGCCCACTGCTTCGGTCGCGTGGGACGTACTTCTGCATCGTGGAACCCTGTATGTTGCTGCGGATTCGGAACTGCGTTCCTACACGTCCACGGCCCCGCCCATCGTAGACCCCAGTGCCATCGTCATTGACCGTACAGGCAGCAATGCTTCGGTCACAGGCGCACCAGGATCGATCAGCGGGAAGCCACCACTCGTCGTCGCTGTGCAGGCCAGCCGCTCCGGGACGACTGCTTCCGCATCCGTACCGGCCGACGGCTCGTTAACGATGACGCTCATCGCCGACCCGGGGGAGTCGATCCTGCTCACGGCCACGGATGGTGCGGGCAAATCCAATACACGAATCATCGGAACCGTCCCATTCGCGAGCAGCACGGCGACGCGTCGGATCACTGCAACCGATACGGACGGAGACACGAGCTTCATCGGCCGCCGGCTGGCAATCGATGCCCAACACCTCGTTCTTTCCGGCGGCTTCAGTTTCTTTGCCAGTGATGGCTCGAACCAGGTGCTCGCCTTCGATTCGCAGGTAACGCCCGTCACTCCCTCCCGGCTGATCCCTGTTCTGGACGAGGGCTTGTGGATTAGCGATGTTGCTCTGAATGGCCATTGGCTTCTGGCCACCGGCACTGGTCTGACGGCAATCGATCTTTCGCAGCCGAACCCAACGCCGGTGACCAGCTCCAGCCAGGAGGCCACCGTCGCTCTGGCTCTGGACTCCACGTACGCATTTACGACAGCCGAGGGAGAGGGCATCAGTGTCTACGACATTTCCGCTCTGCCATCGCTGAGTTTTGTCTCCACCCTTTCCTCACTCCCGCGGGTTCAGTCCCTGAAACTGCTGGGCAGCGATTACCTCGTGGCCATCTCCGCGGACGTGGTGGCTGGTGTGGTCCAGGATGTCACGGTCATCGACCGGCGGGACCCTGCGGCGTTGTCTGTTGTGGGCAGGCTGGATATTCCGGACTTCGATGCAGTGAACGGCTTCATTGATGGCACGACGCTCTACGCCACCGGCGATTACTACGAGTATGCGAACGCGCTGGCCGTGGTCGACCTCAGTGATCCGGCAGACCCGCAATTCGTGAAGCTGGTTCCATTGCCTGGGGCTGGCAGCGGCATGGCCGTCACCGCCGGCAATCAACTGCTGGTCGCAAGTGGTTCCTCCGGCCTGGCCTTTCTGGACATCACGAACCGTCAAAACCCTCTCCTGCTGGGCACACAGAAAACGCCCGGCAATGCAGTCGATGTGGAGGTGTTCCTGAACACGATCTACGTTGCCACCGAGGAGCAGATTTTTACGCTCACAGCGCCGTGAGGCGATGCGGAGACCAATGAATGATGCGATTTTTGCCGCATACGAGGCACGTCAACGCTTCGATAAGAAGAGTCCGGGAGACCGTTTGAACATCAGACCGTGGCGCGATTGGGTACCGGCGGACGGAGCTGCGAAATGGATCGCTGATGGCGTCATCAGCTGTCGATTCATGGCTCTCGTAATTCTCTTGTGGACGTCGTTCGCTCCCGCTACGGCCTTCGCTCAGAGTGCCGTCTCCGTTACGGAAGACTTTCAGTCGATCGCCGCCGGTACCCATCCGGCCGGGTGGACGGACGTCGCTCTCGCCCTGTTGCAACCTGCGCCGCCCTCTGCATTTGTGGTCTGGCGCGATCCGCTCGATCCGCAGAACCAGGCTTACGGAGTTCGCCAGAGCTCTGGCAGTCCTGCCGGAGAGAGTCCGGCTATCGGTACGATCTCAGCGCGGCCCGATCTTTCATTGCCAGCGCGCGGACACATGGAGTTGCGCGGCCGGCTGTTCCGCGGCGCCGGTGAGACGCGTGTGGGTGTGGCACTTCTGGCCTCTCTGCCAGAGAAGCCGGCGCCTTACCTGATCGGGCTCTGGCCGGGGAAGAACGGCAACGCTCTGCGCATGCAGCTGTTTGCTGGAGACGCTCCGTTGTCAGGAGTCACGGACGCAGCGACGACGATCCCCACCTCGCGGTGGTACCGCTTCGCTGTGAGCATCGACAGCTTCGACGATGGCAATCTCGTTCGCGCTCGTTTCTGGCCTGACGGGACGATCGAGCCGCAGACGTGGAGTATCAACGCTCTGGATGCCCGCGCCGTCCGTCCGTCCGGCGGAACTTTCGGACTGTGGGCCGCGCGGGTCAGCCGGACACGAGCCGTCCAGCCCGGCGACGATCAGAGACTGCCGGACGCCCTGTTCGACGACATCGCGCTCACCGCCACGAATGGGACCGGCCAGACTCCCGCCGATATCTTTCCGCCCACGATCGAGCTCTTCGAGTCGGGATCTCCGCTCACACAGGACGCTGTCTTCGATCGCGATGTACGCATCGAGATCCGCGTTTCCGATCAGTCGGCTTTCACCTCCACGGCCAGGCTCGACGGCAACGACTACACATCGCTCGCCCCGATCACCGCGGAGGGAGTGCACACACTGGTCGTCCAGGCGACCGATTCCTCCGGCAACAGCTCCAGTGTGGAGTGGCGATTCATCATAAGTAAGACTGGTGGGCCGGTCGACACCATTCCCCCGGTCATCGCCTTCTTCGAGTCCGGACTGCCCATCGCTGAAGGGGCAGCCTTCGGACGTGATGTACAGATTGAGATCCGCGTCACCGACGCCTCCACCTTCACTTCGTCGGCAACGCTCGACGGAGTTCCCTATGCGTCGCTGGCAGTCGTTTCCGCGGATGGGCCGCACACGATCGAAGTGGAAGCCATCGATGCTGCAGGCAACCGCGCCACAGCACGATTGAATTTTTCAATCTCCCATGCAAGCGGGAGCGGCGATCCCACGGTGTCCATTGCCTCTCCCGGATCGGGCGGCCAGATCGTTCCCGTACTGCTCGTCACCGTGACGGGCCGCGCGGCGAACGCGCAGTCCGTGACCGTGAATGGAGTGAACGCCGCATTCGACGTCGTTGCCGGCGCGTTCTCGGCGGCGGTCCCGCTCAATGAAGGGGCGAACGTAGTCACGGCCACAGCTCGGTCGACTTCAGGCCGAGTTGCCACGGCATCGATCGATCTCGTCGTCGATTCACAGCCACCGCTGCTCGTTCTTTCGTCACCGGGCGCTGCTGCCTGCGTGAGCACGGGATCGCTCTCCGTCACGGGCACGGCCAGCGATCCTCACATCGACCGCGTCGAGGTACGCAACGGAACCGTGAGCGCTCCGGTCGTGCTGGACAAAGGAACGGGGCAGTTCACCGCAACCCTGGCAGACATGCCGGAAGGCCGGGCGTCGCTGACGGTGGAGGCTCTGGATTCCGCCAGTCATCGCACCTCGATCGTCCGGACGGTGATCATCGATCGCACGGCCCCGGCAATCGAAGTAACTCGCGGCGGTCTGCCGTTCGACGCGGCTCTCGCGAACGAGCCCGTCTCGCTTTCTGTGCGCGCCTCCGATCTCGACCCGTCAGCCTCGCTGGTGGCCACGCTGGACGGGACACCGTTCGTTCCGGGAACCGCCATCTCCGCTGAGGGCAGTCACCGTCTCACCCTCGTGGCCGTCGATTGCGCAGGCAACAGGGCCGAGCGCACCGTCGACTTCGAGATCGACACCACCCCGCCCGTCGTGCGCAATCTCACTCCAACGGACGGGAGCAGCGTCGCTACGATGCCTTCGTCGATCGGCGGAACGACCGACGCCGATGCTGTCGAAGTGGCGCTGATCGGAACGCCGGTGGGCGCAGTTCCGGCCAATGGGTCCTTCACCCTCAGCGGAGTTCCGTTCATCGAGGGGCTCAATCGCTTCTCGCTCGTGGCCACCGACCGTGCCGGAAACAGTTCGCGAACGGAGTACCGGGTGACAGTCGATACAAAAGCGCCCGGCGTGGAGATCGTGGAGAACGGGTTGCCCATCGCTCCGGGCACGCTCTTCAACCATCCCATCGCGCCGACCGTTCGCACAGATGGACCGGCCACGATTTCCGCTCAACTCAATGGAGCTGCGTTCACTCCAGGGACGTCGATTGTTGCCGAAGGCAGCTACTCCGTCACAGCGGACGCCACGGATGCGCAGGGGCATTCGGGTCACGCGCAGACAAGCTTCGTCATCGATCAATCCGCGCCGGTGGTGAAAATCACATCGCCGGTCGCCGGTGCCGTCCAGGGGAGCACCGTCGAGGTTCGTGGCACCGCAACCGAATCGTCGTCGGCCACTGTGAACGGCATTCGCTCAGCCGTGACCTCGGGATCGTTTTTGCTCGCCTCCCTCCCGCTGGACTACGGCGAAACGGTGATCACCGCCACCGCTGCGGACGCAGCGGGCAACATCGGCAGTGACCAGGTAGTGGTCACCCGCGAGACGGCAACGACCGGAATCATTCTTACCTGGCCTCCCGAGGGTCTGATCACCAATCGAACGAGCACACGCGTCAGCGGAAGGCTGCTCAAGCCCGGGAGCTCGTCGGTCCGAATCAATGCCACCGACGTCGCGGTCGATTCAGCGGGCGATTTCATCCTCGCTGCTCTGCCATTGGCCGAAGGGGAGAACACGATTACGGTCACGGTCTCTGCAGGAAGTGCTGCCGGTGCACAAATTTCTGTGCATGTGCGAGGGGACTTCACGCCGCCATCTCTGGAGATCCTGGAATCGGGCCAGCCTCTGTCCGAAGGGGCCACCTTCCCCAGCCAGGCTGTGATCTCCGTGAACGCAACGGATGCTTCGACGGTCACCTCGCGGTTGAATATCGACGGCGCTCCCGTCACTTCGCCGGCTACGGTCAACGTTCCCGGCGGCCACACGGCCATCGCCACCGGCCGCGATGCCGCGGGGAACGAAACTCGGATGGAACGCAATTTCTCCATCGGCGCAAACTCCACGGTCGGTGGCTGCGATCTTCGCGATTTCGATCCCGCCGACCATTCCGTGGTCACAGCCTCTTCGGTGCTTCTCACCGGGCAGAGCGGCGGTGCCGCCGGGGTGAAGGTGAACGGAGCCAGCACAACCATGGCCGGGTCGTCCTTCCTTGCCACCCTCGAGCTGCCCAGCGAAGGGGCGAACGTCTTCACCATTTCATGCGCCGATGCCGCCGGTGCTGCAACGGGCAATCCTGTGACGCTGACCTTTTTCCGCGTCACTGGCAACCCGTCGATCACCATCACCACTCCGGAGGAGGGACTGGCGACGGCCGATACGTCAATCACTGTCTCGGGAACGATCGACGCCAGCGCGACCTCCGCTGACGTCAACGGCGTCTCCGCAGTCATCAATGCCGGTACGTTCACCGCTGCGAACGTGCCCCTGAGCGACGGAGCGAATATTCTCGTCGCCCGTGGCCGCAATGCCGGCAATGGCCTGGGCCAGGCGTCACGGCGTGTGACGAGAATCGCCGGACAGCCAATCCTGACCATCACCGCACCGGCGGAGAATTTCTCGACAGGTAGTACGAGCCTCCGTGTTTCGGGAACCTGGAGCCGCCTCGATCCGTCCACTGTTGTTCTCACCAATGTGACCACTGGAGCGTCGACACCTGGAACCACCACCCGCCGCAACGATTCTTCGGGAACCTTCCGCGGGGATGTACCGCTGGCCGCCGGAGTGAACTCCATCAGCGTCACTGCACGCGATCAGCTCGGCAGACAGGCTTCGGCGTTGATCAGCGTCACGGGTGTCAGCGGCGATCCATCCATTTCCATCGCCCAACCGCTCGATAACTCCGTATTCGGAATCGCTGAGGGCGCTTCTCTCGCCGTGAGCGGTGCCTTCTCTGCAACGCCGGGATCGACGGTGGAAGTGAACGGTGCGAGCGCGGCCGTCAGCGGGTCGGGATTCACCGCTACCGTGCCATTCTCGACGAGCGGCCTTACGCAGATCGTGGCCAGAGTGAGACAGCCCGACGGACGTTCGGCCGTCGATCTCATCCGGGTCACGAACCTGACATCCGCTCCTCGTGTGCTGCAGACGTTTCCCGCGGATGGAGCACTCAGCGTCGAGAACGGCGCGATCATCCTCGTTTCTTTCTCTGCAGCCATGCAGGGCACATCCACCAGCGGCGCCTTCACCCTTCGATCCTCGAGTGGCACGCCAGTCACCGGAAGTTTCAATGTCGACAACGATGTGCTCAGTTTCAGCCCCGCTGCCCTGCTCACCGCCGGCGAGCGTTACACCATCGCCCTTTCAACCGGCGCCCAGGACCTCGGCGGGAACATCCTGGCCACACCCTTCGCCGCCTCATTTACGGTGGCCTCGACTGCACCGCTGCAACCACCCGTGCTCGACCCCATCATCGGCGTCTGCACCGGCAATGTAACCGTCGCGGGATCCGCTCCATCGGGATCGAGAATTCGTTTGCAGTCCGGGCTTCTCGTGTTGAACGCCGATGCCGACTCCTCGGGGCGGTTCTCGTTCAGCCTTCCCGCTTCCGGACAGGCAGGAGTACGCGTCGTGCGAGTGCGCGTTGCCGGTGCCGACGGTTCGCTCTCGCCTGCGGCGGAATCCTCGTTTCAGACGGTGTGCGGCGGAGTACGGGTGCTCAGTGCCGCCTTCGATCGGACAGCAAACAGAATCACCGTCGCCTTCTCCGGAGCTGTCGATCCGGCGAGCATCTCCGTCGGACCGTCGGGGTCCGTCCATTTGCAGCTGGCCTCTGGCACCTCTGCATCCGGATCAGTGTCTGTATTGAATCCCGCTTCGGTGACAATCGCACCCGCACAGGACCTCAGCGCCATCACGTTCACGCTGGCGGTGACCCCTGCCGTGAAAGACGTGGCCGGAAACAACCTCACCGCTGCGTTCTCGCAGACATTCACGGTCCAGGGCGAGGAGCCGCCGCCAGGAGACGGATCCGGTTTCATCAGCGGAGAAGTCTTCGACGCAACCACGGGCCGGCCGCTGGCCGGAGCAACGGTTACCGTAGAAGTTCCCGTGAATGCGTTCAGTGTTGGGAGCGTCACGGGAAGCCAGACCTCAAAGAGCTCAGTCCCGCGCGCCGTGTCCGGGCCGGGTGAGGGAAGAACCCTCGCCGCGCAGTCGACGATCACCGCACAGACATTCACGGCAACCACCGACGCCCGCGGCCGTTACACGGTCAGGGTTCCCGAGGGCGCGCACACGATTCAAATTACGGCGCCCGATCACACCGGAGCCTGGCGCCAGATTATCGTCGCAGCGGGGCAGGGCGTCGTGCCCATCGATGTACGCCTCGAGACGAGAGGGGAGAGTGGTGACACCAGCGGCGACGATCTCGATCTGAGCGATGGAGGTACCGACGTCGTGCGTGGTCGCGTCACTCTGTACGTTCCCGCTGGCAGCCTCGATCCCGGAACCTCGATCCGTCTCACATCCCTCGGGGCCCAGGCCCTTCCCGGTCTGCTTCCGCTCGGATGGTCTCCGCTGGCAGCCGCCGAAGTGTCTTCGAGCCGGGAGCCGGAGCGTTCCAGCCTGGCCTCCGCCGCCCTGACCTTCGCCGTTCCCGGAGCGGCCATCGTCAGCGCAGCACAGACACTGGCCGCCGTTCAGTACGACTCCGAGCGTGACGAATGGATCGTTCTCGACCCCGCCGCGAGTGTCAGCGGTGACTCCGTGACAGTCAACATATTGACTACAGGATCGTACGCTCTTGTCTATCGTGACCTGCCTCCACGCGTCTCTCCGCCGGCTCCGGTGAGGAACGCGCCGCTTCAGGGAATCAGCGACTCCTGTGCTTCGCTGGAGGAAGGATGTTCTCTCACCGCCCGAAGCTTCACGCTCGACCCGGCCATCGTTGCCCCGACGGGAAGGACCGTGGCCAGCATCTCCGTCGACGGGCCACAGCCGCCGGCTCCACAGTTCCCATCCGGCACGGCCGTTCAGGCCTGGGTGGATGAGGAACTACGCCTGGCGGACGGTTCGACGGTGCTCGATCCGCCCTTCGCCACCGATCTCCTCATCTATCGCACGCTCGACGGTGCCGCCGGCGAGGCCCGGTTCCATCTCGCCCCGAGCCCCAGGGCTGCGCAGGTCATCCTGGAGATCGGATTCGATCACGTTCGCGTGGTGCCCTATCCCGGAAGGCTCGACCGCGGAACTCTGGTGGGACCCGAGGGTGGTCGCGTGCCCGGGGACAGCGGGGTGGCGGTGGAGATTCCGGAAGGGGCCGTGAATGAAGCGCTGCACGCGCAGGCCAGCTCGCTCGCTGCGGAGGAGCTGCAGTCGTTCGGGGCGATCGCCGGATTTCGTATCCTGGCCGGCTTCCAGCTCTCACTAAATTCCGCTGATCCATCTGCGCAGAATGCTGTCGCACCGCTCGAGCTATTGAAGCCTGCCCGCGCCACCTTTGCCCGCGATGCAGCGACGGGCGCAGAGCAGTTGATTCTCGCGGAAGTTCTCGGCTCCACGCCCTACGGCCGCGTCATCAGGATGGTGGCACAGGTCGCCCCAATCGATCCTCCTCCTTCACCTTCGGGCGCTCGTCTTTCCACTGTTCCCATCGATCGCGCCATTCTTCCGCTCGACGGCGTCATCCACGAAGGCCGTTACCTTCTGCTCGTCGCGGACAATCCTCTGGCCTTCGCCACCGGCGCCGTCCGCCTGCGCAGCGACGGCATCTACCTCGGCGATGCCCTCGTTTCCGGCGGAACGCCGCAAGGATCGTCCGCGCTCGGCGTCTCCGACGTCACCCGCGCCTCCGGTCTCTTCGTCGTACCGGTACTGGCCGCGCCCGCCGCCCCCTTCGCCCTGACGCCGCGTCACTCCACCACCGGAACTGGCGCCGCATATCTCGCGAACGCGGCCCCTGCCCTCGGATCGGTTGTGCGCATCGGCGATCTCCCCATCACGCCGCAGCCCCCGGTCATTACATCCACGACGCCAGCAAATGGCGCGAAGAATGTAAGTCTGACCACGCCGATCCGCATCAACGTCAGCCCCGGCCTGGATGTGGCTTCGGTGGTGACCGGCGCGTGCACGAGCCTTTGCGCGGTGTCGCTCACCGACGCCACCGGCGCCATCGTTCCCGGAATCCTCACGGCCGATCCAGCAGGTCTCGGGTGGACTCGACCTCCCGGCGAGCGGCTGAAGCCCAACGGCCGATACATGGTCACCGTGTCGGCAGCAATCCGGGGCACGAACGGAACGCCGCTCGGACAGACACTGATCTTCACCTTCGAGACCATCAGCCAGCTCACCGATTCCACGGTCGACCCTCGCCGCATACACATCACCATTCCTGTGGACGGTGTGTCCCGGATTTACGGAACCTCTGGCTCCATCACTTCGGGATGGCAGGCGGTGGCAGTGCGACGTGGCGTGGATTTCGTAACGCGCTATCAGGCTACAGTTTCGAGCGATGGATCGTTTTCGTTTGAAGCCGGTTGTGCGCGCTGCCCCGACTCGATCTCCCTCGCCGATTCCATCGACCTTCAGGTCATCAACAGTGCCGGGAACGTCGCGGCCGTACTTCCGCTCACGCCTTTCGTCACGTCGGACGGCCAGGGGTTTGTCGTCTCTCCGGATCACGCCGCTGATTTCACTTCGAAGGACGGCATCACGATTCACGTTCCGGCCGGGGCGTTCGATGACGTGGCCACAATCCACGTGGCACCCACAGGGAAAGACCCGTTCGCCGCCATCCCGAACCTGGACAACGACCTCGATTTCATCACCGCCGTCAGCGTCGAGATCCGGTGTGGTTCGCAGGCGTCGATCGAATGCGTCGCCAGGAAACGGCTCGAGATCGCTCTTCCCACTCCTTCCGGCCTTCTGACTGCGAATCGCAACTTCCTTCTCGGATCGCTGGGCCAATCCGTTCGCGGCCCGCGAATCATGATCGTCGACACCCTGCGCCTCGACGGAGGCAACTTCACCACCGAATCAGCGACTACCAGCGCGACAATGAACGACGAGCCTCAAGCCTCACCCCTCGCCTCTCGCCTCTCGTCTCTCACCTCTCACGCCTCACCTCTCAGCTCTCACCTCTCACCTCTCGCCTCTCAACCCCCGCCTCTCGCCTCTCGCCTCTCGCCTCTCGAAACCCTCACCGGCACCGAGGTCAAGAATGCGCTGCTGGGGCTGGAACGAAGCGGGATCTTCGCCGTAGTCGATCTGCACGTTCCGCCCGGGGCGAGCCCCGCATGGATTCTTCTCGACGGCGTGAACCCTGAGTACGACCTCTTCTGGGATACCTACGAAGCGCTCTACGCCTCCCACTCCTACTTTCTCGAGCGCGGTCGCGTTGCCCTTCCGGTCGTCAGCGGCAAACCGTTCACCCTCGTGGGCTTCGATGCCAACACGGGACAGCAGGCATTCTCAAAGGCCTACGATCCCATCGCTGTTACCGATCCCGGCAGCGGCGTCACGGTCGAGAGTCCCATCGTCAATTCCGCCGGGCCCTATCCCGTCTTCGGCACTCCGTTCCGCATCGAGTCCGTGTTGTTGAACGGGGAGGGAGCCACCGACACCTCGATCCCCGGAATGAACGTCACGCTGCAGGGAGGAATCGCCAGAATCAAAGTGCCCGTCACCAGCGAGCTTCCGGCGGACGCCACGATCAACGTTCTTGACCCCACACGTGGAACGATCGACCGCACGCGTGACCTGGCCACGAACGAATACGCGGTAGCTGCTGCGGTGGGCGATCAGGTCATTGTCACTGCGCCAACGATCGACGTCGATCCGGGCACCCTCCTTTCACTTGTATTCAGCGAGCCGATCAACTCCGGGCCGGACAGCAGCGAGGCCGGCGTCGATTCGTTCCTGCAGTCGCTGTTCACCCTCGAAGAGGATGCGAGTCCTCCCGATCCGCTTCCGCCTCGTTACGTTCCTGCCTATGGCCCGGTCGTCGGAGTTCACTACCGGCTCGATTCCAACGGCCGGCGGCTGCTCATCGATCTGCCATCCTCGCTGACGCGCGGCGCCCTCTACCGCCTGCGGCTCAGTCAGGACATTCAAGACCGGGATGGCATGCGCATCGGGCAGGCGCGGGCGGGCGGAGGGACCACTGCACCGCTGACTGAGCCCTTCGATCTGCGATTCCAGGTTCGGCAGCCGGGCGGCGATCTCGGATCGTTCGACATCAGCAGCGGCCAGATCCGCGACCTGTCCCTGAACGGAAATCTGCTCTTCGTCACCGCTCTCAGCGGCGGGCTCTCTGCCTGGGACGTTTCCCACGCTGCCACTCCGGTGCTTGCTGCATCGATCCCCGCCGGAGTCACGGACAACTGGGCGGTGGCCAGCGACGGACACAATCGCCTTTACACAACAGGCCTGACCCCGGAATTCGGAATTGTCCGTTCCTATCGACTCGAGTCCCTTTTCGGAGAGGGTGGTTCTGCGTCCATCGAGCCTGGCGCATCGGCGATCGTTTCCTGGGCTCCGGGAGTGAGCAGCGGACTTGGTCTGAGCAGTGCCACCGTGCTTTCCGATCGCCCCGAGGCCATTCCCCGGAAGTTGCAGCTGCTCGTTCAGGATGACATTGGCGAAGAGGTGGACCTGGCGACATTCCGCACGCTCGTGTCGATCGTCAGCGACGAGCCGCTCGATGGAGGATTCGCACGACTCAGGGTCACGGTGCCCTTCGATCCGGCGAATCCATACCGCCTGCAGCGCATCACGGTTGAGAACATCACCCGGGACATGCGCTGGTCTGGCGATGCGGTTGGAGATTCGACCAGCTTTACTCCCGCGATCATCGCCAATATCGCTGCCCGCGCCGGCGATCGTCTCCGCATCATCCGCAATCGAACGACATACGGCGTGATCTCTCAGTTCGGATTCGGCATCGGCGTCTACGACCTCAACGCCATCGATTCCAACGACGAACCCTCGCGACCTGCGGGCTACAAGCCGGTTGCCGAACAGGTACACATCAGCAGCGCCGCGCAGTCGCAGGCCTGCCCGCCATTCAACGCCGCCACCGCGGATGGGGCCATCACCGACCTGACCTTCACGCCCGAGGCGGCCATCGAACCCGATGGCTCATCGACGAAGTTGAAGGTGTACGGCGTCGATGCGCGCAAGGGAATTCTGGATATCCGCATTGATCCTTCGCAGGGCAGACCTCCCGATGCATTATCCAGCGACGTCGGATGCATCGAACGGGCTCCGTTCGGACTGGTCTTCGCCAACAGCCTGCGCCTCCAGGAACTAAGCGCGATCTTCAAAGCGAAAACGGGCCGTGATCCAAGCGTTCGCTTCACGGGAATCTCGTCCTATCACTGGCGCCTGGAGGCGAAGGACAATCGCGCTCTTGCGCCTGCCTCCGGCTTCGGTTCAGCGCCGGGGGCGCGTGGATCGCGCGCGGGTGAGATCGTCCAGCGCAACTATCTTCTCGTTCCCGGCAACGAGTTCGGGCTGCTGGTGGTGGAGACCGGCGGCACTCCTCCCGCCAGCTCCGACTGGCTGGATGAGAACAGCCTCGCTGACGTCATCTGGATTCCGAACGGTGCGGCATCCGTCCGCGCCATCCCCCGTTCCAATCTGGCCGTGGTCGTCGACGGTCTCGGGTATGTGCTTCTCGTCGATCTCGGCCGGATCGATGAACGCTGGACGGCCACCGGCGAGCCCTACGATCCGGCCAGCCTCTTCCCCACAGCTACGAAAGCCCTGAGTTCGGGGACTTCCGGGCCGGGAATTCTCGACCCTCGGGTGGTCTGGCGCTCCGCAACCCCGCTGGCCAGCGGAACGCTGGCGCCGGTCATCGACCCCGACACCGGCATCGTCTTCGCCCCGGAGCTCCTGGGCACGAAGATCGAAGTCATCGCCGCCATCGATCCTCGCCTGCGCATGATGGTCGACCTCGGCGATGTGGACGGTCTCACCGAAGTGAGCGGCATCGTTCCACTGGGAATTGCTCCGCCGCTCGGTGTTTCCCTCAGCGGACCGGATGCTTCGCTCGGAGCATTCCGATTCGAGATCACTCTGCCCGGGTCCGTGGTCGATGCCCTGATCTCGTCGGGAAACGAATTGGAGATTGCCGTTGAGAGCGAACGTGTCTTCGGCGCAGTCACCGAGCAGACGGAGGCTCCGATGCCTCGAGCCCATCTGCGTCGCGCGGGTGGAGACGGCAGCCCCGAGGCGCGGCCGTCGACGACATTCATTTTCCAACGCGCCGTCCCGAACGATCCCGCACTGCGACGCCAGCGCGGCTACAACAAATTTGTCTCGCCGTGGATCGTGGCCATCGCCGACCCGCGCGCCAGCGAGCAGTACCAGTGGCCCAAGGGCACGACCGCACAGCAGAAGGCGGATCTCGGATGCTACTCCTGCAATCGACCGGCGTCCCTCGCGGGCAAGAGCGAGAGCGACGGCGTCTTCGAGCTCTACACCAACGGACGCATCATCGCCGCACGCCCGGAGTGCGCACCCCCGGCCTCGTCGTCGTCGTCGTCCTCGTCGTCCTCCGAGCCTCGAGCCTCGAGCCTCGAGCCTCGCCCCTCGTCTTCTCCTCTCGCCTCTCGCCCCTCGCCTCTCGCCTCTTCCCCGTGCTCCACCATCTTCTCCGCCACCCCCTACGACTACCTCGGCACAAGCGACCGTCTCGTCAGCCGCTTCGCCACCGTTATGGCGGACACGGTGCGCCCCACCGACGTCCTCGTGGCCGGCCAGAATCCTGCGGTTGCCACGGGAATGATCGAGGGGACGGTTTATCTGCATAGTGGAGAGCTCGAGACATCGAGTATCGATCTCGACGCGGGCGGTCGCGGAGGATGGGACGTCCTCGTCGACCGCGCCTATCGTTCGCGCACGCTCGGAGCGGGCTTCATCGGCAGCGGATGGGAGTCGTCGTTGTTCCGCCGTTTGCGGGCCCTGCCGGATGGCGACGTCGAATATCGCGATGGAGCGGGCGAGGTGTGGCGATTCGCAACGAAGGCCGGCGGATATCAATCGCCCGTTGGCCTCTTCCTTACCCTGGCGCGAAGCGATCATGGCTGGGCCCTCGTGGATCAGAAGTGGCGCACGACCACCTTCGACCAGCTGGGAAGGATCACGGCGGAATCGGATGAATTCACCGTGGCCGGCGATCCGTTCAGCACCGGCAACGTCATCCGCTATCTCTACAATCGCCAGGGACTGCTGAGCCAGATCCTTGATCCCGCTGGCCGTATGTCGACGTTGGATTATTGGACCGCCAGCGACTTCGGCGTGACCGGCTCGCTCCCCGGGGCCGTGAAACAGATCACCGATTGGAGGGGGAGGACTGTCTCCTATCAGTACGCCGGCGGTCACCTGGCTACCGCCCTGCTCCCTGATGTGGAGAACACGGATGGCAACCGGCCGGCGACCCGCTATGCCTATAGCGGCACGCGGGCGAACTTCAATGACTTCCTCGAGCTCGATGGCAACCTGGCGACGATTACCGATCCGTCGGGGCCGGGTCCTCGCCTGCAGCTCTCGTACGATTCCTCACCAGCACTCCGCGACCACCTGAAGTCCGAGAGCTGGGGAACCGGCGAGACCGCCTCGATCGACTACGCGTCGCCCACGCATGTGGTCACCATCGACGCCCTTGGGCAGTCGCGCGAAACAGATCTCACGCCTCCGGCTCGCGATTACACCTCCGATCGCAGTCACGCATTGAGCCTCACCGAGACCTCGATCCCGGTCAGCGCCGCACCCTACGGTGCCCTTCCCACGACGATCTCCGCCATCGGACCTCTGATGGCCACGGCCGACCGGAGCTACACATTTGTCTACGACGCGCAGGGACTGCGCACCACGTCGACACTCAACGGCGTGCGTAGCACGGCCACGTCGTTCGTCGCGCCGGCTGGCGCACCCGGGCTCATTCCTTCGAGCATGACCACGACACCCATCGGCGGAGCGGCGAAAGCGTCGGTGGCCGGAGCGGCGGACGGCAGCGAGGCGATCACCCGAATGTTCCTCTACCGCACCGAGGCCAATCTCACGACGTTCCTGCAAGCGGTTCAGGCGAATGGACTGGAGATCCAGAGCCCGGAAATCGGACGCTCGGGCAGTGCCATTCCGTTGCTGGTGAGAACGAACAACTCGGTGACGGCGAGCGCCACGTTCGACCCTGACGGACAGCTCACGCGTGTGGAGACCACGGGAGGCACCGATCCCGATGGAGCAGGTTCGCTCTCGACGACGACGTACTACCCGCTCACCGCAGCGCTCTGGGAGCGGGGACTGCCACAGCTGATCAATGACGGCGGACTCATCTCATCCTTCCAGTATCCCGACCGCGACACGGTGGTGATCACCGATCCGCGGGGCGTCATTACGCGCACGGAGTTGGACTCCTGGCGACGGTCACGGCACGTGACCGTCAAGGGACCGGCCGAGCTGGAGAGCGACGAGCGCTACGAGTACGACGCCAGCGGACGGCTGCGCAGAACGACGCGCACGCAGGGCACGCTTCTGGTCACCACGGACTTCACCTGGGACGTCATGAACCGCCCGCTGACCACGACCACGAGTAACGTGGATGTCAGCGGCGCCCTGGCCCCCGTGGAAACGAGCACCGCGTACGATCTGCCTGCACGGAAAATCGTTACCACCCTTCCGGCTGGGGCCACGGTGACCGCCGAGCTCGATCCGTTGGGGCGCATCGCGCACCGCAGGGTACATACGGGGAGCAGCCCCATCGAGGAGCTCTACGCCTACGACCTCAACGATCACCTCGTCTACGCCTCCGACATGCAGGTGGCCTCGGCCGCAGCCTTCGACGCGCACGGACGCGAAGTGGCCACGATGGAACCGGACGGAACGAAGACTGTGCGTACCTTCGACGCCTGGAGCCGTCCG
This sequence comes from Acidobacteriota bacterium, assembly GCA_039931435.1. Lineage (GTDB taxonomy): Bacteria > Acidobacteriota > Thermoanaerobaculia > Gp7-AA8 > Gp7-AA8 > JBDTRY01. The sequence goes on along the minus strand of JBDTRY010000001.1, from coordinate 7,159 downwards.
ACCGTGGTCGAACACCTCAATTCCTCGGGGCTCACCGCGGCACGCATGGAGATGGACTACACGCCGGCCGGACGGATGACGGCGGTGCGCCGGGCCATCGATCCCGCACTCTTATCCGAGAGCCGCCTCACCTGGGACGGAGCGGGACGCACCACAGGATTCTCGCGCGGAGCCAACTTCACCTCCACGAAGGGAGCGAGCGTGCGCCGTTCGGCGGTGGAGACGCTCCCCCGCGCCACACACGTGCGCTTCGATCCGGCCGGACGCCTTCTCGCCGAAGCGACGGGTGCGGGAACGGCTGCGGCGGTGAGCGATCCGTTCGAGCAACTGGCGGTCGATGGATTCACCGGCATGCTGCCCACGGCCGCGCGGCGCTCCGAGCGGGGAGGGAGCACCTACGCACTGAGCGCGGAGTACAACACGCTGGGAGATGCGGTGGGAACGCGCATCGGACCGCTGCAGTTCGAGCAGCACTTCGATCAGGCCGGCAACGTGACCGCGGCGAAGGAGCCGGCCCGCCCGGCGTCGAGCTACGAATACGACGCACGAGGATCGCTCAGAAGCGAAGCGATGCCCGATGGCGCCGAGAACCACTTCCAGTACGACGCCTCGGGGGCACTGAAGCAGTACCTCGATCCCGTTTCAGAAGCGACGAGCACAGAGACGGACCTCCTCGGGCGACCCCTAGCGCGCACCTACGCGGACGGAACCCGGGAGACGATCGAGTGGGACGGCCCGCGGGTGGCTGCAGTGACCGACCGCCAGAAGCGTAAACAGGCCTACGTCTACAACAACCGAGGACAGGTGGTGAGGATCGAGGGCGGGGGAGGGACGATCACGGATGTCCTGGACTACGACGAGGCCGGCCGCCTGACGCGCTGGACGAACAAGGATGCAGCGATCGAGTACGGAGAGTTCGACCTCGCCAGCCACCCCCGCCGCACCACGCAGACACGTTACCGCGACGCCTCCGGCCTCGGCGCGAAGACCATCCTCGATTCCTACAGCCAGCAGCACACCTGGAACGAACACGACGAGCGCACGAGCACGACCATGCCCTCCTACCCGGGCTTCGCCCCGGCAGGAGCGTGGACCTCGTCGCTGGAGTTCAGCTACGACGCCATGGGGAATGAGTCGAAGATCGTGCGTACACCGTTCGGCGGGAGCTCCTCGACGTTGCTCGAGGCAACGTGGAGAAACGCGGGCCGTCCGGACCAGCGCACAATGACAACGTTCCCTTCATGCGGAGCCGGTTCCTGCACGGGAGGATCGATCCGTCGCACCTACGGATATAGCGCTGCGGATGGGCGTGTGATCTCGCTGGAGGTAGCGACCAACGGAGTCGTGGTCGCCGGTTCGGCCATTGAATACGACGGTCTGCAGATTGCGAGAGCGACGCTCCTCGGGGTCTCAGGCGGCAAGCGAGCGAGCGTGTATGACTACGATGCGAGGAGCCGGCTGCGATCATCCCAGGCCGCTCGCGAGGTTTCGTCCGAGGCTCGGACGGAAGTGCTCTCAGCGGCGGACTTCCGCGAGGAGGCGACGCGGCCGAGGCGATTCGATGAGGCGCAGCGAGCGGCGCTCGCCGCCGCCGGCGTCAACGTGGAGGCCATCGATCCGTCATCGATCGATCCCGTCGAGCAGAGCGGACACAAGATTGACAAGATCGTCGAGGGCACTGCCACACGGGAGTTCAACTGGAACGGCGCGGAGCGGAGTGACGACGGCCAGTTCGTGACAGCCTTTGACGAGAAGGGACGGCTCACATCCATCGAACAGAAACTGACCGAGCCTCGCCCGCCCGCGCTGCTTCGCGCGCTCTACTCCTACGACGGCAATAACCGCATGGTCGGTCGGAGGATCGAGAGAGCCGCGGTGAGCAGTGGAGTGGTGGGTGGGTGGACTCTGGCGCCGCCGGAACTTACCGGGGACGGACTACCAGCGGAAGCGACGTTTGTGTGGGACCCCGTGAGCGATCGCATGGTTTCCGTCTTTAAGGCCGGGGCGAGCACCAATCCGGCGATTGACGCCAACGGCGGGCTGCTGCGGCAGTTCATCCATGGAGACATGGGATATGACGACCCGATCGAGGTGACAACGGCCGACCCCACGGAGCTCTCGCCGCAGCTCACGCGGCTCTATCCCATCTACGACGAAGCGGCGGCCGGAGGGCTGCAGGCCATCCTCAATGACCGTGGAGAAGTGATCTCACGCCACATCGCCGCGGATCCGTACGGCGATGAGGAGACGGACTTCGCCGGGCCGGCCGTGGACGGAGTGGAGATCAAGGGGAAGAAGGTCGCCGGATCGGTCAGTGAGATCACCGTGTCGGTACGACTGACCGAGGAGATGGCGGCGGAGACGGTATCGGAAGGTCTGCGGCTGGCGGTGGTCGATGGGGACGGAGCGGTGGTACGATCCTGGGCAGCAGCACCAACGCTCATTGACAATTCCACAGCCGGGTGGGCGCTCAGTGGCACCACCTGGGACGCATTGATTGCCGGAGGCGCGGCGCTGACCATATCAGCCACGCGCGACCTGCGTGCTGTTGCCTGGGGCGAGGTTCCGATTGTGCGGGCGCCGGAGTGGGCGCGGGTGACACGCGGGGTGAAGAGCAGCGCGCAGGTGCCGTTTGAAGTGGAAGAGACGCTCGCTTCGCTCTCGTCATGGCTGGCCTCGCTGGGGTCGGACGAAGAATCGACGCGAGCGCTGTACGAAGTCCCGGAACTGGCCCTCGCAGCGAGCGACGACTCGACCACCGCCGCCAGAGTTCTCGTTCTCAGTCCCTTCCAGGCCCTTCCCTACCAGGACCCGATCTCCGGCCACATCTACGCCCGCGAACGCTGGCTCGACCCGGGTACGGGCACGTGGCTCACGCCGGATCCCATGGGGTACGGCGACTCGTCGAATCTTTACGCGTTCGCCTCGGGCGACCCGGTCAATGACAGTGATCCGACGGGGGAGAGCGCCGTTGATTCACTCAAGGGATTCGGCAAAGGTATCTTCAGTTCCGCAGTCGGCGCGGGTAGGGGATTGATCTTTGTCGGTCGGGTTGCAGTCGGAGATCCCACAGCGCTTCGCCAAGTCCCTGCCGCCATTCGAGGAATCAAACAGGGTGCCGCAAATTGGGGCGCTGCCTGGGGCGAGGTATTGGGTGATCCCGAAGCCTTCGGAAATGGCCTTAACGAGCTGACCGATGAAGAAATCGGCGGAGCAATCGGCGACGCCACGTTCATGACGGTGCTCACGGTCGCGCCGCTCGCGCGACCAGCCCAAGCTGCTCGGCTTGCCAATGTCACCGCTCAAGGGTCTCGAAGCGTCGAACTTGAGGAAATTGCCCCGAAGCGAACATTGGCGCCAAGGCAGCAGTTCGACGCGAAGGCATTGTCGGATGTCCAAGTAGACATAGCGATATTGAAGTCCATTCGCCGCAAATCAGGCGCGACTGGAGATTCGTCACGGCAGATCACAGCCTCGTCCGGTCAAGTTGAATTCATGCTTCAGAAAACCGCGGCATGGAGACGTAATGCCAAAGCTGCGGATCCTGATGTCTTAGCCTTCGACTCCGCTCGCAAAGGCACCATACTTCACAGTTCCGTCCAAAAAAGGATTCGCCAACTGAATGTGAGAGATCTGATCGTCAACCAGCGGCTTTACGGTACGAGCCAATTTATCAGTCCGAATACCGGCCTTCCGTATGGATACCGAATTCCTGATTTTCGATTGCGAAACACGATCTTTGACATTAAGCCTGCGGGAACGCCTCTCTCCGGACCGCAATATTTCGACTTTATGAGCTTCGCAAACACAGCTGATGTACGTTGGATCTACTATGGCTCGTTCTAACTCCGCGCTTCCGACGAAACGAGAATCCCTTCGCACAGTTGTAGGTCTCGTCGCCATGAATGATGTCGACCTTCTGAACGATAGCAGAGTGATTCAGCAGTTTTGCGTTCCAGAAGACTATGCAAGCCTGCGGGAAGCAGCTCACATTCTCGCGCGCGCGTACACAGACTTCGATTACGAAAAGAGTATTGAGTTCGAGCAAATTGTTGCGGGAAAGTCCGAAGCTTATGCAAGGATGAAGGCTAGCATCTTCTCGGACCCGACGAAGCGAAAGGAACAACAAGAACGCTTTAAGGAAGCCCTCAAGTCCTTACTAGAGTCTGATGCCGCACTAAACCTGGTGCCACGGCAAGAGCGTTATCCCCTCCTCAAAGTCCGGGAGCTTATTCTCGAGCTTCAGAACCCTACCGATCCAAACAGTACAAAGTAGGGTCAGAGCTCCGTAGCTCTTCTGAATAGTCGACTGTGAGGACGTTGGGAAGTGAAGTTCGCGCTTGGCAAACTGAGAGGATCTTCGGAGATTCTGATTCCGGGCGATTGAGAGGCTTTCGTGCGCCGGATTGGGTTGCATCGCCTCTGTCGCGCACACCGGAGACAAACCTCGAGCGCGCGACCCGTCGAAATCTCTAGATCTCTGCTGACGGAACGCTCGACCTGACAACTGGGACGATGGGATGCAGCCCGGGAGGGGGCGATCCGCGCAACAGATCGCAGCAGCGATCGGCGGCGATGCGCAGGAGTGGTTCCCGATCGAGCTCGGCCTCGCAGATGCGAATCAGATCCGAGGCCCGTCCGCTGCTTCGCAGGCGTAGCGCGGCGGCGATCGCGCGCAGCCGGTGCATTCCTTCGTAACATCCCAGCCAGGCCACCAGCATCCGCTCCGCTCCGTCGTGTCCGTGACGGATCGTGTCCGCCTCCACACCGAAGGTTCTGGCTACCGTGGCCACGATGGCCGGCATCGTGGGAAGGCCTGCTTCCCGCTGCGCCCGTGGATGATCGTCGCTGCGGGGCTTCTCCTCGATCACCGCCCGCATCTTCGCGATCCAGGACTCGCTCCCGAGGTAGAGCTGGGCGACCAGATCCTCCCAGGGTGAGCGGGGATCATTCAGCCTCTCATCGACATACTCCCGGTAGATCTGCTGGGCGTCCTTCCGATCGGAACGGATGCGGTCGAGAACCCTGTCCGTTGCCAGCCAGGAGGGAGGTTCCTCGCGATGGCCCAAGAAATAAGGGTCAGACCTACGGCTCTCGTAAGAATAAGCCCTTCCAGCAACGAACTGGGCCGTCAGTGGGAATCGAGCGGTGCCAAGGAGTTCGAAACTCGAGTGAATTTTGCCGGTTGCAGAAGAGATGGGGTCGGAAGAGCATCGACGCGCCTCAATCTCAGCCGTCGGAGACGGAGATCGAGCGCGCGACTCTCGAAATCTCTAGATCGCTGCTGTAGGAATGTTCGCTGTGACGCCTGGGACGATGGGATGCCGCCCCGGTCGGGGCGAGCCGCGCAGCAAATCGCAGCAGCGATCGGCGGCGATACGCAGGAGTGGCTCCCGATCGAGCTCGGCATCACAGATGCGGATCAGATCTGAGGCTCGTCCGCTGCTGCGAAGGCGCAGCGAAGCGGCAATCGTGCGCAGCCGGTGCATTCCTTCGTAACATCCCAGCCATGCCACCAGCATCCGCTCCGGTCCACCGTTTCCGTGTCGAATCGTGTCCGCGTCCACGCCGAAGGTCCTGGCTACGGTGGTAACGATGGCCGGCATCGTGGGAAGGCCTGCTTCCCGCTGCGCCCGCGGGTGATCATCGCTGCGGGGCTTCTCCTCGATCACCGCGCGCATCTTTGAGATCCAGGACTCGCTCCCGAGGTAGAGCTGGGCGACCAGATCCTCCCAGGGTGAGCGGGGATCATTCAGCCTCTCATCGATTTACTCGCGGTAGATCTGCTGGGCACTCTTCCGATCGGAGCGAATGCGCCCCAGAACCCTGTCCGTTGCCAGCCAGGATGGAGCCTCCTCGTAGCCGGCAATGGCTCGGTAGCTGCTCCACCGGTACTCCTCTCGGGGCGCTTCACCATCCCGGCGCGGACGGGATTGAGGACGACGTAGCGACGGATGGCTCATTGCTGGGGATCGAGTCTCTTCCTCGACGAGAAGCTTTTGAAGCGGCCCTGAAAGAGATGCCCGACCCGCTTGTGACGCTTGTAGAAACGCTATGCGTACTTGCCATTGAGCCACTGCATGACGCGGGAGAGGGTGGGGAGACATGAGCACGTAGGTGTCGATGATCCAACCGTAGCGCTTTGCGGCTTCACCGAGGAACTCGAGAAGGAGCCGGCGATCCGTGTCGTTGCGGAAGATGTTCTTCCGCTCGTTGCCGCGAGAGGTGACATGCCAGACGGCGCCGGGAATCTCCAGTCGAAGAGGACGTGCCATGACCGGAAGCGAGTATCCCTCGGTCGCATCAGAACTCCGAGGTGGAGGGCAAGAAAGCGCTCCCAGGGAGCGAAAACCTCCTCGGTGTGGAAACTATGGCCGCATGATCTCCACCGCGCGTAGAGTGGAGGGGTCACGAGATGAGCGAGAAGACCGAGAGCAGAGGCACTGACCCCAATGTCCCCTCGACGCGAACGCGCCCATCGCGAAGACGCCAGACGTCAAGCTCGGCGCTATCGTCAACACCTTCCCGCGTGTAGTGGCCCTCCACGGAGTCGCCGAGGGGAACCTCGCGTCCACCAAACGCTAAAGGCCGTTTCCAAACCGCCTCTATCGCATCGTGGAGTTCTTCTCGGAACCGACGAACTTCACCGAGCGTCAGTCCCTTGCTTTGGCTCGTATTTGCATCGTATTCGTCGTGATGGTCGAAGCAGAGGAAGGCAAGGTTCGAGCGATTGTTGTTATTCGGGTCGTGATCGAGGTGGGCGACTTGGCCCCTCTTCAGCGCGGTGTCGCGATTCAGGCCAAAACAGACGCAACAGCGTCTTCGAGAGAGCACGAGGACGATCTCTTCAACATCGCGCGGAACTTTGCGTCTTCGCATTCGGTGCAGTCGCCAGGCCCAGCCCAGCTCAAGAACGAGTCAATAGTCGCTCCGTCCCTGCCGAGAAGTATAGCTCCCAACGATGGAGGCCGGCCGCATCAGTCCATGGGACCCTTGAACACGAACGTGAACTCTCGAAGCAATTCATGCTGCCTCGCGGTAAATTCGCCGTTCAGAGTAACCCCGAGGTCGCGACAGTCGAAAGTCCAGAAGTTCACGTCAGCATCTGTCCAGCGTCAATTAGAACTGCGTTCTGGCGACAATTAGAAACTGCGGGGTC